>JBGAOK010000034.1:0-28609 GCA_044221805.1 Meridianimarinicoccus sp.
GGCCGGATAGGGCGGCGCGGCTTGCGGCCGGAACAGACAAGCTGATCGGGGAACGGAACGCCCGCCGGCCGGCCGCCTGCGGCCGGAAGGCGCGTCGCACGGAACGTGCGGCGCGCGGCCCAACGGGATGAGCTGCCGCGGCAGCGGCGGCGAAGACGGGCGGGAGCCCCTGCCGAAACCGGCCGGGGCGTTCCGGGGTCAGGCCGGGACGGTGCCCAGCCGCTCGGCCACCGCGGCCAGCGGCAGGTCGATCCGCCGGATCCCGGTCTCGTCCAGGAAGCGCGACTCCATCCGGGTGAGCTTGCCCTCGATCACCGCCCATTGCGGCCCGCCCGACCGCTTCGCGATCTGCCGGGCGAAGGTGCGCAGCATCTGGTCGTCGAAGCGGCACCCCAGGTACAGGAACCCCCGGCCGGTGCGCCGGTGCTTTACCTCGTCGGGGATCGGCGACTGGATGTCGATCTCGGTCAGCACCTCCACATAGTCGCTGTCCGACAGAAGGAAGCTCCAGCCCTTCCGCGCCAGCCCGTGGGGCTTGTAGATCAGCGAGGACCAGGCCGGGTCCGGCCCCTCGAGGCGCTCGGTGCCGTCGGGGGTATAGGACTTGGTCCAGATCAGCGACCATTCGCCGTTCCGGCTCACCCCCTGCACCCAGCCCCAGCCGGTGCCGCCCTGGGCCCGGTAGGCCTCGATCAGCGCGCCGTCATACCAGGCGTCGACCACCAGAGGCGGGCGCTGCGCCGCGACCCAGGTGGCGATCGGGTTGGTGCCGGCATCGCCGGCGAAGGCGCGCTGCACGATGTCGTCCAGGGTGGCGCGGAACTTGCGGCTTTCCACATACTGGGCCGCGGACCAGAGATTGCCCTGGGCGCGCTTGGGCACCCGGACCTCGGCCTCGATCCGGGCGCAGAGCGTTTCCGGCGCGGCCGGGAAGGTTCCGGTTCCCAGCGCGGCCACGCTGGCGCCCAGATAGGGGATCACGGTACCGGCGGTGACGCCGGCCAGCGCGGTGTCAAGACGGGCCAGATCGCTGTCCTGGGTCATTCTGCGGCCTCTCTGCGAACGCGGGCTTCGACGGTGATGGGCAGGGCGGTGTCGGCGGCCAGCGCCGGCATCTCCAGCACCAGGCCGTTGGCGAGCCGGGCCCAGCCGCCCCAGAGCGGGGTGCGCTCGGTCTCGACGATCATCTCCTCGAGGTCTTTCTTCGGCACATAGGCCTCGAGGCCCTTCTCGGTCTCCCGGATCATCACCTTCATGGCCGGGTCTCCGCGGCGACGGTGGCGGGCGGCGTGGCAGACTGGGCGGCAGGCTGGACGGCAGCCTCGACGGTCAACTCGCGCTCGCGCATGCCGACGATCGAGGCGCGCTCGACGAAATCCACCGCGTAGATGTAGAACTGCTGGAGGAAGATGCCGATGTCGCGGACATAGCCGACATCGCCCTTCTTCACGACGATCTCGCCGATCTCCTTGCCGAACATCGTGCCGTCGTTCTTGACGGACTTCTTCGCGATCACCCGGTCGCCCGGGCGATAGACCGGGTCGCGGTAGATCTCGATCTCGCGGTCGTCAGTGGACATCGCGGCTTCCTTCCAGCTGGGCAAGGCGGTCAAGGGCCACCTCGCGGATGATCTCTTCCGGGTCGCCGGCCAGCAGCCGGAGAACCCCTGCGCCGGCGCGCTCGGCCACCGCGTGACGCACCCGCAGGTCGCCGTCGCGGGCCAAGCCGGCCAGGGCATCCTCGGGCGCCCGCCGCGCCGCCTCGCGGCGGACCAGCGGGTCGGGGTCGACGATGAACTGGCGCAGCCAGCCCTCGCCGATCCGCCGGGCGACAATGCGCCGGATCTCGGGATCGCCATCGCCGATCGCCACCGGCAGCATCCCCGGATCGGCCCGGCGCGTGGCGATCGAACGCACATAGCTGTCCGGGTCGCCCAGCATCGGCAGCAGCTCGTCCACCGGCAGGCGGTGCGCCACGGCGATCCGCACCCGGCGGTCGGGATCCTTGATCCGCCGCTGGGCATGGGTCACCGGCAGGCGCAGCACCGCCATCGCCCGCACGCCCGCGTCGGGGTCGTCCAGCAGCCGGGGCAACCGGAACAGCGTGGCGACCCGCGCCGCGTTCATCCGCGTCTCGAAGTAGGGCGCGGTCAGGCAGTCGTCGGCCAGATCCGGGTTCAGGACGAAGAACCGTTCGATGCGCTTGGCATAGCGGTCATCGACACAGGCCCAGCCCTGGCCGCAGCGGCCGGAAGCCAGCCGGCTGCGGAACCGGCAGGCGGTGCAGTCCAGCGGCACCCCCTGCCAGTCGACCGGCGCCGGACCTTCCGGCATCACCTCAGGCCGGGACGCAGGTGTTCGGCACCGGGCAGACTTCGGCGCATTGCGGCGCGTCGTAGTGGCCATCGCACTCGGTGCAGAGCACCGGGTCGATGATGTAGGTGTCGCCCTTGAACTTGATCGCGGCGTTCGGGCATTCGAATTCGCAGGCGCCGCAGACGGTGCACTGGGACTTGATGATCTTGAGGGCCATGAGGTCTCTCCTTCGGGATGGATGGCCCCCGGCACGGGTACGAAAGGGAAGCCGCGCCGGAGTTTCGGAAATCAGGCCGAGGCGGCGGTTTCGACCGGCAGGCCCATGCGGGCCCGGTAGACGGCCGAGACAGCGGTCTCGATGTACTCGTAGGCGTAGTCCTGGATCGCGGTGATCCCGGCCTTGGCGAGGTCGTCCTTCGGGCAGTCGCCGATCTTGGCGCAGAGGATGGTGTCGATCCCCTCCAGCGTCTTGATCACCAGCTCGAGCTTGTCCTCCTCGCCATAGCCGCCGACGCAGTAGTTGTCGCAGCGGCGGTGGGTGACGAAGCGCACGCCGTCGGCGTCGACCTCGAAGATCTGGAACTCGTTGGCATGGCCGAAGTGCTGGTTGATCCGGCCGCCGCCCTTGGTGGCGACAGCGACCAGCATCGCGGCGGCGCCTTCGGCCACGGCGTTCGCCGTCTCGGTCTTGGCGGCATCCGCGGCGGCCCGGCGTTCGCCGCGCTCCTCGGCGACCCATTCGCGATAGGCGGCGCGCTTCGAGGGATCATAGCTGACCTCCTCGGGCACGAGGTCCATGGTGAATTCCTGGCCGCGGTCCTCGCCCAGCAGGCCGACCGCATCGGCGCGGCACTGGCGGCAGTGGCGCATCAGGTTGGCGCCGCCGGCGCAGGCATCCTGCAGCTTCTTCAGTTCCGCCGCGTTCGGGCCGCGCTGGCCGGTCAGGCCGAAATGGGTGCCATGCTCAGGGGCCGAGATCAGCGGCATGATGTTGTGCAGGAAGGCGCCCTTCTCCTTCACCACCCGGTTCACTTCCAGCAGGTGCTCGTCGTTGATGCCGGGGATCATCACCGAGTTCACCTTCACCAGGATGCCGCGCTCGTGCAGCATCTCGAGCGACTGCATCTGCCGCTGGTGCAGGATCG
This sequence comes from Meridianimarinicoccus sp., assembly GCA_044221805.1. Lineage (GTDB taxonomy): Bacteria > Pseudomonadota > Alphaproteobacteria > Rhodobacterales > Rhodobacteraceae > Meridianimarinicoccus. Next base: position 3,461 of record JBGAOK010000034.1, read on the forward strand.
TCGCCGCCTCGAGCCCGGTCCGCCGCTTGCGGTCCCAGAAGATCCAGGGGTAGATCTTGGTGCCGATCTCGGGATCGACCATGTTGATGGTCAGGGTCACGTGGTCGATGTTCATGTCGAGCAGCTCGTCCACATGGTCGGGCAGGGCGAGGCCGTTGGTCGACAGGCAGAGCTTGATGTCGGGCAGCTGCTCGACGACGCGCTGGAAGGTTTCCTTGGTCTTCTTCCAGTCATAGGCGCTGTCGCCGGGGCCGGCGATCCCGAGCACCGAAAGCTGCGGGATCTCGTTGGCCACCGCGATCACCTTGCGGGCGGCCATTTCGGGGGTCAGCCGTTCCGAGACCACGCCGGGGCGGCTTTCATTGGCGCAATCGTACTTCCGGTTGCAGTAGTTGCACTGGATGTTGCAGGCCGGCGCCACCGCCACGTGCATCCGGGCGAAATAGTGGTGGGCTTCCTCGGAATAGCAGGGGTGATCCTTCACCTTGGCCCAGGTCGCCGGATCCATGTCCTCGGGCGCGTCCGAAGATCCGCAGGATGAGGATTCGCAGCCCTGCGACTCCATCGCCTTTGTGAGGTCGTCGCGAGAGCCGATCTTGAGTCCTTCCAGCGAGACAACCGTTCCGCCCATGGCGCATCCTTTCATCCTGCGGGTCACGCATAGGATCAAGCAACCGTCGTGCCATGTTATGAGTTTGTTCAAATACAATGACTTGTAGGACAAGTGACAAGGACCTGTCACGGCTCCGACAGGAAACGTCGGATTCGGGCGGGCAGCGGAGCGCGCAAATGCGACAATTGCCTGACCCCCTGAAACGGCAACGGCGCCGCCCGAGGGTGGGGCGGCGCCGTCGGTTGCCCGGACCCGGGAAGGGGCCGGTTCAGAACTTGCGGACTTCGATCTCGTGCTTCTTCAGCGCATAGGCGATCTGGCGCGGGGTCATCCCCAGCAGTCGCGCCGCCCGGGCCTGGACCCAGCCGGCGCGTTCCATGGCGTCGATCAGCTCGTCGCGTTCGGTATTGGCGGTCTTGCGCTTCTCGGGGACCGGCGCGGGCGCAGCCGGCGCGCGCGGGCAGGGTGCCGGCGCCGCCAGCGGTGCCGAGGCGCTGTCGATCACGGGGAGCTTGACCGGTGCCACCGGCACCACCGGCGCCATCGCCGCCGCCGCCGAGATCCCACCGACCGGCGCCCCCGTCCCGGTGCCCAGCATCCGCCACAGGGACGAGGACAGGCACATGTTCTGGCTGCAGGCCATGTCGGACCCGTCAATCACCGGCCCCCGCGCCAGCGCGGCGACCCGGTTGATGCAGTTTTCCAGTTCGCGGACGTTTCCGGGGAAGGCGCAGCCCTCCAGCCGGGCCACCGCCGAGGTGGACAGCTCCAGTTCCGTGTGGTTCTGGAAATTGAACCGATCGAGGAAGGCCTCGGCCAGGTTGGCGATGTCCTCGCGCCGTTCGCGCAGCGGCGGCAGCATGATCGGCACCACACAGATGCGGAAATAGAGGTCGGCGCGGAACGTGCCGGCGACCACGGCGGCTTCCAGATCCTTGTTGGTGGCGGTGACCACGCGCACGTCCGCCTTCAGGGTGCGCGAGCCGCCGACCCGTTCGAATTCGCCTTCCTGTAGCACCCGCAGCAGCTTTGCCTGAAACTCCGGGCTGATCTCGCCGATCTCGTCCAGGAACAGGGTGCCGCCGTCGGCCAGTTCGAAACGGCCCTTCTTCTGGGCGACGGCGCCGGTGAAGGCGCCCTTCTCGTGGCCGAACAGTTCGGTTTCCAGCAACGACTCGCTCAGCGCCGCGCAGTTCACCCGGACAAAGGGTTTCCCGCAGCGGTCGCTGAGCCGGTGCAGCGCCTGGGCAAACAGCTCCTTCCCGGTTCCGCTTTCGCCGCGGAGGAGCACCGGCGCCTTGGTTCGGGCGACCTTGCGCAAGATCGCGGTGACGGCGGCGATCGCCGGGCTGTTGCCGACGATGCCCTCGATCTCGTCGAAGGCCAGGAAGCCCTTGGGCTTCTCGGCCAGATCCCCGGCCGTGGCGATCGCCCGGCGGGCCTCGCGCATCATCCGTTCGCGGTCCCAGGCGACCAGGCGGCGGAAGCGCAGGGCCTGCACCACCAGGGTCGCCACCATTGTCAGAAGCCGCAGGTCGCCATCCAGCTGGCTGAAGCCGCCGCCGTCGAGCGGCCGGTAGGCGCAGAGCACCCCCAGCACCAGGGGCGAATAGCTGGGGTCGCGGATCGGCACGGCGATCATCGATAGCCGCTTGTCCTCGGCATGGGGCGGGACCGAGGCGGCGCCGAATTCGTCGGCCATGTCGGGCGAGACCAGCGCGACGCCGGTCTTGAACACGCATTGCGCCGCCGCCACGGGGATGGCGCCGCATTCCGGTTCCTCGGTGATCGGCCCGCGGGTGCTGGCGACGATCACGTAGGGGTTGCGCGCGCCCGGCGCCGGCGAAATGCCGTCAAGCTCCGCCAGAAGCGCGACGGCCCCGTATTTGAGCCCGACGAACGACGACAGGACGTTGAGAACCGCGGACAGCGCCTTCACCGTATCGGGGGACCCGGTCAGGATCTTCGCGCACTCGTAGACGGCATCGATCATCAGACTCGAGGCTTCGGCCCGATTCGGATGCGTGCGCGTCTGGCTGGCTGGAGGGATGGCTGCCGTCATGAAATATGCGCTCCGTCGCTTGCTCGGAGTATGTAGGTAATATTGCAGGGACCGCGACGCGGTGGCCAGACATGCGCGCTGCGATGTGCCATCCAACTGCAGATGATGCCCTTCTTCCGGGCAGGTTGCGATTGTCATGCATGGCTTGCGCCTTTTTCATGAGCGCCCGGCAGATGAATGGCGCCGGACGAAGGGGCCGGTTCCGGCAATCCGCAGCGAATGCGGCCGGCGATCGCCGCCAACGGCAGGGGGTCTGTCCGGCAGGAAGGACCGCTTCTGGTGCGCTGCATCCGGGGCTCGCAGCGGCAGGCGGGCGGACTTGACCCTGCCGGTGTCGAAGCGCGGCGGGATGCGCGCAGCGACTCGCCGCACGTCCGGAAGCCATGCTGCCGGTCAGGAGACGCCGTTCCGGCACTGGGTGGGACGGCATGTCAGCGCCGTTGCGGTCAGCCGGCCGCCACCTGCGCCAGTCGCTCGGGCGAGAGGATCTCGATCCGGCGGTAGGACAGGCTGATCAGCCCCTCGTCCTGAAGCCTCTCGGCGTGGCGGGCAAAGGCATTGCGCGACAGGCCGCAGATACCGGCCAGATCGCCCTGCGACAGCACGAGCGGCACCGGCGCCGGGTCGTCGGCGAAACCCGATTGCGAGATCAGTTGCAGGATCCGCGCCACCCGGGCACGTCCGTCGCGCTTCATCAGGGCCAGACCGACGGACTGTGCCCGGATCGCGTTCTGGTTGGAGATCATCCCGAACAGACGCCAGCCCTCGGGGTGGGACGCTGCAAGGCGCTGCAGGGCCGAGCTCGGCAGCATCGCCACGACGGTCGGTCCCAGCGCCCGAAGGGTGGCCAGGCGTTGCTGTCCGTGCATGGCAGCCATCACGCCGATCCATTCGCCCGGATGGAACAGCCAGACCGGTTGCAGGGTCTCGCCCGAGACCGGCAGTTCCAGCACCGCCGCGCCCGAGATCACGCCGACCGGGCCGGCGATGTCGTCGCCCATGCCGAACAGCCATTCGCCGGTGGTCAGCGTCCTCGGGATGCAGGCGGCCAGCACGTCCTCACGGAAGTCGTGCGGAACCCGGGCCAGCCACCTCGACCGCGCAATCTGCTGACGCCAGTGCATGACGGATCGGATTCTCCCGGAATTGCCAACTTCTGCGCAATCCAGTGTCCGAACCCTCCCTAGGGTGTCAATCGCCGCGGCAGGCCGGGTGACCTGCCGCAGAACGGGATGAAGGGAGATAGCGTGTCGCATGTGTTCCGCCTGGCCGCCATGGCGGGCCTCATCGCAGCAGTCCTGCCGCAGCCGGGCCGCGCCGTCGAGGGGGGCACGGGGGCCTATCTGCTGGGCAGCCGGGACAGCCTGGCCGGCATCGTCCCGCCGCCCGGAACCTATGTCACCACCGATTTCATCTATTTCGAAGGCTCGGTGACCGATGTCTCGATCGGCGGCCTGCCGGTCGTCAGCGCCGACATCTCGAGCTATCTCTTCAAGCTGGGGATCACCCAGTCGTTCGAGGGCGATCTCTGGGGCGGTCAGGCGGCGATCAACGTCAACATCCCCTATGCCTGGGCAGACCTGACCTTCACCGGCCCGTTCGGGAACGGGATCGAGGACGCACAGACCGGCATGGGCGACGTCACGGTGACGTCGATGGTCGGCTGGACTCAGGGCAGCCTGCACTGGAACGCCTATGCCTCGGTCTTCGTGCCGGTGGGGCAGTATTCCGCCACCACCGTGGACCTTGCCGCGCGCGAGATCGACGCGCTGAGCATCGGCAAGGATGTCTGGTCGATCCAGCCCGGCGTGGCGATGACCTGGCTTGATCCCAAGACCGGGGTCGAACTGTCCGGCTCGCTCTCGGTGCTGTTCAGCCAGTATCACGACCAGACCGAATACCAGAACGCGCCGCAGGTGAACCTGGAACTCACCGGGATGCAGCACCTCCCCTCGGGGCTGGCGCTTGGCCTGACCGGCTATGTCTATCAGCAGACCGCGGACGACAGCGGCGACGGCGCCGACGCGATCCGGGCCGCGCTGGGGGCGGACAGCCTGCAGGCCAGCCTGGCCGGCATCGGCCCGATCATCACCTATCAGGCCAAGCCCTGGGGCAAGCCGACCAGCTTCGAAGCCAAGTATGTCGGCGAGTTCGACGCCACCCGCCGCCTCGAAAGCGACATCGTCTGGCTTTCCGCCACGATGGCGTTCTGAGCCGGCGCCATGTCCAGACCCGTCCCATCCGCGGCCATGCGGATCACCCGCCCAAGGAGTACCGCCATGTTCCCGCGCATCGACCTTCCTGCGCTCGCCGCCGTCCTGTCGCTGGCTTCGCCACCCGTCTGGGCACAACAGGGCACCGCCCCGGCCACCTCGACCCTGTCGCGGGCGGTGGCCGTGGCCGAGAACCGGCAGCCCGCCATTCCGCACCCCGAGCAGGACGCCGCTGCGGCGGCGAAGCTGGCCGATCTGGCGGCGCGTACCGGCAGGAAGCCGAACATCCTGATCTTCGTGGTCGACGACATGGGCTATGGCGATCCGGGGTCCTATGGCGGCGGCGCCGCGATCGGGGCGGCGACACCGAACATGGACCGGTTGGCGGCCGAGGGGCTGCGGCTGACCTCGACCTATTCGCAGCAGACCTGCACGCCGACCCGGTCGGCCATCTTTACCGGCCGCCTGCCGGTGCGCACCGGCCTGACCCGGCCGATCCTGGCGGGCGACAAGATTACCCTGAACCCGTGGGAGGGCGAAGTCTCGGTCGCAGGGTTGCTCAGCGATGCGGGCTATCACACCGCGCTGGTCGGCAAGTGGCACATCGGCGAGGTGCCGGGCATGCGGCCCTTCGAGGTGGGCTTCGACGAGTTCTACGGCTTCTACTCGGCGCAGAAGGAGATCAGCCAGGAATTCGACGTGCGCCGCTATCCCGATCTGGTGCTCGACCCCGAAAAGCTGGCCGCCTATCGCGCGATGGGGACCGATATCAATCTGGTGGCGGGCAACAAGGGCGATACCGAGGCAAAGGTGGTCATCAAGACCACCGGGCTTGAAGATATCGCCGAGGCCGACCTGCGGCTGCGCGACTATACGGTCAAGCGGATCGCCGAGATGGCGCAGGAGGAAAAGCCGTTCTTCCTGACCCATGCCTTCATGAAGGTGCATACCGACAACTTCCCGTCGAAGGAATTCACTGGCGCCAGCGCTTCGAAATACCCTTACAAGGACTCGCTGGTCGAGGTGGACGCGATCATCGGCGACATCGTTTCGGCGCTGGACACCGCAGGGGTGCTGGAGAACACCTTCATCTTCGTCACCTCGGATAACGGCCCGCAGATGGATATGTGGCCCGATGCCGGCTATACCCCGTTCCGCGGCGCCAAGGGCACGACCTGGGAAGGCGGCGTGCGGGTGCCGGGCATCGCCTACTGGAAGGGCATGATCGCCCCCGGCCGGGTGTCGGACGGGCTCTTTGACCTGATGGACCTGTTCAACACCTCGCTGAGCCTTGGTGATGCGACGGCCGCGATCCCGACCGACCGCTACATGGACGGCATCGACCAGACCTCGTTCCTGCTGGTCGACGACGGCCAGTCCGCGCGCGAGAACGTCTATTTCTGGATGGGCTCGACCTTCGCCGCGATGCGGATGCGCGAATACAAGATGCACCAGAAGATAGTGATGCCCGCCGAGCAGTTCCTGTGGATCGACATGTCCACGGTCGAAGGCGTCGGCACCGCGCCCTGGCTGTTCAACCTCTATATCGACCCGAAGGAGGAATACCCGGTCGGCCACCGGATGAATGCCTGGCTCGCCACGATGGGGGCCGAGATGAAGGTCCATGGCGCGACCTTCGCCAAGTATCCGCCGAAGAAGATCGGTCTGGAATGACCGCCCGCGCCGCGGCGATCGCCCTTCTGGCGGCGGTTGCGGCCGTGCCGGCGCCGGCGCAGGAGCAGGACGGCGAAAACCTGTCCCAGGCCGCCAACGACCCGACCGCGCCGCTGATGGCATTCCAGTTGCAGGACAGCTACAGCCCGTCGGTGTTCAACACGGGCGGCGCGTCGCAGAACTTCGTGCAGTTCCGCGCCGCCATTCCGTTCGAGCTGGGTGGCGTGCAGAACATCTTCCGGGTGACGCTGCCCTATTTCACCGACACGCCATCGGGGAAGACCGGCCTCTCTGACATGGTGCTGTTCAACCTTGTCACCTTCGACCGGGACTGGGGCCGGTTCGGCCTGGGAGTGGACGGGCTGGTCCCGACCGGCGCGGACGGGCTCAGCGCGGAGAAATGGGGGATCGGCCCGGCAGCCGGCTTCACCGCGAAGACCAGCCGGCTGCTCTGGGGGGCGTTCAACCAGAACCTCTTCAGCTTCGCCGGCGACGCCGACATGCCCGACGTGAATATCTCGATCCTGCAACCGATCGCGACGCTGGGCCTGGGCAACGGCTGGTCCACCGGCCTGTCGGAAATGTCGGTCACCTATGACTGGGACCAGGGCGACTGGGTCAGCCTGCCCCTGGGGGTGAAGCTGGCCAAGCTGCACCGGTTCGACCGGGTGCCGGTGCAGTTCACCGCACAATACGAACGCAACTTCGCCGATGACTATGCGGTACCCGAGGACCTTTACAGCTTCACGGTCAAGTTCCTGCTGCCGAAGGGATAGACGGCACGCGGCGCTTGCGCGGCGCCCGGCCGGACCCGGCCGAGCCCGACCGAAACGGAACACGAAGGAGACCTGCGATGATCCCCATGCCCCATCCCCTGATCCTGGTCATCGTCGCCGCAGTGCTGGCGGGACCGGTCGCGGCGCAGTCCGTGCCGGACGACGGGTCGATCCTGCCGTTCCCGCCGGCGCCGATGGCGGGGGTCACCGGCCCGACGCTGGCCACCTCCACGATGATCTGGCCGGCGCCCCGGCAGCACCTGCGCGAAGATGCGCCGAACATCCTGATCATCCTGCTGGACGATGTCGGCTTCGGCGTGTCCGAGACCTTCGGCGGCGAGGTGCACACCCCCACGCTCGACCGGCTGGCGACCGCGGGGATCAGCTATACCCAGTTCCACACCACCGCGATCTGTTCGCCCACCCGCGCGTCACTGCTGACCGGGCGGAACCACACCCGGGTCGGATCGGGCACCATCGCCGAACGCGCGGTGGCCTGGGACGGCTTCACCGGGGTGGTCCCGATGAACGCCGCGACCGTCGCCGAGGTGCTGAAGAACTACGGCTATCACACCTCGGCCTTCGGCAAGTGGCACAACACCCCGGCGGTCGAGACCACCAGCATCGGGCCCAAGGACCGCTGGCCGAACGGATACGGCTTCGAGTATTTCTACGGCTTCCTCGGCGGCGAGACCTCGCAATACGAACCCCGGCTGACCGAGAACTATGACGCGGTGGAACCGCCCCATGACGACCCGGACTACCACCTGACCAGCGACATGGTGGACAAGGCGCTGAGCTGGCTGGACGATTACCGCGCCTTCGACCCGGACCAGCCGTTCTTCATGTACTGGGCGCCGGGCGGCGCGCACGGGCCGCACCACGTCTTCCCCGCATGGGCCGACCGCTACAAGGACCGGTTCGACAGCGGCTGGGACGCCTATCGCGAGCGGACCTTCCAGCGCCAGCTGGAGATGGGGGTGATCCCGCCCGGCACCGAATTGACGCCGCGCGACCCGTCGATGGCGGCCTGGGACAGCATCCCCGAAAGCGAGCGCGCCTTTCAGGAACGGCTGATGGAACTGTTCGCCGGCTTCGTCGAACACACCGACACCGAGGCCGGGCGGCTGATCGACGGCATGGAGGCGCGCGGCCTTCTGGACAACACGCTGATCTTCTACATCTTCGGCGACAACGGCTCGTCGGCCGAGGGCCAGCAGGGCTCGATCAGCGAGCTTCTGGCCCAGAACAACATCGCCAACACGGTCGAGCAGCAGATGGCGGCGCTGGACCGGATCGGCGGCATCGACGTGCTGGGCGGCCCGCGCACCGACAACATGTACCACGCCGGCTGGGCCTGGGCCGGCGGCACGCCGTTCCGGGGCACCAAGCTGATGGCGGCCTATCTTGGCGGGGTCCGCAACCCGATGGTGGTGGCCTGGCCCGGCCACATCGCCCATGACGGCCAGATGCGCACCCAGTTCAGCCATGTGGTCGATGTGGCGCCGACGATCTACGAGGTGCTGGGGATCACCCCGCCCCAGGTGGTGAACGGCCACGACCAGATGCCGGTCGACGGCACCAGCTTCGCCTATACCTTCACCGATGCCGCGGCCCCGAACCGCAAGCACGAGCAGTTCTTCGACAACAACGGCAGCCGCGGCATCTGGATCGACGGTTGGTTCGCCGGCACCGAAGGGCCCTTCATCCCCTGGGACACGCCCGGATCGGCAAAGCGGCTGGCGGGCTGGGATTCGACCGCGGATGTCTGGCAGCTTTATGACCTCTCCAGCGACTTCTCGCAGGCGCGCGACCTGTCGGCCGAGCAGCCCGAACGGATGGCCGAGATGAAGGCGCGGTTCATGGAGGTGGCCGAGGCGAACCGCGACCTGCCGATCGGCGCGGGCAACTGGCTGCGGCTGCATCCCGAAGACCGGGTGAAGTCGCCCTATGACAGCTGGGTCTTCGGCCCCAACGTCCGCCGGATGCCCGAATTCGCCGCCCCAGGGGTCGGGCGGCAATCGACGACGGTGACCATCGATGCCGATTTCGGGGCCGAGGCCAGCGGCGTGCTCTATGCCGTGGGCGGCGCCGCGGGCGGGCTCTCCGTCTACATGGACAAGGGCGAACTGGTCTATGAATACAACATGATGATCATCGAGAACACGCAGGCCCGCACCGCGAAGATCCCGGCCGGCGCGCACCGGATCGTGGTCGAGACCACGATCGCGAAGCCCGGCGGCGAGGCGGTCGTGGCGATCAGCGTCGACGGGACCGAGGCAGCGCGCACCCGCGTGCCCCGCACGGTGCCGGCGGCCTTCTCGGCGACCGAAAGCTTCGACGTCGGCATGGACCTCGGCTCGCCGGTCTCGCTGGCCTATGAGGAACAGCGCCCGTTCGGCTTCGACGGCAGCATCCGGTCGGTGACCGTGGCTCAGTAGCCCCGGCGCGGAACCCGGGCCCGGGCGCGCGGGTTCGGTCCGCCTCAGCCCGCGGGTACGACGGCACGCGCGAGGCGGTCGAGCACGAGGTCAAGCTCGTGTTCGGATATGACCAGCGGCGGCGACAGGGTGAGCGTATGGCCGCGCGAGGTCTTCAGGTTCACCCCGAGATCGAAGGCCCGGGCGCGGATCGCCTCGGCCGCGCCCGGATCCGGCAGTCCGCTCGCAGGATCGATGATGTCGACCCCGACCAGCAGGCCGCGGCCGCGCGGCCGGACCAGCCCGGGATGCCGGCCGGCCAGCTCCCGCAGACCGTCGAGCAGCCGGGCGCCCATGGCGGCGGCGCGCCCGACCAGCGCTTCCGCCTCGATCGTCTCAAGGACGGCCAGCGCGGCCCGGGCCGTCACCGGGTTCTTCTCGTGGGTGTAGTGGCCGATGGACCAGGGCTGCGCCACGTCCAGATCGGCCCGGGCCAGCACCGCCGCGATCGGCAGGACCGCGCCCCCCAGCGCCTTGCCGAGGACGGTGATGTCCGGCACCACGCCCTCGTGGTCCGACGCGAACAGCCGGCCGGTCTTGCCCAGCCCGGTGGGGATCTCGTCGAAGATCAGCAGCGTCCCGGTCTCGTCGCAGGCGCGCCGGATCTCGGCCCAGAAGCCCGGCGGCGGGATCAGCGGCACCGCCCGCATCGGTTCGGCGATCACGGCGGCGATGTCGCCTTCCCGCCGCAGGATGTCGGTGATCGCGCGGGCGCAGGCCATGGCGCAGCGGTCCAGGGGCGGCGTGCCGTCGTCGCTCCGGTGGTTGAAGGGACAGCCGCCGCAATCGTACTGCGCCACATGCTCGGCGCCGGTGGGCAGCGGCCCGGTGGCCCGGTGGCGCCAGACCGGGTCGCCGCCGACCGCCGCCGCGCCGAAGCCCGCGCCGTGGAACGCGCCCCAGAACGACACGGTCTTCCAGCGGCCGGTGGCCGCCCGGGCCAGCCTGAGCGCGGTCTCGACCGCGTCCGACCCCGAAGGCAGGAACAGCAGCCGCGCGGGTTGCATCGGCGCCAGCGCGGTCAGCCGCTCGGCCAGCGCGGCGGCGGGTTCGCAGGCGAAGCGGCGGGGCGCGAAGGTCAGCCGGTCAAGCTGGTCGCGGATCGCCGCCAGCACGCGCGGATGGCCATAGCCCAGGTGGTGGGCCGAATTGCCGTGGCAATCGATCAGGCGCTGCCCGGACTCGTCCTCGATCCAGACGCCTTCGGCCCGCACGATGCCCCGCGCGCAGGGGGTCGACTGGTCCTGCCCGAAAAAGACTGCGGCATCGCGGGCGACAAGGCCGATCGGGCCGGGCGGGGTGTGGGACGGCATTCCGGGGCCTCGGGCAGCTTGGGGCCTTGCAGTCCTAGGCCCGGCGCTTGACGGAAAGATGACGCCCCGGGGCAGAAGCGGCCGTCGCGGCAGGGCCGGTCCCCCGCCGGACAGCTTCACAAACGTGTCAAATGATCCGGCTAGGTCTTGCGATGCGCCTGACAGACGGCGCCTCTCGGGGAATCATAAACATGTGGAAGTTGCTCACCAGCGCGGCCGCCGTCGTCGTCGCGCTTGACTTCGGCGCCGCCGCCGCCCAGCAATTGACCGTCTACACTGCGCTGGAAGCCGACCTTCTGCCTGTCTACAAGGCCAGCTTCGAGAAGGCCAATCCCGGCATCACCATCCAGTGGGTCCGCGATTCGACCGGGGTCATCACGGCCAAGCTGCTGGCTGAGAAGGACAACCCCGTGGCCGACGTGGTGCTGGGCACCGCCGCGACCTCGCTTCTGATGCTGGAAGCCGAAGGCATGCTCGAGCCCTACGCCCCGGTCGGCGTGACCGCGCTCGACCCGCGGTTCCGCGATGCCGATGCCGATCCCTACTGGGTCGGGACCAATGCCTGGTCGGCCGCGCTCTGCGTCAACACCATCGAGATGGAAAAGGCCGGGGTGCCGATCCCGACCAGCTGGGCCGATCTGACCAAGCCGGAATACCAGGGCATGATCGTGATGCCGAACCCGGCCTCGTCGGGCACCGGCTTCCTCGACGTTTCGTCCTGGCTGCAGATGATGGGCGAGGCAAAGGGCTGGGAATACATGGACGCCCTGCACAAGAACATCGCCACCTACACCCATTCCGGCTCGAAGCCCTGCAAGCTGGCCGCCGCCGGCGAGCACCCGATCGGGATCTCGTTCGAATTCCGCGCCGCCAAGCTGGTCGCCGAGGGCGCGCCGATCGTCGCGGTGATCCCCGAGGAAGGCATCGGCTGGGACATGGAAGCCTCCGCGATCATCGCCGGCACCCCGAACGAGGATGCCGCCAAGAAGCTGCTCGACTGGTCGGTGTCCGACGCGGCGATGGCGATCTATGCCGAGAACTACGCGATCCTCGCCAACCCGGCGCTCGAAAAGCCGATCGCCAACCTGCCCGAGAACCTGCGCGCCAAGCTGATCGAGAACGACTTCCAGTGGGCGGCCCAGCACCGCGCCGAGATCATCGAGGAATGGCAGAAGCGCTACGACGGCAAGTCCGAAGCCAAGGGCTGATCCGGCCCGGGCAATCCTGCGCGCGGCGGAGGTTCCGCCGCGCTTTCCCCAAAGGAGGTCGGGCATGGCCGGCACGTCGCGCGCCTATCTGGAAATCCGCAACGTCACCAAGCGCTTCGCCGAGTTCGTCGCGCTGAAGGACGTGTCGCTCGACGTGCTCGAAGGCGAGTTCGTCTGTTTCCTTGGCCCGTCGGGCTGCGGCAAGACCACGCTTCTGCGGGCGATCGCCGGGCTCGACATCCAGAGCGAAGGCACCATCCATCAGGCCGGCCGCGACATCTCGGCCCTGCCGCCCGAGGGGCGGGACTTCGGCATCGTGTTCCAGTCCTATGCCCTGTTCCCGAACCTGACGGTGCGCCGCAACATTGCCTTCGGGCTGGAGAACCGCGCCATGCCGCGGGCCGATATCGAGGCGAGGGTGAGCGAGCTTCTGGCGCTGATCGGCCTGCCCGACAAGGGCGACCGCTATCCGGCCCAGATCTCGGGCGGCCAGCAGCAGCGGGTGGCGCTGGCAAGGGCGCTGGCGCCGAAGCCGGGCCTGATCCTGCTGGACGAACCGCTGTCGGCGCTGGACGCCAAGGTGCGGCTGCACTTGCGCCACGAGCTGAAGATGCTGCAGCAGCAGCTTGGCGTCACCATGGTCATGGTCACTCACGACCAGGACGAGGCGCTGTCCCTGGCCGACCGGATCGTGGTGATGAACATGGGCCGGATCGAGCAGGTCGGCTCGCCCGCCGAGATCTATGACCAGCCGGCGACCCGCTTCGTGGCGGATTTCGTCGGCGCGATGAACTTCCTGACCGCCTCGCTCGGCGCACCCGGCACGGTGCAGGTTGGCGGCCTGCAGCTGTCCTGCCGGCCGAACGGCCATGCCGCCGGTTCGCCGGTGACGCTGGCGATCCGGCCCGAAGACGTGCAACTGGTCGAGGACGCCGACAGCACCGGTCCGAACCAGGTCGAGGTCCGGGTTGGCGAGGTCGAGTTCCTCGGCCCCCATGTCCGCGCCCGGCTGCTGCACCAGGCGTTCGAGAACCAGACCTTGTATGCCCAGCTGTCCCAGAACCTGGTGCGCCGCCGCGGGGTCGCCGAAGGCGCGCCGCTCAGGGTGCGGCTGCCCGAGGAGCGGCTGCGCATCTATGGGGCGGAGCAGACCCATGGCTGACGCGACGCTCGCCGCCCCGCCGTCAAGCCCGCCGTCGATCCGTCCGGCTGCCGGCCGGGACGACCGGATCATGCTGGGCTTCGTGGCGATGATCGGGCTTTACCTGATCCTCAGCCTTGCGGTGCCGCTGACGATGATGCTGTGGAAATCGACCGAGGTGCGCAGCTTTGCGCTCGAAGCGGTCGAGGTTTCGGTCGACACCGGGTCGGGCTTTCGCGATCTCGGCACCCTTGCGGCCGCTGCGGCCAGCCTGAATCTGTCCGACGATGCCGGGCAGGCCCGGCGGAGCCCCTCGCTGACGCTGGCACAACTGTTCCCGAAGGGCAAGTTCGAGGGCGAGGACGTGGTCCGCGCCCGCATCCGCACCACCGGCCCGATCCATGGCGGGGTTCTGGAAGCGGCCGGAAAGCCCGTGGCGGTCGACACCTGGGCCGAGACCGATGCCAAGGGCCTGCGCCGCGTGGTGCTGCGTGCCGGGACCACCCGTTCTCTGGCGAACTTCGCCGAATACTTCGGCAACCCGTCGCTGTCGCGGTCGATCACCAACAGCTTCACGGTCGCGCTGATCACCACCCTGATCACCGTCGGGCTGGCCTTCGGCTTCGCCTATTCCCTGCACCGCACCCGGATGCGCTTCAAGTCGGCGTTCCAGACCATTGCGGTGATCCCGATCCTGGTGCCGTCGCTGCTGGCCGGCCTGTCGCTGGTCTATCTGTTCGGCAATCAGGGCATTGCCAAGGGGATGATGTTCGGCAGTTCGATCTACGGCAAATGGGGGATCGTGCTGGGCTGCGTGTTCTTCACCTTCCCGCATGCGCTGCTGATCATCTCGACCGCGCTGAGGATCGCCGATGCCCGGCTCTACGAGGCGGCGCGGGTGCTGCGCGCCACGCCGGCCCGGACCTTCTTCACCGTGACGCTGCCCGGGGCGCGCTACGGGCTGATCTCGGCCGCCTTCGTGGTCTTCACCCTGACCATCACCGAATTCGGGGTGCCGAAGGTGGTGGGCGGCGACTACAATGTGCTGGCGCTGGACATCTACAAGCAGGTGGTCGGCCAGCAGAACTTCGCCATGGGCGCGGTGGTGTCGGTGATCCTGCTGGTGCCGGCGGTGATCGCCTTCGCGGTGGACCGCTGGATCACGCGGCGGCAGGTGGCGCTGCTGTCGGCCCGCGCGGTGCCCTATGAACCCGAGGCCGACCCGCTGACCGATCGCCTGGCGCTCGGGTTCTGCGTGCTGGTCGCGGGGGCGCTGCTCTCGGTGCTGCTGGTGTCGCAATACGCCGCGCTGATCCGCTTCTGGCCCTACAACACCGAACTGACCCTGCGCCACTACAGCTTCGAGGGCGTGGATGGCGGCGGCTGGGTCAGCTATTTCAACTCGCTGCGGCTGGCCTTCTACACCGCGGTGATCGGCACCGGGGTGGTTTTCGTCGGCGCCTATCTGATCGAGAAGGGGCGGGGCTTCACCTGGGCGCGCTCGGGGCTGCAGTTCCTGTCGATGATGCCGATGGCGATCCCGGGGCTGGTTCTGGGCCTGTCCTACATCTTCTTCTTCAACGACCCGGCGAACCCGCTCAGGGTGCTTTACGGCACCATGGCGATCCTGGTGATCTCGACCGTCACCCATTTCTACACCGTGTCCCACCTGACCGCGATGACCGCACTGAAGGCCATCGACCGCGAGTTCGAGGCGGTGTCGTCCTCGCTCAAGCAGCCGGTGGTCCGTACCTTCACCCGGGTGACCGCTCCGGTCTGCACGCCGACCCTGCTGGATATCGGGGCCTATTACTTCGTGAACGCGATGACCACGGTGTCCGCGGTGGTGTTCCTGTACTCGCCGGACACGACGCTGGCGGCGGTGGCGGCGCTGAACATGGACGATGCCGGGCAGGCGCAGCCCGCCGCGGCCATGTGCATGCTGATCTTCTATACCAACCTTGCCGCGCGCGGCGCCCATGCGGTGATCGGCCGGCTTCTGATGCAGACCCAGTCCTGGAGAAAGCGATGACCGGCAAGGTCGATCTGGTTGTCGTCGGCGCCGGCATCGTCGGGCTGGCCCATGCGCTGATCGCGCGCCGGCGCGGCCTGTCGGTGGTAGTCATCGACCGCGAGGCCGAGGCGATCGGCGCCTCGGTCCGGAACTTCGGCTTCGTCACCGTGACCGGGCAGCAGCGCGGCCAGTGCTGGCAGCGGGCGATGCCGTCCACGAACAAGCAGGTGCGCCAAGACCCGGCATTCCGGTGGAACATCAGGGCTTCCTGGTCGCCGCCCAGCGGCCCGAGGCGATGGCGGTGCTGGAAGCCTTCGCCGCGACCGAGATGGGGGCGGCCTGCACGCTTCTGTCCGCGGCCGACCTGCGCGCGCGGCATGGCGCGGTGCTGGCCGAGGCCGCCTTCGAAGGCGGGCTCTGGAGCCCGCATGAACGCCGGGTCGAAAGCCGCCACGCGGTCGGCCGGCTGGCGGCCTATATCGAGCAGGGGCTGGGCGCGCGCTTCCTGCGCTCGACCCTGGTGCGCGACGTGCAGCCCGGCCGGGTCGAGACCACCGCCGGCCCGATCGAGGCCGAGCGCATCGTGGTCTGCCCGGGCGACGACCTTCTGACCCTGTTCGCCGACCGGATCGCGGCTTTGGGCATCACCCGCTGCCGGCTGCACATGCTGAAGGTGATGCCGGGCGAGACCGGGTTCCGCCTGCCGGGGTCGGTCATGTCCGACCTGTCGCTGGTGCGCTACCTCGGCTATGCGGAACTGCCCGAGGCGGCGGCCCTGCGCGCCCGGCTGGATGCCGAACAGCCCGCGCATCTGGCGAACGGGATCCACCTGATCGCGGTGCAGGGGTCGGACGGCGGCCTCGTGGTCGGGGACAGCCACCACTACGAATGGAGCCCGTCGCCCTTCGCCCGCGGCGAGGTCGACGCGCTGATGCTGGACGAGATGCACCGGGTGCTGCGGCTGCCCGGCGCCGAGGTGGTCGAACGCTGGATGGGCACCTATGCCTCGCATCCCGCCCACCTGATGGTGCGCGACGCGCCCGACGCGGCGATCCGCCTTGTGATCGTCACCTCGGGCACCGGCGCCAGCACCGCCTTCGCCATCGCCGAAGAAACCCTGGCCGACCTGTTCGGAGACCCGAGATGACCCATACCCACCTGAAGGCCGTCGTGCTCGACTGGGCCGGCACCGTCGTCGATCATGGCTCGCTGGCGCCGATGGGCGTATTCCAGCGCAGCTTCGCCCATTTCGGCGTCGAGATCAGCGTGGACGAGGCGCGCGGCCCGATGGGCATGGCCAAGCGCGACCACATCAGGGCGGTGATGCTGCTGCCGCGGGTCGCCGCGGCCTGGGAAGCCACCCATGGCGCCGCCCCGACCGAGGCCGACATCGACCGGGTCTATGACATCTTCGTGCCGATGAATGTCGATGTGGTGGCCGACTATGCCACGCTGATCGAGGGCGCCGCCGCCACCGCGGCCGAGATCCGCGCCCGCGGCCTGAAGATCGGCTCGACCACCGGCTACACGCGCGAGATCATGGCGCCGCTGCTGCCGCTGGCGGCCGGGCAGGGCTACACGCCGGACAACATCGTCTGCGCCGGCGATCTGGCCGAAGGACGCCCGACGCCGCTGATGCTGTACCGTACCTTCCTGGACCTGGGCGTCTGGCCGGCCTGGTCGGTGGTCAAGGTGGACGATACCGAGGTCGGCATCGCCGAGGGCCTGAATGCCGGCTGCTGGACCGTGGGTGTGGCGCTGACCGGGAACGTGTTCGGGCTGACCGCCGAAGACACCGCGGCGCTGGAGCCCGAGGCCTTCGCCCGCAAACTCGATGACGCCTATGGCCGGCTGCTGCGCGCCGGGGCGCACTATGTGGTGGACAGCGTCGCCGAACTGCCCGGCATCCTTGACGAGATCGAAGGCGCCCTGGCGCGGGGCGAACGGCCCTGACCGGGACACAGGCGGCCGGCCCGCGTGCGAAGCTCTCGGCCGACCGGCCGCTGATCCATCCCGGCTGCGAGATCGACGGCGCCAGCTTCGGCGCCTTCGTCGAGATCGGCGAAGGCAGCCGGGTGGCGCAGTCCGAAATCGGCGACTATTCCTATTGCGACCGACTTTGCGACATCGCCAATGCGACGGTCGGGCGGTTCTCGAACATCGCCAGCCTGGTGCGGATCGGCGCCACCGACCATCCGCTCGACCGGGCCAGCCTGCACCACTTCCAGTACCGCAGCGCCGCCTACTGGCCGGACGCGGCGGATGATGCCGACTGGTTCGCACAGCGCGGCGCCCGGCGCACGGTGATCGGCCACGACACCTGGATCGGCCATGGCGCTCAGGTGAAGCCCGGGGTCACCGTCGGGCATGGCGCCGTCGTCGCCTCGGCCGCGGTGGTGGTCCGGGACGTGGCGCCCTATGCCATCGTCGCCGGGGTGCCGGCGAAACCGGTGCGCGACCGGCTGCCGCCGGATCTGGCCGCCCGGATGATCGCGCTGGCCTGGTGGGACTGGGACCATGCCCGGATCCGCGCGGCGCTGGAGGATTTCCGCCGCCTGTCCGCCGCGGCCTTCCTCGACCGCCATGAGGCCGGTCGGGGCAGCGATTCCGGTGTCGACGGGGCGATCAGGGCGGTCAACCGGGAAACCTGACCGGCCGGCGGGTGCTTCAGTATCATTCCCGGCCTCCGGCCGACGCGCAGGGATGCAGACCCGGACACCCCAGACCCGGAGCCTGCACGCGCCGGCGGCGTGATCCGCTTGCCGCCCAAGGCGGCGCGCGCCGATGGCCAGAAGGATGCCGAGCCCAGCTTCACGATTGGCCCCAGCCGCGCGGGACCGAAGCTGGTGCGGTCGAGGATGCGCGTGGCCGTGTCGTCACAGGTGATCGACCTTCCGGCTCTCGCCGAAATCCCCCTTCGCACCGGTCACGGCCGACATGAGCAATTTGGCGCCGGCAACAAGGCGGTTCGGCCCCTTCCAGATCTCGGCATCCTCGGGTTCGACGGCCACCACGCGGATCGCCGGGTCGTCGGCTGACTCCCACCACGCCCTGTCGACAGCGCTCCAGAGTTCCTTGATCTTTTCCCGGTCGCGGGTCACGCGGGCCGTCCCGGTGATCACCACATAGTCGTGGGCACGATTGTCGGCGAAGGCGAGCGTCACGCGCGGAAAGCGGTCGATCTGTTCGGTCTTGGCGCCGGACACGTCGGTCAGAAAATAGATGCATCCTTCATCCCGATTGGGTCGGGCAGACAGCGGGCGGGCCCGCTGGTGCTCGCCATCCCAGGTCACGAACATGCAGATGTCGATGGACGCCGCAAGTTCCCAGATCCTTTCAACCGCCTCTTCGGCCGACATGGTCTTGTCAGTGTTTGTCATCTTACCCTCGCTGGTTTTCCGCCGGTGCGGCTGGCATGCACGGGTAGCGAACGTGGCAAGGGCGCGGGTGGTTCCGTGGCGGGACCATTCTGCAGAGCCATCATCGCGCCCCTGTCCAGCGCGCCGGGCGGTTGCCAACCGGCAGGCGTCGGGCCAATCCCGGGACGCCGCCGAGAACGGACTTGCTGGCCATCATGACCCTTGTGAGGATCAGCGCATTGGCCAGCGCGAAGCCCTGGAACACAGCGTGGCCCCCGCATCCGGCGGGCGACATCATCATTCACCACGAAAAGTGCGAGCAGGGTCCAGAAATGGAGGAACAGCACAAGCCCGCGCCGAGGCCCGCTCTTCCGCCGGCCGGTCGCGCCAGCCTGACCGACGCCGCCCCGAACCCAGGCGGCCGTCCGACGCTGGCCGATCCGCGCGCCCGTTTCGCCCCCGGTCCCCCGTCGCCATGGCCCGGGACAGACCCGCATCCGGTTCGGCCCGCACAGTCCCCGGTGCAGGCGCCATCCGTCCTGATCGCTGCCAACCGGGCCTTTGGCGGATGGAACTGGGTGTTTCCCGACCCCGCCATGAGGCACGCCGGGGTGGAACGCCGCGTTCGTCACGCGACCATCCTCGTGCGCAACGTCGACAGCTGTCGACGCCACACCGCCGCCGAATGCCGCGAAGGACACGGCCAGCAAGGGGGCAAACCGCGGCACCCGATCCGAAGGGCTCTCAGCTCCTCTGGCCCGCGGCTTCCGGCGGGGTGGCCCCGTCCCCTGATGGCATCGCGGACGGCGGCCCATAGAGCGCTTGGTCGAGCATTGCCGTTTCCCGGCCGGTCGGGGGCAGGCCGAGGGTGCGCCGGCGCTGGACATGGCGCTCGGCCGCGCGGCGGGCGGCGATGAGGTCGCCCCGGCGCAGTGCCCGCGTCATCGCCCGGCGGGCCGGGTCGAAGGGCCACAGCCGCCGTAGGCGGTTCAGCGCCTCTGCCCGGCGCCGCCGCGACAGACCGGAAAGGGCGACGCCGGCGCCGGCCAAAGTGCCGGCCGCCACTGTCGCCAGGGCGAGGCGGGCCTGCCCGGCCGGCAGGGCCTGCGCGCCGCGGCGGTTGCCGTTGAAGCTGGCATAGCCGAAGGGAATGGCCGGGATCTCGGTGCTGCGCATCTGGCGGGCGGCGGTGTCGAACCAGGCGACGGGCACCGACGGCAGCACGCCCGGTTCGCCGGTCTTCGGGCGCAGGTGCCATTCCCAGACCACGGTCGTGACCGGGCCCTCGGGGGTCAGCTGCATCTCGCGCCGTTCCGGGGCCGCGAAGCTGATCAGCCAGTTCTCGCGCAGCACCGGGCGCGGCGGCAGCAGATGCGGCAGGGTGCCGGCGGCCGTGAGCGTCACCCGGCGCACCAGCGTCTCGCCGTCGCGCAGGCTGCCGGGCGGGCTCGACAGCTGGTCGTCCAGGATCAGATTGCGCGCCGACAGCGGCAGGCCCTCGCCGGGAAAGGCCGCCACCGACAGCGAGACCGCGGGCGCCGTCACCGCGACCGTTCGGCGGCGGTTGTCGGGTCCGACAACCGTCAGGTGATGCACCACCGGGCCGATGGTCAGGGTGCCGGCCTGTCGGGGGAACAGGGCGAGCCTGCGCTCGAAGACCCGGACGCGGCGGCCTTCCACCTGCTCGTCGCGCCACTGATCGCGGGCAAGCTGCACCCAGTCATAGCCCGGCGCGTCCGGGAAGCGCAGCGTCTCCAGCGCGATGGTGCTGGTGTATTCGCCGCGCAGCGTCACCGGGACCATCTCGCCCGCGACCGGCTGCATGTCAGGCAGGATCAGGCGCAGGCTGTCCGCCGCTGCGGCGACGGCCGTCAGAAGGAGTAGCACCGCCGCCAGGCAGGCCATCGCGCGCCTTACCATCTGTCCGCCTCCTCCGGCCGCAACAGGCCGAGGCCGGCCCGGCGCTCGTGCTCCTTCAGCAGGCGCAGGCGCAGGAATTCGCCGGGGTCGTCGGCCAGCGTGTCGAGCCAGGCGTCCGAGGCGGCGAAGCCCCGCGCCGTGACGGGCTTCTTCCGCTCCGGGTCCGGTGTCTTGCTGGCGCTGGCGCGGCTCTCGGCCGCGCCCGACGCGCTCATCCCGCCGTGACCGACAAGGCGCCCGGGCACGTTGCCGCCGCCGCGGGTCTTCGGCACCATGGCGTCGATCAGGTCGCGCAGCCGGTGCGCCTCGTCATCGGCGGGGTTCGCGAACAGCACCGCATCCAGATAGGCCACCGACAGGGCATGGCGCCCGGTCGCGGCCAGCGTCAGGGCCCGGTTGAAGGTCTGGC
This sequence comes from Meridianimarinicoccus sp., assembly GCA_044221805.1. GTDB lineage: Bacteria > Pseudomonadota > Alphaproteobacteria > Rhodobacterales > Rhodobacteraceae > Meridianimarinicoccus. Next base: position 24,643 of record JBGAOK010000034.1, read on the forward strand.
TGCGGCCGGCCTCGGCAAAGGCGGCGTCGGCCGCGTCGAAGGCACCGCCGCGATAGAGCGCGAGCCCGCGCGCGGCCGGATCGGACAGCAGCGCCGCCGCGCCGGGCAGGCCGCCCCAGAGCGCCAGCCGTCCCCAGGTTGCCGGGCCGGCAAGCAGGATGCAGCAGAGCCCGGCCGCGGCGATCAGGGCGGTGCGGGTCATGCCCGCCGCCGGAACAGGGCGAGCAGGGGAAACATGGCCAGCAGCGCGACCGCCGGGCCGAGATCGCGGTATTGCAGGACCGACAGCACCGGGTCCCGGGTCAGCGCGCCCGGCCGCGACAGGCGCGCGAGCACCGGGTCGGGTGCGCGGGCCGGTGCTTCGGCGCTGGCGAGGTCCTCCATGGCACGGATGCTGTCCGGGCCATGCGGGCCGGCCGGCAAGGTCAGGACCGACATCCGGATGCCGTCGGCGGCGAGCCGTTCGGCTTCGGCGCGCGCGGCAGCGTCGAACCCGCCGCCATCCGAGATCAGCACCAGATCGGCATGGCTGTCGCCGCCCAGCATCTGCCGCGCCAGGGCCAGCGCCGCCGCGGGCCGGCTGCCGCTGCCGGGCATGGTGTCCGGCCCCAGCACCGCGATCTGGGTCTCGAGCGTCGTCGGGTCGGCGGTCGGGGCAGCGACCTCATAGGCCTCGCCGGCAAAAAGCACGAGCCCCACCGGCCGCCCGCGCGCCGCGGCCAGCACCGCCGCCGCGGCGGCCTGGGCATCGGCCAGCGCAGGGCCTTCGGCCACGGATGGGGAGAGGTCGAGGGCGATCAGGATCGCGCCGCTTCCGGCCAGCAGCGGGGCATCCGCGCGAGGCACCGCCGGGCCGCTGAGACCCAGGGCGATCAGCCCGCCGGCCAGAAGCGGCGCCCAGCCGGCCCGGCGCGACGCGACGCCCAGATGGCCAAGTGCTTGCATGGCCGCAAGCATCGGCGGCGGCATCGTCCGCTCCCACCCGCCCGCCGCGGGCGGGCGGAAAACCAGCCAGATCGCCAGCGCGGCCAGCAACGGCAGGACGGCAAGCCAGAAGGGGCGCAGCAGGGTGAGCCCGCTCATGCCGGCCGCCGCAGCGCCAGAACCAGGACGAAGGCCAGCGCCGCCCCGCCGGGCCAGATCCAGAGCGGGTACCAGATCTGCAGCGGGGGCCGCCGCATCGGGTTCGGCTCGAGCGCGTCGAGGCTCGCCGCCATCGCCTCCAGATCCGCCATGGACCGGACCCGGAAGCTGGTGCCGCCGCCCAGATCGGCCATCGCCTTCAGCGCCGCGGCGTCGACCCCGTCGCGCGCCGCCGGCTGCCCACCGAAATCCTCGGGCCCAAGGGCGATGGTATGCACCCTGATGCCATGGCTGGCGGCAAGCCGCGCCGCATCGCTCCCCTGCACCTTGCCGGTGGTGTCGATGCCATCGGACAGCAGCACCACGACCTTGCTGGCGGCCTCGCTGTCCATCAGCCGCCGGGTGGCCAGCCCAAGCCCGTCGGAAATCGCCGTGGAGCGGCCGGAAACGCCGATCTGCGCCGTCTCGATGGCGCGGGCGACCGACCCGACATCGAAGGTTGGCGGCTGAGCCACATAGGCACGGTCGCCGAAGATCACCAGCCCGATGCGGTCGCCGCGCCGGGCGGCGACGAAGCCCGCGGCCACCCGCTTGACCGCATCGAGCCGCGACAGCGGCTGGCCGTCGAGCACGAAATCCTCGGTCTCCATGCTGCCGGAAAGATCGAGCGCCAGCATGATCTCGCGGCCCGAGGCGAGGATGGCGTCGCTTTGCACCGCCCTCTGGGGCCCGGCCAGTGCCAGCACCAGCGCTACCCAGGCCCCGGCTGCCGGCAGACGCCGGGCAAGATCCGGCCGCCGCCCGGTGCGGCGCGCCGCGGCGAAGACCGCCGGCGCCACCTCGAGCGCGGCGGTGGGGCGCGCGCCCCGCGACAGCGCCAGCCGGCGGAGCAGCAGCGGCAGCGGAAGAAGCAGAAGCGCCCAGGGAAAGGCGAGGCTCATTGGCGCCACCGGCGGGCCTTCCGCGCGGCCGTCTCCAGGGCCGCATCGTCGATCCCCGGGCCGGCGCCATAGGCGGCATCGCGCAGCTCCGCCGGCAGATGGCCGAGGATGCGGGCGATCGCCAGCGCCCGTTCGGGCGGCGGCAGGCCGCGGGTGGCGCGGATCAGCGCCCGGCGCCGGGGCCGGCGTTCCAGAAAGGGCGCCAGCAGGGCGGACAGGGCCGCCGCCAGCATCAGCCCGAGCCCGAACAGCAGCAGGAGGTCACCGGCCTGCAGCTGCATCATCTCCGCCGGCAGGCGCCCGGCCGGAAGTGCGGCGATCAGCTCGTCCCGGGTCATGGGGCGCAAAGCTCCAGATCCACATTGACCGCGCGCAGGCGCCGGGCCAGCGGGGCGGCATCGAAGGCCGCGACCTGCGCCAGCCGCAGCGCGCCGCCGCAGCGCAGGGGCAGGGGCACGGCCGGCGGCGCCGTCTCCAGCGGGTCGAGCGGCAGCAGCAGCGTCACCCGCCGGTGCCGGGCAAGGCCGGCGAGCGCCGGCTCGTCCGCAACGGCGATGCCGTCCGGGCCGGTCGCGACCAGCACATCCGCCCCGCCCGGCACCAGCCCGGCCCCGCGCAGCAGCGCTTCGGCAAGGCCGGTCGCGTCGCCCCTCTGCGCCAGCGCCAAATCGTGCTGGCTGGCCAGCATCCGGCAGATCCGGCCCATCTGCGCCACGCCGCCGGCGGGGGCAAGCAAGGTGCAGCCGGTGTCGGTCACCGCAATCGCGGCGACCGCGCCGCCCCGGGCGACCGCCTGCCAGCCCCGACCCGCCAGCAGGCGCGCGGCCCGCACCGAGCGCAGCGACGCGCCGGTCCCCCAGAGCATCGCCCGGCGGAAATCGGCGATCAGCAGCAGCGTGTCGTCCCGGTCGGCATGGAAGCTGCGGACATGGGGGATGCCGGTCCGGGCGGTGGCGGCGGGGTCGATGCGGCGGGCATCGTCGCCATCGCCAAAGGCGCGGATCTCGCGCAGATCCATCCCGGCGCCCGCAACCCGCGCTGCCGCCGCGCCGGGGCGGCGCGAGGTCGGCTGATGCCGCCGACCCGGCGGGACGGCCTCGCGCAGCGCCAGCAGGTCCGCCGCCGTCAGGCGGATGCCGGGGGCGTCGGGGACAGGGCTCACCACGGTTCCACCACGCGCAGGATGTCCGCGACCAGGCTGCGGCCGGTGCGACCCTCGCCGATGGCGCTCCAGCGCGGGATCAGCCGGTGCGCCAGCGCATCGGGCGCCAGCGCGATCACGTCCTCGGGCAGGGCATGGTCGCGCCCCTTCAGCCAGGCTCGCGCCTGCGCCCCGGCGGCCAGCGCCAGCGTCCCGCGCGGCGAGACCGGATGCTCGACCCATTCGGAAACCGCGCCGCCCGGCCGCGAGGCCATGACGAGGCGGACGATGAAGTCCTTGAGCACCGGCGCCAGATGCACCCGGGCCACCTGAGCCTTCGCCTGCCGAAGCTGGCCGGCGTCGAGCGTCAGCGTACCCCCGGCGGGGGGCGCGACACGCTCGGCGGTGACCAGATCGAGGATCGCGCGTTCCTGTTCCGCATCCGGCAGGCCAAGCGAGAGATGCAGCAGGAACCGGTCCATCTGCGCTTCCGGCAGGGGGAAGGTGCCCTCGTGCTCGATCGGGTTCTGGGTGGCGACGACCATGAAGGGCTCGGGCAGCGGCCGGCTGATCCCGGCGGTGGTGACCTGGCCTTCGGCCATCGCCTCCAGCAGGGCCGACTGCACCTTCGGGGGCGCGCGGTTGATCTCGTCCACCAGCACCAGCGAGTGGAACAGCGGACCGGGCACGAAATCGAAGCCGCCGCTGTCGGGACGGAACACCTGCGTGCCGGTCAGGTCGGCGGGCAGCAGGTCCGGGGTGCACTGGATCCGGGAATGGCTTCCCGGCAGATGGGCCGCCA
>JBGAOK010000035.1:0-27838 GCA_044221805.1 Meridianimarinicoccus sp.
GGCCCCGCGCGATCCTTGACCCGGCCGCGCCCGTCGGGTCCCGGGACGGCCGCGTCAGGGCCAGCGTTGGGGCCAGCGTTGGTGCCGTTGCGGGCGCTCAGGCGTCGAGGGTGATCCAGACCGGGGCGTGGTCCGAGGGTTTCTCGGCGCCGCGGGCCTGGGCGTCGATCCCGGCATCGGTGAGCAGGTCGGCGGCCTGGGGCGTCAGCAGCAGGTGGTCGATGCGGATGCCGTCGTTCCGGTCCCAGGCATTGGCCTGATAGTCCCAGAAGGTGTAGTGCCCCGGCGGCGCCATCGGGGGCATGTGCGGATGCACCGCCCGGAAGGCGTCGGTCAGCCCTAGGTTGACGATCCGCCGCCAGGCGGCGCGGGATTCGGGCCGGAACAGCGCGTCCTCGCGCCAGGCGGCGGGGCGGGCGGCGTCCTCGGGCTGGGGGATGATGTTGAAATCGCCCAGGATCACCGCCGGTTCCTCGTCGGCCAGAAGCGTCTCGAGATGGGTGCGGAGCCGCTCCATCCAGGCCAGCTTGTAGTCGAACTTGGGTCCCGGCGCCGGGTTGCCATTGGGCAGGTAGAGGCCGAGGAGGCGCACCGGGCGCGTCCCTTCCACCGTGGCCGAAAGGAACCGGGCCTGATCGTCGCCGTCATCGCCGGGCAGGCCGCGGGTCACGTCGGACAGCGGCAGGCGCGACAGGATCGCGACGCCGTTGAAGGATTTCTGGCCGTGGGTTTCCACCCGGTAGCCCATGTCCTCGAAATGCGCGGCGGGGAAGCCGCCGTCGACGGTCTTGATCTCCTGCAGCACGGCCACGTCGGGCCGGGCCTGGGCGAGCCAGTCGGTCAAGGGGCCGATCCGGGCCTTGATGCCGTTGATGTTGAAGGTGGCGATCTTCATGGCCGGGACGCTAGCCCCCCGGCGCCGGGGCCGCAAGCCGGTCCTTCCGCGGCCTGGCTGCCGCCGGCGCATCGGCGGGGGTTTTCCCGACCGCGGCGGCGGTTGATTTTGCCGCCGCCCGGCGCGAGACTTGCCGCAGGGGTAACTGGAGGAGGCCGAGGTGACGATCACGCCCGACGAGATCGTGCTGTTCCGCATCGCCGAGCGGCTGACCCTGACCCTGATCGTGCTGCTGGTCGCCTTCGTGGTGATGGTGGGGTTCTGGCGGTCGGTGCAGAAGCTGGATGTCACCGATGGCGGCAAGCTGGGCGTGGCGGGCAGCTTCGCCCTCTCCACCCCGGTCTTCGTGCTTCTGGCGATCATCGGCTATGCCTGGGTGTCGCTGTCCTTCCCGATCGAGGTCGCGGGCCCCGCAGCGGTGCCCGGCGCGGTGGCCGAGGCCTCGGCGCCGCGCTTCGTCGGCATCGGCACCGGGGCGGTTCCGGCGGCGGGCGCGGCCCGGACTGCGCCGGCGGATCCGGGCTATGCGCTGGGGCAGGCGCAGCGGCTGGTGCGGGCGATCAATTGCGCCGCGCAGCGCGCCGCGCCGGACGAAAGGCTGGACACCGACCTGACCCGGGCGCGGCTGGCGCTGCTGGCGCCGGTCTGGCCGCCGGTCTGGGGCGATCCGGACGCCTTCGCCGACGCCGTCCTGGGGATTTCCGGGGTCGAGCCCAACCCGCTGGCGCTGGAGCAGTTCGACCGGGTGGATTCCACATGCTGAGCCCCCAGTCCCGTCGCGCGGCGTTGCTGGCGGCCCTGCTGGGTCCGCTGGCCACGGCGGCGGCGGGGCAGGAGGGCGGGCTGGGCGGGCCGCCGATCTACAGCGATGCGGACCTCGCCCGCACCGGCGAGGTCGCCACCCCGGGCCTGGTCGCCATGCTGCACGAGGACATCGTGCCGAACCTGCCGCGGGACCTGCGCCCGGCGGCGGCGCGGCTGGAGCTGGACTTTCCCGCGCGCGGTCCGTCGCCGCTGTCCTTCTGGGCGGTGCCCGGCAGCGGGCGGATCGTGCTGCCGCTCGAATCGATCCGCTTCTTCGACGAGGTGGCGACGCTTCATGCCTGGTTCGAGGGCCATGGCTGCGATTCCGGGCCGATCCAGAGCTATCTGTGGCTGCTGGTCGGGCAGGGCGCGCCGCTGCCGGCGCCGCTGGCGGCCTTCGGGATCGACCGTGAGACCGCCTTGGCCGATCCCTTCACCGAAGATGTCTCGGGCAAGATCCTGAGTTCGGGGATGCTGTTCATCCTGCTGCACGAGACCGCGCACCAGCTGATGGGCCACGCGGGCGGGCTGGCAGGCACCCTGTCCCACACGCAGGAGACCGAGGCCGATGTCTTCGCGCTGGACCATTTCGCCCGGCTGGGGGTGATGCCGCTGGGGATCGTGTTCTTCTTCCAGACCCTGTGGTGGGTGGACCCGTTCGGCGCGGCGGTGGCGGGGGGGACGCATCCAGTTTCGGCGGCGCGGATCCAAGCGATCGCCGATGCGCTGGCGACCCGGCCGGAGGATTACTCCTTCGCCGAGCCCGACCCGGCGAAGGGCCGTGCCCAGGCGCTGGCCATGGCGCAGGACGTGGGCACGCTGGCCGGGATCGCGGCGGATGAGGAGTTCCGCGGCTTCATGATGGACTCGATCGCGGCGAGCTATCCGCCCGACGCCTTCGCCGGGGCCTGTCCCGGCTGAGGCCTACATCGAGAAGCTGGTGCCGCAGCCGCAGGAGGCGGCGGCATTCGGGTTCTCGATGGTGAAGCGGGCGCCGATCAACTCGTCCGAGAAGTCGATGGTGGCGTTCTGCAGGAACGGCAGCGACACCGCGTCGACCACGACCTTCTGGCCCTCGGCCTCGATCACCAGATCGTCGGCGGCGGGTTCGTCAAGGCGGATGTCGTACTGGAAGCCCGAGCAGCCGCCGCCCTCGACCGAGACGCGCAAGGCCTTGCCGTCGCCGGTGGCGGCGTTGATCTCGGCCAGGCGGGCGAAGGCGCGGGGGGTGACCCGGGGGGGCAGGGTGAGGGTCATGGGCATACTCGGCATAGAGGAAACAGGACCCATCAAAGGTAGGCGGCGCGGGGCGCCGGCACAAGCCCGTCGGGCTGGCGCGCGGTCAGCGGGTGGTGCCGGGCGCGTCCGATCCGTCGCAGCGGCAGGGCATGCCGAAGGCGACCGGGCTGTCGACGGTGAGGCTGCAGGATCCGTCCGTGGTCAGGCACTGCACCGAAAGCGGCCTTGCCGCGGCCGGCGCGGCGGTTCCGGTCGGGGCACCGGTCGGAGCACCGATCAGATCGGGGGCATCGCGCAGGCGTTCCAGGACGATGTCCTGCAGGCTGCGCCAGTCGATGGCCAAATCCGGTTGCGGCCCGATCACCGCGGCGGGCGCGTCGGGCGCGGCCACAGCCGGCGCGGCCGGGCCGGCCGGTGACAGGCCGGCGGCGGCAACAAGGACCAGCGACAGGACAGTGGCAAGCGGGGCATGGGGCATGGCACGGGTCCGGACAGGGGGCGGGGGCAGCGCGCGGGCGGCAAGGCAGGGGCCGGGTCGGCCGGGGGACCGGAATGCGGCGATCGGGGGGCTTCTGAGCCGCCGTCGCCTCGCTTATACCGGGTCAGGCCGCATCTGGACAAGGTAAGGAAAACCGGCGTGAAGCCCTATGCCTCCGACCCCGCGCGGTCGCGCGGACGGCTCTATCCCGAGGACGAAAGCACCTTCCGCAGCGCGTTCCAGCGGGACCGCGACCGGATCATCCACGCCAGTGCGTTCCGGCGCCTGAAGCACAAGACCCAGGTCTTCGTCGAGCACGAGGGCGACTATTTCCGCACCCGGCTGACCCATTCGATCGAGGTGGCGCAGGTGGCGCGCACCATTGCCGGCGTGCTCGACCTGAACTTCGCCCTGACGGAAGCCGTGGCGCTGGCCCACGACCTGGGCCACCCGCCCTTCGGCCATACCGGCGAGGAGGCGCTGAACGTGCTGATGGCGCCCTATGGCGGGTTCGACCACAACGCGCAGGCGGTGCGTATCGTCACCAGCCTGGAACGGCACTATGCCGAGTTCGACGGGCTGAACCTGACCTGGGAGACGCTGGAGGGCCTTGCCAAGCACAATGGCCCCGTCACCGGCGAGCTACCCTGGGCGCTGGCCCAGTACAATGCGCTCCATGATCTGGAACTGGGCACCTATGCCAGCGCCGAGGCGCAGGTGGCCGCCGTCAGCGACGACATCGCCTACAACAGCCATGACCTGCACGACGGGCTCAGGGCCGAGCTGTTCTCGACCGACGATCTGGCGGAACTGCCGATCCTCGACGGCTGCTTTGCCGAGGTCGACCGGAAGTATCCCGGGCTGAACTATTACCGCCGCCGCCACGAGGCCCTGCGCCGCTTCTTCGGCATCCTGGTCGAGGACGTGATCGACCAGGCGCGGGCGCGGCTGGCCGAGCTTGACCCGCAGGACGTGACGGACATCCGCCACGCCGGGCGGCCGATGATCCGCTTCTCGGACGGGTTGTGGTCGGATCTCAAGACCATCCGGCAATTCCTGTTCGACCGCATGTACCGGGCGCCGAGCGTGGTCGAGATGCGGGCGAGGATGACCCAGATGGTGATGGAACTGTTCCCCCTGCTGATGGAACGGCCGGACCTGATGCCGAAGCAGTGGCGCAAGGACGTGGCCGAGGCCGACAGCGACGAGGCGCTGGCGCGGATCGTGTCGGACTACATCGCCGGGATGACCGACCGTTTCGCGATCCAGACCCACGACAAGCTGGTGGCCGGCAAGGTCTGAGCCCGCGTGCGCCCGGGGCCTATGGGGATGCCGAGGCGCGTCCGGGCGGCTGCGGGGCGTTGCGCCCCCGGCCCAGCGTGCTAAACCCCGGCGGATACCTGAGGGGCCGTGCCATGAACCTGTTCGACCAGATCCGTTCCACCGTCATCGACGTGCTTGGCGCGATGGAACGAGACGGCGTGCTCCCGGCCGGGCTGGACACCGCGGCGGTCACGGTCGAGCCGCCCCGCGACGCGGCCCATGGCGACATGGCCACCAATGCCGCCATGGTGCTGGCCAAGCCCGCCGGGAAGAAGCCGCGCGAGATCGCCGAGGCGCTGGCCGCCCGGCTGGCCGCCGACCCGCGCATCGCGCTGGCCGAGGTCGCGGGCCCAGGCTTCCTGAACCTGCGGCTGGCCGACAGCGTCTGGCAGGGGCTGGTGGGCGAGATCCTGACCCGGGGCCGGGACTATGGCCGGTCCGCGATCGGGGGCGGCCGCAAGGTGAACATCGAGTTCGTCTCGGCCAACCCCACCGGCCCGATGCATGTGGGCCATACCCGGGGCGCTGTCTTCGGCGATGCGCTGGCCAACCTGATGGCCATGGCGGGGTTCGAGGTCACCCGGGAATACTACATCAACGACGGCGGCAGCCAGGTCGACGTGCTGGCCCGGTCGGTCTACCTGCGCTACCTGGAAGCCTATGGCCAGAAGGTCGCCTTCGCCGAAGGGACCTATCCCGGCGACTATCTGATCGAGGTCGGGCAGGCGCTGAAGGACGAGGTGGGCGAGGCCTATCTGGGCCAGCCGGAATCGGTCTGGCTCGCCCCGGTGCGCGAGTTCGCCACCGACCGGATGATGGCGCTGATCCGCGCCGATCTGGCCGCGCTCGGCGTGCGGATGGACAGCTTCTTTTCCGAGAAGGCGCTTTACGGCACCGGCCGGATCGAGGCCGCGCTCGAGGTGCTCCGGTCCAAGGGGCTGATCTATGAAGGCGTGCTGGAACCGCCCAAGGGCAAGACGCCCGAGGACTGGGAGCCGCGCAGCCAGACCCTGTTCCGGTCCACCGAACATGGCGACGACGTCGACCGGCCGGTGATGAAGTCGGACGGCAGCTGGACCTATTTCGCCCCCGACATCGCCTATCACTATGACAAGCTGAGCCGCGGCTTCGACCTGCTGGTCGATGTGCTGGGCGCCGACCATGGCGGCTATGTGAAGCGCATGAAGGCGGCGGTCTCGGCCCTGTCGGACGGCAAGGTGCCGCTGGACGTCAAGCTGATGCAGCTGGTGAAGCTGACCCGGGGCGGCGAGCCGGTGAAGATGTCGAAGCGGGCCGGGACCTTCGTGACCCTGCGCGACGTGGTCGACCAGGTCGGCGCGGACGTGACCCGCTTCGTGATGCTGACCAGGAAGAACGACGCGCCGCTGGATTTCGATTTCGACAAGGTGCTGGAGCAGTCGAAGGAAAACCCGGTCTTCTACGTCCAGTACGCCCATGCCCGGGTCTGTTCGGTGCTGCGCAAGGCGGCCGAGATGGGCGTGGACACCGCCGATGCGGCGCTGGCCGCGCAGGACCTGTCGATGATCTCGGACCCGGCCGAAGTCGGCGTGATGAAGAAGATGGCAGAATGGCCCCGGGTGGTCGAGATCGCCGCCCAGACCGGCGAGCCGCACAGGGTTGCGTTCTATCTCTACGACTTGGCCAGCGATCTTCATGCGCTGTGGAACCGTGGCAACGACCAGTCCGGGCTGCGCTTCCTGCATGACGGCGACACCTCGCGCACTTCGGCGAAAATCGCGCTGCCACGGGCAGTTGCGGTTGTGATTTCGGCAGGACTTGGTATCCTTGGCGTCAAACCGCTGGAGGAAATGCGCTGAAGATACGGCGCCCCGGCGGATCGAGCAGGCAGAATGTACCCTGGCAGGCCCCTGGTTTGACCGGGAGATAGGGCGAAACATGGCAAGTCCGGATGTTTACGGGAACCGCCCGAGCATGGGTGGTGCACCGCGGGCCAACGTCCCCGCCTTCATGGGCTGGATGGGCGCCATCTCGTCGGTCGCGCTGATGGTCGGGCTGGGATACTGGGTCTATGATCTGGCCACCCGGGACGCCCGCTCGGTGCCGGTGGTGCGTGCGCTGGAAGGTCCGTCGCGGCTGGCGCCCGAGGATCCGGGCGGGTTCGAGGCCGCCCACAAGGGCTATGCGGTCAACAGCATCGCCTCCGAGAAGGGCAAGGACACGCCATTGTCGGACCGGGTGACGCTGGCGCCCGACCCGGTCGGCCCCGAGGAAACCGACAAGCCCGTCGCCGCCGCCAAGGTCACGCCGCCGGATCCGGCCAGCGCGCTGCGCTCGGCGGTCGAGGGCGCGTTGAGCGAGGTGCTCGGCCTGCCCGGGCCGGATGCCTCCGAGGACGGCGCGGCGGCGCCGGTCCCCGGCGCCGAACCCGACGCCGCCGGGACCGAAAACGACAACGGTGCCGATGCCGGAACGGTAATCCGGCCGATGCCACGCCCCGGTTCGGCCGGGGCTGCCGTGGTGACCCGCGCCTCGGCTACCGCCGCCGCGGCGACGCTGGGGGTGACATCGGCCGAGGTCGACCCTTCGGGCATCGGCGCGGGGTCGCGGCTGGTGCAACTGGGCGCCTTCGACAGTCGGGACGAGGCCGACGCGGTCTGGTCCTCGCTTTCGGCCAGCTATTACGACTATTTCGCCCTGCACCCGAAGGTGATCGAAGAGGCCAGCGTCAACGGCCGGACCTTCTATCGCCTGCGTGCCTTCGGGTTCGACGATCTGGCCGCGGCCCAGAACTTCTGCGCCATGCTGGTGGCCGCGCAGGTCGATTGCATCCCGGTGCTGACCCAGTAGTCTGCGCCGGCATCCCCAGAGCGGAGGCCCGCCCATGACCGAAGGTACGCACGGCGCCACGATCTTCGGCTGCAGCGGCCCGGTCCTGCTGCCCGAGGAAGCCGCACTCTTCCGCGAGGCCGACCCCTGGGGCTTCATCCTGTTCGGGCGCAATGTCGAGACGCCGGCGCAACTGTCGGCCCTGACCGCGGCGCTGCGCGCGGCGGTGGGGCGCGCGGCCCCGGTGCTGATCGATCAGGAAGGCGGGCGGGTGCAGCGCCTGACCCCGCCGCACTGGGCGCAATGGCTGCCCGCGCTGGACCAGGCCGAGGCGGCGGGGCCCGACCATCTGGCGCGCAGTTTCTATTTGCGGTTCAGGCTGATTGCCGCCGAACTTCAGACGGTGGGGATCGACGCGGATTGCGCGCCCTTGGCCGACATTGCCGGGCCGGGCACCCATCCCTTCCTGAAGAACCGCTGCTACGGGCTTGATGCGGCATCGGTTTCCGTCGCCGCCCGGGCCGCGGCCGAGGGCCTGCTGGCGGGCGGCGTGCTGCCGGTCCTGAAGCATATCCCCGGCCATGGCCGCGCCAGCGTGGACAGCCACCTCACCCTGCCCCGGGTCGAGGCGCCGCTCGATGCGCTTGAGGCCAGCGATTTCGCCGCCTTCCGGGCGCTGGCCGACCTGCCGATGGGGATGACCGCGCATATCGTGTTCGAGGCGGTCGACCCGGACCGCCCGGCCACCCAGTCGCCCGCCGCGATCCGGCTGATCCGGGACCGGATCGGCTTCGACGGGCTCCTGATGACCGACGACATCGGCATGCAGGCGCTGGCCGGCGGCATGGCGGCGCGCGCCGCGGCCTCGCTGGCGGCGGGCTGCGACGTGATCCTGCACTGCAACGGCCGGATGGACGAGATGGCCGAGGTCGCTGCGGCGGCCGGGCAAATGCGGCCCGAGGCCGGGCGGCGTGCCGCCGCCGCGCTGGCCCTGCGCCGGGCGCCCGATGCGGCCGACCTTGAGGGCATGGCGGCGGAACTGGCCGGGCTGGTCGGGGGACGGGCGCTTGTCTGATCCGCACGCGGCGGGCAGCGCGGGCGCGGGGGGCGGCACGGTCACCTCGATCGAGGCGCGCCGCGCTGCCGAGGCGCTGATCGTCGATGTGGACGGGTTCGAGGGCCCTCTCGACCTGCTGCTGACCCTGGCGCGGACCCAAAAGGTCGACCTGCGCCGGATCTCGGTGCTGGCGCTGGCCGAGCAGTATCTGGTCTTCGTGGACGAGGCCAAGGCGCTCAGGATCGAGCTGGCCGCCGATTACCTGGTGATGGCGGCCTGGCTGGCCTGGCTGAAATCCCAGCTGCTGCTGCCGCCCGACCCGACCGAGGACGGCCCCTCGGGCGCCGAGCTGGCGGCCTGGCTCGCCTTCCAGCTGGAACGGCTGGAGGCGATGCGCACCGCCGCGGCACAGCTGATGGCACGGGACCGGCTGGGCCGCGACGTCTTCGCCCGCGGCGCCCCCGAGACGGTGGGGCGGGTGCGCCGGACCCGGTTCACCGCCTCGCTGCTGGACCTGATGCAGGCCTATGCCCGGCTCAGGACCAAGGACGATTTCCGCCCCTTCGTGCTGGACCGCGGCCCGATCCTGACCATGGAACAGGCGCTGGAGCGGATGCGGCGGATGATCGGCTTTGCCGGCGACTGGATGGATCTGGCCAGCTGGCTGCCCGGACCTTCGCGGCGGCGCTGGAACTGGTGAAGCAGGGTCAGGCCGAGATGGCCCAGGCCGAGCTTTTCGCGCCGATCCGCCTGCGCCGCCGGCGCGAGACGCCATGAGCGGCGCCGACGACCCGATCCGCGCCGGCCTGTTCGAGGCGCCGCCCGAGGCCGAGCAGGAGCGCATGGTCGAGGCCCTGCTGTTCGCCAGCGCCGAGCCGGTCTCGCTGCGCGAGTTGCTCCAGCGCCTGCCGCAAGGGTCGGATCCGGAACGGGCGCTGGCGCAGCTGGCGAAGCGCTATGAGGGGCGCGGCGTCCGGCTGGTGAAGGTCGGCGAGGCCTGGGCCTTCCGCACCGCGCCGGATCTGGCCTTCCTGATGCGCCGCGAGACGGTCGAGACCCGCAAGCTGAGCCGCGCCGCGATCGAGACGCTGGCGATCGTGGCCTATCACCAGCCGGTCACCCGCGCCGAGATCGAGGAAATCCGCGGCGTCGGCGTCAGCCGCGGCACCATTGACCAGCTGCTGGAGCTGGACTGGATCCGGTTGGGCCGGCGGCGGATGACCCCGGGCCGACCGGTGACCTTCGTGGTCACCGAGGCCTTCCTGGATCATTTCGGGCTGGAATCGGCCCGCGACCTGCCGGGGCTGAAGGAACTGCGCGCCGCCGGCCTGCTGGACAACCGCCCGCCGCCCGAAGGCGAGGAAGACGCGCCCGACGAGCCCGCCGGGGATGACATGTTCGGGACGTCTGAAAGCTGATCGACGCCGGAAGCGGTCGTCGGCGCCGGAGGCCCGAGCGGATCTGCGGTGTCGCGTCCCTCAGGGGGGCTGACGCGCGGCGAACCGCGGTTCAGGATTTCGGCGCCTTGCCGACGCTGGCCTGAAGCCCGACCAGCCGCGCCAGCAGCACCACCGTGTAGAGCACCCCCAGAACCGCCTCGGACGCCGCGACGGACTGGGCGACGGGGCTGCGCGGGGTGATGTCGCCATAACCCACGGTCGTCAGGGTGACATAGCTGTAATAGAGCATCTGCTGCCAGCCCGGCGGCATCCCCGCCGGGGTCGCGAAGGCGGCGGGATCGGCCCAGGCGATCGTTGCATAAATCGCGGCGAAGGCCGAACCGATCACCAGGTAGAGGGCGGTAGCGGCAAGGATGACGTCGGTCAGGACCTCGCGCGCGGCGAAGGTGTAGCGGGCCAGTACCCAGATCATCACCCCGTGATAGGCGAGCGAGGTCAGATAGACCGCCAGTGCCGCCGCGCTGCCCGGGGCATAGGAATTCACCAGCCCGGCAGCGAGGACCGCGGCGCCGGTCGCTGCCGCGAGACTGCGCAGCGCGGTCGAGCGGGTGAGGGCGAAGGTGCCGGCGACGAAGATCGAGCCGTAGACCGCATAGAAGACCGCCGGTCCCCAGGCCCCGGCGCCGGTCAGCGGATAGATCAGGTTGTGCAGCAGCACCGCGGCGAGAAGCCCGCCGGTCGCCAGCGTGTCGCGGTCGGGACCGGCCCGGCGCTCAGCCATGTCCGCGCGACCCGACCCAGGCCAAGCTGACGAGGATCGCGAGCGGCCCGAATCCGAGGACGAGGCCGGGAAGATGCAGGGCGAGCGCGAGGGCGCCGAACATGGCCAGCGCCAGGATCGCTGCCGGATAGGCCGACGGGATGCGCTGTGCCATCCGGCGGTGGAACAGGGCAGAGCCTGCAAGGAAGATCGCCGGTCCGGCGCAGGCGGTCAGCACCGCGGGGGCATGGACGCTGTCGAGCGGATGGGCGAGGATGAGTTCGATCCCTACCGCGACGACGATGGCGCCGGCGACCATGATGCCATGGGCATAGGCAAGACCGGCGCGGGCCAGTTCGGTGTGGTTGGCGGCATGGCTGAAGGCATGCTCGCCGCGCTCGGTGGTGTGGACGAAATAGAGCCACCACAGGGCCACGATGGTCAGGAACCCGCTGGCGGCGGCCGCGAGGGTCGCGGCGGCGAGCGGGGCGCCGGTCAGCGTGGCGCCGAGCAGCAGGACGGATTCACCAAGCGCGATGATGAAGACCTGCTGGTTGCGCTCCAGCAGGTGCAGACCCCGGAGCGGCCAGCTGCCCATCGGCGTATGGCCGACGCCGGGCAGCCAGAACCCGGCATAGGGACCGGCATAGTCCACGAGCATGGCGACGATCCAGAGCCAGACCCGGTGCCCGGGCATCGCCGCGCCGGCCATCCAGAACAGACCCGAAAGCGCGCTCCAGGCGCCGAGCTGCGCATAGTTCCGGGACATGACCTGCCCCCGGAACACCGCTGCCAGATAGAACGCCCGGATGAGCGCCATGGCGACATAGGCGCCGGCGAACAGCCCGGCGCGTTCGCCATAGGCCTCGGGCATCGCGACCGCCATCAGCAGGGCGCAGCCCATCAGCGCGACCATCAGCAACCGCCCGGCGGCGTGGTCCGGGTTCAGCCAGTTGGTGGCCCAGGCGGTGTAGTTCCAGGCCCACCAGACCGCCGCGAACAGGGTTGCCGCCTCGACCGCGCCCAGCCAGCCGGCGTGCTCGAGAAGGAAATGCGACAGCTGGATGATGGTCAGCACATAGACCAGGTCGAAGAACAGCTCCATGTTGGTGACACGGGGCGTTTCGGTGGGGCCAAGGGTGCGCAGCACGCGGGTCGGCGCGACCCGGTCGAGAAATGTCCTGGTCATCGGCCCCTCGTCACCTGGTACCCGCCCGGCACTTTGCAGAAGCGCCGGGCCGGGTGCAAGCGGGCCGCGCCGTCAGAGATGGCGGCGGGCGTAGCGGGCGCAGCCGGTCAGGGCAGAATAGTCGTCCTCGACGATGTGCAGGCTGAAGGCGCGCAGGAAGTCCGAGAACCGGCCCTTGTGGTGGAAAGATTCGGGCAGGCCGCTTTCGTCGAAGAACGGCGCCATGGCGCGGGCGAGTCCGCCGATCAGGTAGATCCCGCCGAAGGGCAGGTGGATCAGGGCAAGGTCCGACAGCACCTGCCCCAGCACCCGGCAAAACAGCGCCGCGCTGGCACGGTCGACCTCGGACGGCGCCTCCGACAGCGCCGAGATCAGGTCCTGGCTGGTGGCGCGGGGCCGGGTGCCGGCCAGCTTCGCCACATGGGCGTTCACATGCATCAGCCCGCGGCCCGACAGCGCCTCCTCGACCGAGGCGAAGCCGTGGGTGATCGCCAGGTCGCGCGCCAGCGAGGCCGAAGCTTCGTCCCAGACCGGCAGCCCGATATGGCCGCATTCCGACGCCACCACGGCGTATTCCTTGCCGCCTTCGGCCGGATGCACCGGCGCCGCGTTGAACCCGGTGCCAAGGCCCACCACCAGCCGGGTCTCGGCCCCCGGCGCCTCGGGCGGGGTGCCCATCAGGCAGCGGGTCGGCACGTCTTCCAGCGCGTGGCCCTGGGCTTCGAGATCGTTGATGACGAAGGCGTGGGCCGCGCCGGTGGCCGCGCGCAGGGTCGCGGCATCGATCTGCCAGTCGAGGTTGGTCATCCGCGCCGCGCCGTGGCGCACCGGCCCGGCCACGGCCACGCAGGCCACAGTGCAGGCGGGATTGCCGCGTTCGGCCAGATAGTGGCGGATCACCGCGTCCAGCGAGCCGAATTCGGCATTGCTGAAGCGGGCCACCTCGCGCGGGGACTCCGGCGTGTCGCAGAGCGCGACGCGCGTGTTGGTGCCGCCGATGTCGGCAACGATCGTCGTCATGGAGGTCTTCCTTCAGTTCGCGTCGGTGGTCGCCGGCTGGGCCGCCAGCATCTGGCGCAGGGCGTGCCACGACGCTTTCGGGGTGCGCTGCAGGGTGTCGAAGTCCACATGGACCAGACCGAAGCGCTTTTCGTAGCCGAGCGCCCATTCGTAATTGTCCAGAAGCGACCACAGGAAGTAGCCCTTCACCGGCACGCCCTCGGCGATCGCCTGCCGCACCTTGGCAAGATGCGCGTCGATGTAGTCGATCCGGGTCTGGTCGTTCACCCGGCCGTTCACCAGCGTGTCGGGGTTCGCCATGCCGTTCTCGGTGATGTAGAGCGGCAGGGTGCCGGTATAGTCGCGGGCCACCATGGTCAGGAAATGGTGCAGCCCGTCAGGGTTGATCTCCCAGCCCATCTGGGTCTTCGGCAGCGGGCCGTCGACCTCCTCCAGCGCCGGCCAGGGGCCGGGGGCGGGGGCGATCCGCTTGCAGGTGTAGTAGTTCAGCCCGAGCCAGTCGAGCGGCGCCTGGATGATGCCGAAATCGTCCTGCCAGCCTGTCGGCAGGTGCGGCTCGAGCCCGTCGAGGACCAGTTGCGGATAGGCGCCGCGGAACATCCCCGAGGCGAAGACCTGGTTGTAATAGGCGTCATAGCGCGCCGCCGCTGCCGCCGCCTCGGCCGACCCGTCGACCGGAAGGGCGTATTCGAAGTTGCAGACCGCACCGAGGTTCTTCATCCCGTGGCTGCGCATGGCCTGGATCGCCATGCCGTGGGACTTGAGCACATAGTGGATCGACCGCGCCGTCGCGCGGATGTCGCGCAGCCCCGGGGCATGGGCGCCGAGGAAATGCGACAGCCACGACACGCACCACATCTCGTTGATCGGGGCCACGGACCACAGCCGGTCGCCGAAGTTGCGGCCGATCGCGTCAGCGAAATCGCCGAACCACCTCGGCATGTCGGCGTTGCGCCAGCCGCCCTCGTCGGCCAGCGGCTGCGGCAGTTCCCAGTGATAGAGCGTCGCGGCCGGCTTGATGCCGCGTTCCAGCATCCCGTCGATCAGCCGGTCATAGAAGGCCAGGCCCTCCGGATTGGGCGCGCCGCGCCCTTCGGGCATGACCCGGGCCCAGGAGGTCGAGAAGCGGTAGGCGTCGAAGCCGGCGTCCTTGACC
Source organism: Meridianimarinicoccus sp. (assembly GCA_044221805.1). Taxonomy (GTDB): domain Bacteria; phylum Pseudomonadota; class Alphaproteobacteria; order Rhodobacterales; family Rhodobacteraceae; genus Meridianimarinicoccus. The sequence goes on from JBGAOK010000035.1 coordinate 14,130, forward strand.
AGGTCGAGATCCTCGGCCCAGCGGTGGTAGTGGTCGCAGGCGATGTCGCCGTTCTCGGTAGTGGTCGCAGGCGATGTCGCCGTTCTCGGCGCGCACCACGTTGCCCGGGGTCGCAGCAAAGCTGTCCCAATGGCAGCGCCCGGCACCGCCGAAGGCATGGCCCTCGATCTGGTAGGCCGAAGTGGCGGTGCCGAAGAGGAAGCCTGGCGGGAAATCATGTCTGGACAGCATTGTTCCTCCCGGAACTGTCGGTGATGGCGGGGGCGGGCCCGGATGACAGGCCCGGGATGAGTTCGGCTTCCAGAACCGTCTGGATCGGTCCCTGGGTCGGGTCGTCGATCAGGCTCAGAAGCGCTTCGATGGCCAGCTCTCCGGCTTTCTTGACCGGCGAGCGGGTGGCGGTGAACACCGGTGGATCGCCGTCGTTGGGCAAATAGGTCAGCCCGTCATCGTGCGAGACGATCGAGACGTCGCGCCCCAGCTTCAGGCCGCGTTCTTCGGCCGCGCGCCGGGCGCCCATCGCCACCAGGATCGACGAACAGATCATCGCGGTCGGCGGCAGCGGCAATCCGAGCAGCGCCTGCGCCGCGGCGTGACCGTAGGGCTCGGTCATCTGGGCGTTGCGGATGAAGGACGGGTCGGGCGCGATGCCGCGGGCCGCCAGAGCCTGGCGATAGCCGACCTCGCGCCGCTCGGCGAAGTCCATGCCGCGGATCCCGTTCAGCAGCGCGATCCGGACATGGCCGAGGTCGAGCAGATGCTCGGTCGCCTTCCGGAAGGCGCGGCGGTTGTCCATGTCGACCCAGGAATAGGTCTCGTCATGGTCCGAGAAGCGCCCGTGGACCACATAGGGCAGGCCGACCTCGCGCAGGATGCCGACGCGCCAGTCGCCGGTCAGCGGCGCCTGGATGATCAGCCCGTCGACCCGGCCGCGCGCCGCGATCATGCGATAGGCGTCCGCCTCGTCCTGCCCGGTGGTCAGCGACAACATGATGTCATAGCCGCGCGCCGACAACAGGTCGCCGGCCCCGGCGACGAAATCGCCGAATACCGGGTTGACCCGTTCGTGGCGCGAGTCGACCGGCAGCACCAGTCCCACGGTCATCGCCCGCCCCGTCGCCAGCGACCGGGCCCGCGGGTCGGGGACATAGCCATGGGTCGCGGCCGCCGCGAGCACCCGCGCGCGGGTGCGTTCGGATACCTCCGGGTAGCCGTTCAGTGCGCGGCTGACCGTGGTCTGGCTGAGGCCGAGCAGGGCCGCGAGATCTTTGAGGTTCATCGGGCATCAGACATGCTAGAATTGCCTCACAGACTAGCCGCGCGAAGACGGGCGGTCAAAAGGCAATCGGCCCGGCGCCGACTCTTGGTGAGCGCTAACAAGCGTTATTTTTCAAAATCAAGGAGATAGGCAGGCCGTTGACAGGGGGGGAAATGGCCCTATCAATAGGGGCATTCCAAAGCGCTTTGGAAAATCGATTCGGATCTGGCTGAATTGGAAGCTGATCGGGGTCGGGGACACCAGTTCGGGAGGGAACGCATGAAACGATTTGCCATGGCCAGCGCGGCCATTCTGGCACTAAGCACGGGTTTCGCTTCGGCCCAGGACCTGAAGTTTCCCGTCGGGGAGGGGGGCTTCAACTGGGCCAGCTTCGAGGAGTTCAAGGCCGGCCATGACCTGACCGGGCAGACCCTGTCGGTCTTCGGTCCGTGGCGCGGCGACGACCAGGCGCTGGTGGAATCCGTGCTGGCCTATTTCGTGGCCGCGACCGGGGTGAAGCTGGCCTATGCCTCGTCCGAGAATTACGAACAGCAGATCGTCATCGACACCGAAGCCGGCAGCGCGCCGAACGTCGCGATCCTGCCGCAGCCGGGCCTGATCCAGAACCTGGTGTCGAAGGGCTTCGTCACGCCGCTGCCCGAGGACACCCAGGCCTGGCTGCAGGAAAACTATGCCGCCGGCGACAGCTGGGTGAAGCTCGCGACCTTCAAGGGGCCGGACGGGGTCGACCGGATCTATGCCTTCCCCTACAAGATCGACGTGAAATCGCTGGTCTGGTACGTGCCCGAGAACTTCGAGGACGCGGGCTATGAAGTCCCGACCACGATGGAGGAACTGAAGGCCCTGACCGAGCAGATCGTCGCCGACGGCGGCACTCCGTGGTGCATCGGTCTGGGTTCGGGCGGCGCCACCGGCTGGCCGGCGACCGACTGGGTCGAGGACATGATGCTCAGGACCCAGCCGCCCGAGGTCTACGACCAGTGGACCACCAACGCGATCCCGTTCAACGACCCCGCCGTGATCGGTGCGATCGAGGAATTCGGCTGGTTCGCCCGGAACAACGCCTTTGTCGCCGGCGGCGCCGGGGTGGTGGCCTCGACCGACTTCCGCGACAGCCCCAAGGGGCTCTTCTCGTCGCCCCCCCAGTGCTACATGCACCATCAGGCCTCGTTCATTCCCAGCTTCTTCCCCGAGGGCGTGAAGATGGGCACCGACGCCGATTTCTTCTATCTGCCCGCCTATGAAAGCAAGGATCTGGGCAACCCGGTGCTGGGCGCCGGCACGCTGGCCTTCATCACCAAGGACAGCCCCGCCGCGCAGGCCTTCATGGCGTTCCTGAAGACCCCGATCGCCCATGAACTGTGGATGGCCCAGACCGGCTTCCTGACCCCGTTCAAGAGCGCCAACGCCGAGATGTACGGCGACCCGACGCTGGGCAAGATGGGCAAGATCCTGATCGACGCCACCACCTTCCGCTTCGACGGATCCGACCTGATGCCCGCGGGCGTGGGGGCCGGGTCGTTCTGGACCGGCATGGTCGACTATGCCGGCGGCAAGCCCGCCCAGGACGTGGCCAGCCAGATCCAGCAGAGCTGGGACGGGCTGAAGTAGTCGCGGTCACGAGCCGAAAACTGCGGCCCCGGAGCGTGTCCCGGGGCCGATCACAGGCCGCGCGCCGCGCTGCGCCACTCCGGGGGGAGCCTTCATGAATCCGGCATTGCAGGGCCTGCTGACCATCGTCATCGGGGTCGGGGGTTGCATCGGTTACTTCTTCCTGTCGAACCAGATCCTCGACAAGGTCATCTTTCCACCCAGCGGCCCGAACGCCGGGCGGAACATCAACCGCGCCGGGATGATCCGGCCCTGGCTGTTCCTGCTGCCGGCGATCATCGCGCTTTCGCTGTATCTGGCCTATCCGGTCGTGGCGACCCTGTGGCTGTCGCTGACCGACCGGGACGCGGGCGGCGCCTTCGTCGGGCTGGCCAACTATCAGCAGATGCTGGGCGAGCCGAAGTTCTGGGAAGCGATCCGCAACAACATGCTGTGGCTGATCGTGGTGCCGGCGGCCTCGACCGCCTTCGGGCTTCTGGCGGCGCAGCTGACCGACCGGATCGGCTGGGGCAGCCTTGCCAAGTCGCTGATCTTCATGCCGATGGCGATCTCGTTCGTCGGCGCCTCGGTGATCTGGAAGCTGATCTACGACACCCGCCCGGTGGATCAGGACCAGATCGGCGTGCTGAACGCGATCTGGGTCGGCCTCGGCGGCGAACCGCAGACCTGGCTGACGCTGCCCTTCGTGAACAACTTCTTCCTGATGATCGTGCTGATCTGGATCCAGACCGGCTTTGCCATGGTGATCCTGTCGGCGGCCCTGCGCGGGATCCCCGAGGAAACCGTCGAGGCCGCCATCGTCGACGGCGCGACGCCGTTCCAGATCTTCTTCAAGATCAAGGTGCCGCAGATCATGGGCACGATCGTGGTGGTCTGGACGACGATCACCCTCGTGGTGCTGAAAGTCTTCGACATCGTGCTCGCCATGACCAACGGCCAGTGGGGCACACAGGTTCTGGCCAACTACATGTACGACAAGCTGTTCCGCTCGTTCGACTGGGGGGTGGGATCGGCCAGCGCGATGGTCATCATGCTGCTCGTCATGCCGATCCTGATCTGGAACGTGCGCAGCGTGCGCAAGGAAATGCGCTGAGGGGGCGGGGACATGGACAATATTGCCGGATCGAAATCCTCGCTGACCTGGGCGGTCCACATCTCGGTTGTGGTGCTGGTGGCGCTGTGGCTGTTCCCGACCGTCGGGCTGCTGGTCTCGTCCTTCCGCACCGCCGACCAGATCGCCGGCAGCGGCTGGTGGTCGGCGCTGTCGACCCAGGAACGCCAGATCCCTGCCGTCCGCATCGAGGGCGAGGAACTGCGCGAGGGCGAGCTTTACGTCATCACGGGCGAGCTCTTTCCCAAGGCCTCGTCCACGCTCAGCGCCTGGGGCACCTCGTCGAAGGAACCCACGGCCTATGAACCCGGGCAGTCGGTTGATCTGGGCGACGGCAAGACCCTGACGGTGTCCGAAACCGGGGCCTTCCGGCTGACCGCGACCCAGAGCCTCGCCGACCAGCGCCTGCCGCGGATCTTCTCGACCGCGACGACGCCGCCGGAGTTCACCCTGGCCAACTACCGGAACGTGCTGTTCAGCTCGACCGCCGCGGCCGGGGTGGGGCAGTCCTTCATCAACACCCTGACGGTGGCGATCCCGGCGACGATCATCCCGATCCTCGTCGCGGCCTTCGCGGCCTATGCGCTGGCGTGGATGGAGTTTCCCGGCCGGGCGATCCTGGTCGCCTGCGTCGTGGGCCTCTTGGTGGTGCCGCTGCAACTGGCGCTGATCCCGCTGCTGCAGTTCCACAACGCCGTCGGCATCGGCAAGGGATACCTCGGCGTCTGGCTCGCCCATACCGGCTTCGGGCTGCCGCTCGCCATCTATCTTCTGCGCAACTACATGGTCGGCCTGCCGCGCGACATCATCGAATGCGCCAAGGTCGACGGCGCGACGGACTTCCAGATCTTCACCAAGATCGTGCTGCCGCTGAGCTTCCCGGCGCTGGCCTCGTTCGCGATCTTCCAGTTCCTGTGGACCTGGAACGACCTGCTTGTGGCGCTGGTGTTCCTTGGCACCGACGACAGCAAGCTGGTGCTGACCGCGCGCCTCGTGAACCTGCTCGGCTCGCGCGGCGGACAGTGGGAGATCCTCGCCTCGTCGGCCTTCGTGTCGATCGCGGTGCCGCTCTTGGTGTTCTTCTCGATGCAGCGCTACCTGGTCCGCGGGCTTCTGGCCGGCTCTGTCAAGTGAAAGGACGCCCATGACGACCCTCGAACAGTCTGCTCCCGCGGCCGCCCCCAGGGCCGGTGCGGTGCTGGCACCGGATCCCGACTGGTGGCGCGGCGCGGTGATCTACCAGATCTATCCGCGTTCCTTCCAGGACAGCAACGGCGACGGCATCGGCGATCTTCCGGGCATCATCCGCCGCCTCGAACATGTGGCCGGGCTTGGCGCCGATGCGATCTGGATCTCGCCCTTCTTCACCTCGCCGATGCTCGACTACGGCTATGACGTGTCCGACTACCGGGACGTCGACCCGATGTTCGGCACGCTGGCGGATTTCGACGCCCTGATCGCGAAGGCCCATGCCCTGGGTCTGCGCGTGCTGATCGATCTGGTGCTCAGCCATACCTCGGACCAGCACCCGTGGTTCAAGCAAAGCCGGTCCAGCCGGGACAACCTGAAGGCCGACTGGTACGTCTGGGCCGATCCGAAACCGGACGGCACGCCGCCCAACAACTGGCTGTCGATCTTCGGCGGCTCGGCCTGGGAATGGGACGGCGAGCGGATGCAGTACTATCTGCACAACTTCCTGATCGAGCAACCTGACCTGAACTTCCACTGCGCCGCGGTCCAGGACGAGTTGCTGGCGGTCGGGCGGTTCTGGCTGGAGCGCGGCGTCGACGGCTTCCGGCTGGATACGGTCAACTTCTACGTCCATGACAAGCTGCTCAGGGACAACCCGCCGCTGGCACCCGAAGACCGCAACGACAGCACCGCCCCGGCCATCAATCCCTACAACTTCCAGGACCATCTCTACGACAAGACCCAGCCCGAGAATCTGGCGTTCCTGCGCCGACTGCGGAAGGTGATGGACGAATTCGCCAACACCGCTTCGGTGGGCGAGGTCGGCGAAAGTCAGCGCGGCATCCAGGTGCAGGCCGACTATACCGCCGGCAACGACCTGCTGCACATGTGCTACGGCTTCGACTTCCTGGCCCCGGCCCGGCCCAACGGCACCTCGGTCGCGGCGACGATGCAGACCTTCCAGAAAGTCGCGCCGGACAGTTGGGCCTGCTGGGCGTTCTCGAACCATGACGTGGTCCGCCACGTCTCGCGCTGGGACCTGACGCCCGGGGCGGCGCGGGTCTATGCCGGGCTGCTGATGGCGCTGCGCGGCTCGGTCTGCCTCTATCAGGGCGAGGAGCTTGGCCTGACCGAGGCCGAGGTCGCCTTCGAGGATCTGCAGGATCCCTATGGCAAGCGCTTCTGGCCGAAGTTCAAGGGCCGCGACGGCTGCCGCACGCCGATCCCCTGGGTCAGGGACAACGCGGTCGGCGGCTTTTCGGACGGTCGGCCGTGGCTGCCGATGGCGCCCGACCACCTTGCCCGCGCGGTGGCCGGGCAGGACGCCGACCCGGACTCGACCCTGTCGTTCTACCGCCGGATGCTCGCCTTCCGGCGCCGCCACCCGGCGCTGGCCAAGGGCGACCTGACCGTCGTCGAGGCCGATGCCGACAAGGTGTCGTTCATCCGTCGCCTCGGCGGCGACGCGGTATTCTGCGCCTTCAATCTGTCCGACGGGACTGGAACCGTGACGCTGCCCGAAGGTGATTGGGCCGTCGACCGAGGTGCGCCCTTCACCTGTGTCACCACCGGACGCGCAGTCGACCTGCCGCCCTACCAGGCCTGCTTTGCGGTCCGGTCGGACGGCGCCAAGTGAGGGGGGATCGGAATGGCTGAACTCAATCTGAAGAACGTCGCCAAGGCCTATGGCGAGGTGAAGGTCCTGTCGGACATCAACCTCGACATCAACAAGGGCGAGTTGATCGTCTTCGTCGGTCCCTCGGGCTGCGGCAAGTCCACATTGCTGCGGATGATCGCCGGGCTTGAGAAGATCACCGGCGGCACGCTGGAGATCGGCGGCAGGGTCGTCAACGACGTGCCGCCGGCGCAGCGCGGCATCGCCATGGTGTTCCAGAGCTATGCGCTCTACCCCCACATGACCGTGCGGGACAACATGTGCTTCGCCCTGAAGATCGCCAAGATGAGCCAGGCCGAGATCGATAAGCGGGTGGAAAAGGCCTCGCGCATCCTGCAGCTGACGCCCTATCTGGACCGGCTGCCCAAGGCGCTGTCCGGCGGCCAGCGCCAGAGGGTGGCGATCGGGCGGTCGATCGTGCGCGACCCGCAGGTCTATCTGTTCGACGAACCGCTGTCGAACCTTGACGCCGCGCTGCGGGTGGCCACCCGGATCGAGATCGCGCAACTGAAGGAATCCATGCCGGATTCCACGATGATCTACGTCACCCACGATCAGGTCGAAGCGATGACGCTGGCCTCGCGCATCGTCGTGCTGGCGGGCGGCGGGATCAGCCAGGTCGGCACCCCGCTCGATCTCTACGAGCGGCCGCGGAATACCTTCGTGGCGCAGTTCATCGGCTCGCCGGCAATGAACCTGATGAAGGGCGAGATCACCGCGACGGGACCCGAGACCCGGGTCCGCGTCACCTCGGGCGCCGAGATCGCCACCCGCATCCCGTCGAACGGCGCGATGATGGGGGCCAAGGTTGAGATCGGCGTGAGGCCCGAGGATCTGGGCGTGGCGCAGGGTGGCCAGCCCGGCTTCCTGCCCTTCGTGACCGAGATCAGTGAACGGCTGGGCGACGTGACGGTGCTGTATTCGACGCCGACCGAGGACGGCAAGCAGATGATCGCCAAGCTGCCCGGCATCGTCCACGCCCAGCGTGGAGCGCCGCTCAGCCTGACCGCCGCACCCGAGAAGATGCACATCTTCCACAACGGGATTTCGCTGCTGTATTCCTGACCGGCACGCCCAGCCCGAGGGTTCCGGCGGCGCGCTCCCCCAGGGGGCGCGCCGTTGCCGTTTCAGCCCGCGCTGCGCAGCACGCCGCCATGCAGCGTCTCGTCCGGGAAGGCCCGCTGGATCAGTTCCAGGAAGGCACGAAGACGGGCGGTCAGCGATTGCGGGCTGGGATAGACGAAGCAGATCTCGCTGGGCCGGCACTGCCAGCCGTCCAGCACCTCGACCAGCCGTTCCGCGGCCAAGTCGTGTTCCACCAGGAACAGCGGCAGCTGCGCCACCCCGGCGCCGCCAAGCGCGGCCTCGCGCAGGGCGAAGTAGCTGGTCATCGCCACCCCGCCGGCCAGCCGGACACTGCGGTCGTGGCGCCCGTCGCTGAAATGCCAGCTCTGCACCAGCCCGACCCCGTAGAGCAGGATCGGCAGGTCGCCCAGCCGGGCGGGATCGGTCAGTTTCGCCGGGACCAGCTCGGGCGCGCCCACCGCCACCCGGTACGAGGTGGCGATGCGCTGCGCCACGAAGGGCATGTCGGCCGGGGCGCCGACCCGGATCGCGGCGTCGAAGCCTTCCTCGATCAGGTCGGGCTGGCTGTCGGTCAGCACCACCTCGAGGGTCAGGTCGGGATAGATGCGCCGGCTGACCGCCACGATCTGGCCCATGAAGGCCTGCCCGAACAGCACCGGCGCGGCGATCCGCAAGTGGCCGCGCACGGCGGTGTCGGTCTCGCACAGGGCGCGGGTGATCTCGCCCGCGTCGGCAAGGATGCGTTCGGCCCGCGCCAGCACCAGCGCGCCCTCGGCGGTCAGGCTGAGCTTGCGGGTGGTGCGTTCGATCAGGCGCACGCCAAGGGCCGTCTCCAGATCCTGGATGCGCTTCGAGACGGTGGATTTCGGGGTGCCGAGCTTGCGGGCGGCCGCGGCGAAGGAGCCCTCCGCCGCAATCGCGCTGAATTCCTTGAGTGCGTTCAGATCCATTCCTGCCGTCCATGTTTCTGGACAGTCAGATCACGGCCCTGCCAGTCTGCCAAGCCCTCAATCGCCGTAAGGTTGTCAACTCAGCGCGGCGACCAGCGCGTCGAACACGGCCCGGCAGCGCGGGCTGCCGCGCAGATCCTCGTGCATGACGACCCAGGTCGGCAGCGCCAGGGCAAAGTTGTCGGGGAACAGGCGTACCAGATCAGGGTCGCGGGCGGCGATACCGACCTGACAGACGCCGATGCCGAAGCCGGCGCGGATCGCCGCCAGTTGCGCAACCTGGTTGTCGCAGCGCAGGGCGAAGCCGGCCCGGGTTATGCACGGAAACGCCGCCAGCGCGGCGCGCAGGGCCGGGGTCTCGCGGTCGTAGCCGATCAGGTCGAAGCGCGGCAGGTCGTCCAGCGTGTCGGGCGTGCCGCGGCGGGCAAGATAGTCGCGCCGGGCGTGCAGCCCCAGCTCCGCACTGGCGACCCGGCGCGCCACCAGCGCCTGCTGGGCCGGTTCGGTCATCCGGACCGCCACGTCGGCATCCCGGCGCAGCAGGTCGTCGACCTCGTTGCTGACCACCAGTTCAAGGACCATCCGGGGATGCCGGGCGCGGATCGCGGCCAGCACCGGCGGCAGCCGTTCGACCCCAACGACCTCGCTGGCGGTGATCCGCACGGTGCCGGCGACGGCCGCCTCGGGCTCGGTCACGGCGCGCTGCAGCGCCGCCGCGGCGGCGGCCATGGCGCGGGCCTGGGGGGCCATGGCCAGCGCGGCATCGCTGGGCGACAGGCCGGCCGGGGTGCGCAGGAACAGCGTCCGCCCCAGCGCCTGCTCCAGCAGGCCGATCTGGCGCGAGACTGTGGGCTGGGTCAGGCCCAGCATCCGCGCGGCACCGGACAGGGATCCGCTGTCAAGGACGGCAAGAAAGCTGCGGTAAAGATTCCAGTCGGGTCCAGCCTCGCTCATGCATTCTCCTATATCAGCTGCAGATATTCCTGCAATTCCGCATGGGCCGGCCCCGGGATAGGTGTTCATACAGTGAAGTGCAGGACGATGGAGGTCGGAATGGAACGGAAGTTGGCGCTGGTCCTTGGCGCGACGGGCGGGATCGGCGGCGAGGTGGCGCGCGGGCTGCGCCGCCGGGGCTGGCAGGTGCGGGCACTGCACCGGAAGGCCGGCCAGATGGCGGGCCGGGACGGACTGGACTGGATGGCGGGCGACGCCATGGTGCCAGGCAGCGTCGCGGCGGCGGCCGCGGGTGCCGAGCTGATCGTCCACGCGGTCAACCCGCCGGGCTATCGCAACTGGGGGGAACTGGTGCTGCCGATGCTCGACAGCTCCATCGCTGCGGCGCGCGCCTCGGGGGCGCGGATTCTGTTGCCGGGCACGGTCTACAACTATGGCCCCGATGCCGGGCTGGTGCTGGACGAGACCGCGCCGCAGCACCCGGTGACCCGGAAGGGCGCGATCCGGGCCGAGATGGAACGCCGCCTTGCCGGGTCGGGCCTGCCGGTTCTGGTGCTGCGCGCCGGCGACTTCTTCGGGCCGCGGGCGGGCAACAACTGGTTCGCCCAGGGTCTGGTGAAGCCGGGCCGGCCGGTTACGGCCATTGCCAACCCGGGCGCGGCGGGCGTCGGGCACCAATGGGCCTATCTGCCGGACGTGGCCGAGACCATGCTGCGGCTGGTCGAGACCGCCCCGGCGGCGGGGTTCCAGACCTTCCACATGGCGGGCCACTGGGACGCGACCGGCACCGGGATGGCCGAGGCGATCCGCACGGCGCTTGGCCGGCCCGACGTGCCGGTGCGGCGGTTTCCGTGGCGGCTGGTGCGGCTGGGCGCGCCGGTGGTGCCGCTGTTCCGCGAACTGGTCGAGATGCGCTACCTCTGGCAGCAGCCGCTGAGACTGACCAATGCGAAGCTGGAAGCGGCGATCGGGCCCGAACCGCGCACCCCGCTGGTCGCGGCGGTGCGGGATACGCTGGCGGGGCTTGGCTGCCTGCCGGCCGGAGCGCCAGCGGCTGCACCAGCGCCGGCGTGAGGGCGGGTCAGCGCGGCGGGGCGGTGTCGATCCAGATCGTCACCGGCCCGTCATTGACCAGCCCGACCGCCATGTCGGCCCCGAAGCGCCCGGTCTGGACCGGCACGCCAAGGGCGGCCAGATCGGCGGCGAAGGCTTCGTACAGCCGCTCGCCCTCGGCCGGCGGGGCGGCGGTCGAGAAGCCGGGCCGGTTGCCGCGCGCGGTATCGGCGGCCAGGGTGAACTGGCTGACCACCAGCGCCGCGCCGCCGGTGTCCAGCAGCGACAGGTTCATCTTGCCGGCCGCGTCCCGGAAGATGCGCAGCTTGGCGATCTTCGCCGCCAGTGCCGTCCCGTCGGCGGCGCTGTCCCCCGCCATGGCGCAGACCAGCACCAGAAGGCCGGGGCCGATGTCGGCGATGCGCTCGCCCCCGACGGTGACGTCGGCGCGGCCGACCCGCTGGACGAGCGCCCGCATCAGGGCAGTTCGGCCCGGGTCGGCGGGTTGGCGCCCTCGCGCGAGACGGTGACGGCGGCGGCGCGGGTGGCAAGGCCGACCGCCTCGCGCAGCGCGTCCTCGCCCAGCGACCCGATGGCAGATTTGACCAGCGCGCCGCGCTCATGCAGCGAGGCGAGCACGCCCGCGTTGAAGGTGTCGCCGGCGCCTACCGTATCCACCGGCGTGACCTTCGTCGCCGCCACGAAGACCTCGTGCGCCGCGGTGATGCCCCGCGCGCCTTTCGAGCCTTCGGTGATGCAGACCAGCTTCGGCCCCCGATCCAGCAGCGCGCGGGCTTGCGCGCCCACATCGCCCGGGCCCATCAGCCAGTGCAGGTCCTCGTCCGACAGCTTGACGATGTCGGCCAGCGCCAGCATCCGGTCCATCCGCGCCCGGTAGGCGGGTTCGTCCGAGATGAAGCCGGGCCGCACGTTCGGGTCCATCATCGCCACGCGCTTCGGCGCCTCGCGGGTCATCAGCGCCTCGTAGGTTCCGGCGCAGGGCATCACTGCCAGCGAGATGCCGCCGAAGAACACCGCATCGACACTGTCGGGCAGGGACGGCAGGTCGGCTTCCGAAAGCAGCCGGCCGGCGGTGTTCTCGTCATAGAAGGCATAGCGGGCATGGCCGTCGACCAGTTCCACGAAGGCCAGCGTGGTCGGGCGGTCGCTGACCGCGGCAAAACCGGTGTCGACGCCGCTGGCGTCCATGGTGCGGCGCAGGATACCGCCGAACAGGTCGGTGGAGAGGCCGGTGAACAGCGCGGACGGCGCCCCCAGGCGCGCCAGGGCGATGGCGGTGTTGAACACCGCGCCGCCGGCGAAGGGCTGGAAACAGGCCGCGCCGTCGGCGGTCCTGCGCGGCAGCATGTCGATCAGGGCTTCCCCGCAACTCACGATCATTCTTCTCTCCCCCGTCTGGTCGCGTGGCGATTCCTTGGGCCCGCGGGCCGTGTTGTGAGCGCTATCATCTCCATTCCACGCCCGCCAGCGCAGGCTTTGCCGCGGTGGCGGGGCAGCGGCACCGGGCCGCTACCAGCCGCGCGGCTGTCCGGGGTAGGCACCCGGCAGCGAGGTGTCCGGCCAGCCGCCCTGGTCGATGATGACCGTCAGGTTGTCCTGGTTCAGCGCGATCCAATAGCCGATGGCGCCAGCCGCCAGCAGCCCCAGGATCACCGCCACGGCGATCTTCCACGGCGACCATGGCCGTTCCCCCTGCACCCGGCCGGTCTGGCCGTTGATCACCACCCGGTAGGCCTGCCCGCGCCAGCGATAGGCCGCGACCCAGATCGGCAGCAGCACATGCTTGAAGGTCACGTCGGCCACGTCGGTATCGATCCGGCCGATGCGCTGGTGGTCGCCGCCGATGTCGAAGCGCACGTCGCGCTCGATGATCCGGTCCATATGGGCACGGGCCTGATGGAAGCCTTCATCGATTGCCACGGTATAGGCCTCGGCCCGGAACCCGGCGAGGTACTCGGCGGTATAGGGCACCAGCCGCGACAGATCCCAGGGCGGCAGTTCGGCGATGAAGCGGTCGGGCAGCGCGCGCGAGGCCATCACCAGAACGTCGTCGAAGAACCGCCGCACCTGCCCCCGGGCCGGCTGCCAGCGGATGTTGGCGACCTGCTCGGTCACCCGCTGGCCGTTCCGCATCACCGTGCGCGAGGTGTAGTAGACCGTGCCGCGCTCGCCCGAATAGCGGCTCTGGGTCTGGGCATCGAAGGTCCAGTAGGGAGTATAGATCCCGTCCATCCGGCGTCCCTTGCGGGCGAATTCCTGCAACCCCGAGGGCGCGAACCACAGCCGGCCCAGCCAGTTCCCCATCTCGCGCCGCGCCGTCGCCTCGTCCAGGGCGAAGGGCAGCACGGCATGGGGCCGGATGTGCCGGCTGCGCCCGGTGCCCGCGACCACCGGGGTGGCGCAAAACGGGCAGGCCTGGGCATGGATGTGCTCGTCGACCTCGACCTGTGCGCCGCAGCTCGGGCAGACGAGGACGCGGGTTTCCTCGTATTCGACCGCGCCGGGGGTTGCGTCCAGCGCGGCGCGAAAGTCCATCTCGCGGATGCTGGCCGCGCCGCCCCAGGGACCGGCGCCGTCACCGATCGCCGTCTCGTGGCCGCAATGCTCGCATTTCAACTGGCCGGTGCCGGGATCGAACCGCAGATCCGCTCCGCAGGCGGGGCAGGGAAAGCGGTGCTGGGCCTCGCCCGGCGCCGCCTCGGTCTCAATCGTCATGGGCCGGCGGCGGCGGCGGTGTCTGGGTGAAGACGCTGCTCAGGGCGGCGACGTCCCCGGCGC
>JBGAOK010000036.1:0-27576 GCA_044221805.1 Meridianimarinicoccus sp.
CTTTCCTTCATACTTCATCAACAAAGTCATCATGAAGGCCCAACTTTAGCATCATAAGTGTGCAAACAGGGTAGAAATTTTCGGCAACCTCAAGTTGCCCTAACGAAAGATTCCGTCTTTGGTGGCGCTGCGGCGCAGAATATCATAGCCAATCGCGGATTACGGGGATCAGCGGCGAATCAGCCTCGGGCATGGGGTAGTCGCGCAGCCGGTCGGGTGTCACCCAGGCCAGGTTCTGCGCCTCGTGCGGGTGGACGATGCCCTCCCACTTCCGGCAGATGAACACCGGCATCAGCAGATGGAAGTCGGCATAGCCATGCGAGGCGAAGCTCAGCGGCGCCAGACAGCTGGCCCAGGTGTCGATCCCCAGCTCCTCGCGCAATTCGCGGATCAGGGCTGCCTCGGGGGTTTCGCCGGGTTCGATCTTGCCGCCGGGAAACTCCCACAGGCCGGCCATGGCCTTGCCCTCGGGGCGCTGTGCCAGCAGGACGCGGCCGTCCGGGTCCACCAGAACGACGGCCGCTACCAGCACCAGGTTCACGACCGATAATCCGCGTTGATCGAGATGTAGTCGTGGGTCAGGTCGCAGGTCCAGACCGTGGCCCGGCCGGTTCCGAGGCCGAGATCGGTGCGGACCACCAGCTCGGCCTGCTTCATGTAGGCGGCCCCGGTTTCCTCACGGTAGGCGGGCGAGACCCAGCCGTTCTCGGCCACGATGTGCGGGCCGAACCAGATCGCCAGCCGGTCGCGGTCGGCGCTGGCGCCGGACTTGCCCACCGCCATGACCACGCGGCCCCAGTTCGGGTCCTCGCCGGCGACGGCGGTCTTGACCAGGGGCGAGTTGGCGATGGCCAGCGCCACCTTGCGGGCATCGGCGTCGCTGGCGGCGCCGGTGACCTGCACCTCAAGCAGCTTGGTGGCACCTTCGCCGTCGCGCACCACCTGCTGGGCCAGGTCGGTCATCACCGATCCCAGCGCGGCGCGGAAGGCTGCGGCCTCGGCACTGCCTGCGGCGATCGGGATGCCGCGCTGGCCAGTCGCCGCCACCAGCAGCGTGTCCGAGGTCGAGGTATCGCTGTCCACGGTGATGCAGTTGAAGCTGGCATCGGTCAGGCCGGACACCATCGTCTGCAGCAGGCCGGGCGTGATCGTCGCATCGGTGAAGATGTAGACCAGCATCGTGCCCATGTCGGGCGCGATCATGCCCGAGCCCTTGGCGAAGCCGGCGATGGCGACGGTCTCGCCGCCGATGTCGACCGTGGCGCCCGCCCCCTTCGGGAAGGTGTCCGTGGTCATGATGGCGCGCGCCGCGCCGGGGAAGGCCGAGTCCGCCAGCGTCGCGGTCAGCGCCTCCAGCGCCGCGACGATCTTCTCCCAGGGCAGCGGCTGGCCGATCACCCCGGTCGAGGACGAGAACACCCGGTCCTGCGGCACGCCGGTGGCGGCAGCGACGGCGGCGGTGATCCGGTCGGTCGCCTCGACCCCGTTCCGCCCGGTGAAGGCGTTCGAGTTGCCCGAGTTGACGATGATCGCCGCGGGCGCGTCCGGTGCGGCCGTCAGGCGGAGCTTGGCCTCGCAGTCGAGGACCGGCGCCGAGCGGGTGGTGGACCGTGTGGTCACCCCCGCCATGGTCGTGCCGGGGGCCAGCACCGCCAGCATCACGTCATCGCGGTTGCGGTACTTCACCCCGGCGCTGATCGAGGCCAGACGCACCCCCGCCACGGGCGGCAGGGCAGGGAAGCCGCCCGCGGGAGCGAGCGGCGAGACCTTGGGGGCTTTCGCAGCGGCGGCGGCCTTGCCGGCCGCCACCTCTGCCGCGCGTTGGGCCCGCACCGCGCGCCGGGCCCGCGCCAGCATCCGCTGCTGGCGCGCCAGTTCCATCCGGGTCAGGCCCATGGGCGCTTACTCTTGCAGGAAGTTCGGATCGCTGAGGAAGCCCGGCGCCACGGTGTCGCCATCGATCTGGGTGATCTCGGCCTTGCCCTTCAGCGCTTCGAGCTCGGCGATGACCGCCTGTTGCTGGACCTGGGCGGTCAGATCCTCGCGCACCTCGTCCAGGGACGGGACCGGCTTCTCGCGGGTCTCGATCAGCTTCACGATGTGCCAGCCGAACTGGCTCTGCACCGGTGCCGACACTGCACCCGGGGTCAGGGCGATCACGGCGGCCTCGAATTCCGGCACCATCATGCCCGGTCCGAACCAGCCCAGATCGCCGCCGTTGCTGCCCGAGGGGTCCTTGGAGTTTTCCTGCGCCAGCTTGGTGAAATCGCCGCCGGCATCCAGATCGGCCTTGATCGTTTTGGCCTCGTCCTCGGTCTGCACGAGGATGTGAGCGGCGTGGTATTCGGTGCTCGGCGCGGCGGCGGCGAACTGGGCGTCGTAGGCGGTTTTCAGCGCGTCATCGGTCGCTGCGGCCTCGGCGGTCTTGGTCATGGCGATGTTGGCCCGCATCACCCGGGCTTCGTTCTCGAGCGCGAGCTCGGCCGCCTTGCCCATCTCGTCCACGGTCTGGGCCAGAAGTTCCTGGCTGATCGCCTGCTCGATCAGGGCCTGGTACAGGGCCGCGTCGGGAAGCTGCTGATACTGCTGGGGCAATTGCGCCCGCATCAGGGCCAGATGGCCGGCCGTGATGTTCACGCCGTTGACCGTGGCAATGACGGTTTCCTCGGTCACGGCGACGGCGGGCGCTTCAGTGGCCGGTGCGCCGGCGGCGGGCGCCGCAGCAGCGGGGGCCGGTGCCGCATCTTCGGCATGAGCGATGCCGGCGGCAAGCGCGAGCGGCACGAGCCAGGTGGTCGTGAGCAGCTTCATGGTCGTTCCTTCGATCGGGCCGCGCGGAGAGGCGACGTTGACACTCAGTATACCGCCCCTTACATCGCCTCAGGTCTTCGGCGGGGGACGTCCTGGCCGCCGTATTTAGGCACTACTGCGTGGGGGAGCAACCCGGCGCGAAGGGCGCCCAACCAGGGTTGCAGGAAGCGGAGAGATCACGCGTGCTCGGTATCGGAACACTCGCCAAGAAGGTCTTCGGGACCCCCAACGACCGCCTCGTCAAGTCGGTCCGGCCACTGGTCGCCAGCATCAACGCCCTCGAACCCGAGTTCCAGGCCCTGGACGATGCCGGTCTGAAGGGACGCACCGCGCAGCTGCAGGAGCGGGCCCGCAACGGCGAGGATCTGGACGCGCTGCTGCCCGAGGCCTTCGCCAACTGCCGCGAGGCCGCCCGCCGCGCGCTTGGCCTGCGCGCCTTCGACACCCAGCTGATCGGCGGAATCTTCCTGCACCGGGGCGACATAGCCGAGATGAAGACGGGCGAGGGCAAGACCCTCGTGGCGACCTTCCCGGCCTATCTGAACGCGCTCAGCGGCAAGGGCGTGCACATCGTCACGGTCAACGACTACTTGGCCAAGCGCGACGCGGACTGGATGGGCAAGGTCCATGCGGCGCTCGGCCTGACCACGGGGGTGGTGTATCCGCAGCAGGCCGAGGCCGAGAAGAAGCTCGCCTATGCCGCCGACATCACCTACGCCACCAATAACGAACTGGGCTTCGACTACCTTCGCGACAACATGAAGACCGACCTGGCGCAGATGGCGCAGCGCGGTCACAATTACGCGATCGTCGACGAGGTGGACTCGATCCTGGTCGACGAGGCGCGCACGCCCCTGATCATCTCGGGTCCGGCACAGGACCGGTCGGATCTCTACAAGATGGTCGACCGGCTGATTCCCGAGGTCACCGAACAGCACTTCACGCTGGACGAGAAGACCCGCAACGTGACCTTCACCGAGGAAGGCAATGACTTCATCGAACGCCGGCTGGGGGCCGCAGGGATGCTGCCCGAGGGCCAGTCGCTCTATGATCCCGAGTCGACGACGCTGGTTCACCACGTCACTCAGGCGCTGAAGGCGCACAAGGTTTTCGCGCGCGACAAGGACTACATCGTTCGCGACAACCAGGTCGTGCTGGTGGACGAGTTCACCGGCCGGATGATGATCGGGCGGCGCTATTCCGACGGCCTGCACCAGGCGATCGAGGCGAAGGAGAACGTCGCCATCCAGCCCGAGAACGTGACGCTGGCTTCGATCACCTTCCAGAACTACTTCCGGCTCTATTCCAAGCTGGCGGGCATGACCGGCACCGCCGCGACCGAGGCCGAGGAATTCCGCGAGATCTACGGTCTTGGCGTGATCGAAATCCCGACCAACCGCCCGGTGGCCCGGAAGGACGAGGACGATCAGGTCTATCGCACCGCCCGCGAGAAGTACCAGGCCATCGTCGAGCAGATCGCCGAGGCGCACGCGAAGGGCCAGCCGGTGCTGGTGGGCACCACCTCGATCGAGAAGTCGGAAGACCTGTCTGCGCGGCTGAAGGTGGCCGGCATCCCGCACAATGTCCTGAACGCGCGCCAGCACGAGAAGGAAGCACAGATCGTCGCCGATGCCGGCAAGCCCGGCGCCGTCACCATCGCCACCAACATGGCCGGTCGGGGCACCGACATCCAGCTGGGCGGCAATGTCGAATTGCGCGTGTTCGAGGCGATCGATGCCGACCCGCACCTCCACCCCGACGAGGTCCGCGCCCGGATCGAGGCCGACCACGCCGAGGATCGCCGCAAGGTGCTGGAAGCCGGCGGGCTTTATGTTCTCGGGACCGAACGGCACGAAAGCCGCCGGATCGACAACCAACTTCGCGGCCGCTCGGGCCGGCAGGGCGACCCGGGCCGGTCGACCTTCTTCCTGTCGCTGGAAGACGACCTGATGCGCATCTTCGGGTCGGACCGGCTGGACAAGGTGCTGCAGCGGCTCGGCATGAAGGAAGGCGAGGCGATCATCCATCCCTGGGTGAACAAGTCGCTCGAGAAGGCCCAGGCGAAGGTCGAGGGTCGCAACTTCGACATGCGCAAACAGCTGCTGAAGTTCGACGACGTGATGAACGACCAGCGCAAGGTCATCTTCGGCCAGCGGATGGAGATCCTCGACGCCGAGCACGTCGTCGAGATCGTGCAGGACATGCGCCACCAGGTGATCGATGATCTGGTGGAACGCCACATCCCGCCGCGCACCTATCCCGACCAGTGGGACGGCCCGGGCCTTTATGCCGCCGTGATGGAAAAGCTGGGCCTCGACCTGCCGGTTTCGGCCTGGATCGGCGAGGAAGGCGTGGACGACGCCGTGATCCGCGAACGGCTCTATGCGGCGTCGGACGAGTTCATGGTGAAGAAGACCGCCGATTTCGGCGAGGACAGCATGCGCGGCATCGAAAAGCAGATGCTGCTCCAGACGATCGACCAGAAATGGCGCGACCATCTTCTGAAGCTCGAGCACCTGCGGTCGGTGATCGGCTTCCGCGGTTATGCGCAGCGCGACCCGCTGAACGAATTCAAGAACGAGAGCTTCCAGCTGTTCGAAGGGCTTCTGAACGGCCTGCGCGAGGACGTGACCCAGCGGCTGGCGCATATCCGGCCGCTGACCGAGGACGAGCGGAACGCGATGATCCAGCAGTTCCTGGCCCAGCAGGCGGCGGCCCGCGGGACGGCGGCTCCGGTGGCCTCCGTGGCTCCGGCCGCGCCGGCGCCGGCCCCCGTTGCCGGTCCCGTGGCTGCCGAGGCCGGGGCACCGGCGCTCGCCATGGCCGAGGCCGGCGATCTGGCCGAGGCGGTCGCGCCCGGTGTCCGGCTGGAAGGCTTCGACGAGACTGACATTGCCACCTGGGGCAATCCGGGGCGCAACGATTCCTGCCCCTGCGGATCGGGCAAGCGGTTCAAGCATTGCCATGGGCGGCTGGCCTGACGGCCGACCGCGCCGCCGTGCCGGGTTCGGCGCGGCGGGCGGGGTGATCCTTGCTTTCGCTGCTTTGGTGCTTGCCGGCGCGACCGCGGCGCAGCCCTTGCCGGACTGTCCCGCGCCGCGCCTGACTGTGGCGCAGGCCGATCGAGGCCTGCTGGTGATCCGGCTGGAAGCGCCCTGTGCACCCTATGCCCCGGTGACGCTGACCCTGGGGCCGCTGTCTGTGGCCGAGGAAACCGGTATCGACGGCAGCTTGTCCGCGGCGCTGCCCCCGGTGGCGGGCGCGGTCGAGCTTGTGGCGCAGGTCGGCGAAACCCGGGTCAGCGCGCCGCTGCCCGAGCGGACCGAGACCCCCTTCGGCGCCGTCATCTGGCCGGGAAGCGGGGCGTGGGGGGCGCTGTCCGGGGGGACGGCCCCGTTGCGGCTCGGCTTCCCGCGCCCCGGCACGGCGCCGGTGGATCTGGTGCTGGCCGGCGGCGACCTCAGGATCGAGGCGCCGGTGACCGACGCGCTCTGCGGCCGGCGGCTGGAGGCGCTTCTGCTGACCGAGGCCGGGCCGGATCCGGTGCCGCTGGCGCTGGTCCTGCCGGACTGTGCCGCGGTGGGGCAGCGGGTGTCGATCCCACTGCCGCGCTGATCAGAGGCGCGTCCCCAGCACCGCGAAGACCTGCCGGTAGAGGTCGCGCTTGAACGGCACGATCCCGTCGATCACCGCCTCGGGCGTCATCCAGTTCCAAGTCGAGAACTCGGCATGGCCGTCATCCAGCCGGATGTCGGACTCCCGGCCGAGGAAGCGCATCAGGAACCACAACTGCTTCTGCCCGCGATAGCGGCCGCCCCAGACCCGGCCCAGAAGCTCGGGCGGCAGGTCATAAGTCAGCCAGTCGGGCGTCTGCGCCTCGATCCGCGCCAGATCCGCCGGCACGCCGGTTTCCTCGCGCAACTCGCGCAGGGCGGCGGCGTCGGGGCTTTCGCCCGGGTCGATGCCGCCCTGGGGCATCTGCCAGGCCCCCGGCGTGTCGATGCGCTGGCCGGCGAAGACCAGACCTTCGGCGTTGGCAAGGACGATCCCGACGCAGGGGCGATAGGGCAGGGTGGCGGGGTCCGCGGTCATGGCTCCGGTCTCTGCCGCGTTCAGTCGACGGCGTCGCGCAGGGTGTCGCCGCGGATGATGCCGGGGGTCAGGACAACGCGCTGCTCGCCGACCTCGCCGATCCCCAGCGCCCGCGCGGCGACGATGGCCGCGGCCCTGGTGCCGATCTCGAGCCGGCAGGCGTCCATGGTCGCCAGCATCCGCGGCAGCCCCTTCAGCAGGTTGACGTTGTTGAACCCGGCAAGGCCAAGGGATCCGGGAATGTCGTAGCCCTTCTCGAGACAGTAGAGCAGCCCGCCGGCACCGATCATGTCGTTGGAGTAATACAGGAAATCGATGTCCGGCGTGCGCGAGAGCACGGCTTCGGTCATCTCGCGGCCCTTCAGCAGGGCCGAACCGCCGGCATAGAATTCCTGGTCCGCGATCTCGATCCCGGCCTTGGCGAGCGCCTGGGTGAAGCCTTCGAACCGCTTCCGCGCCCGGTGGTCCAGCGGCATCTTGGTGCCCAGGAAGGCAACCCGACGGTAGCCCGACCTTACGATCTCCTCGCCCATCAGCCGACCGGCCCGGCGGTGCGAGATGCCGACCATCGCGTCGATCGGGTCGCCGTCGGCATCCATGATCTCGACCACCGGGATGGCGGAATTGGCCAGCATGGCACGCGCGGCGTCGGTGTGTTCCAGCCCGGCGAGGATGATCCCCGAGGGCCGCCAGGACAGCATCTCGTATAGCACCGCCTCCTCGCGTTCGGGGCGGTAGTGGCTCAGCCCGACCACCGGTTGCAGCGGCGTGTCGTCCAGCACCGACGAGATCCCCATCATCACTTCCGGGAACACCAGGTTGGACATCGAGGGGATGATCACCGCGACCAGGTTCACCCGCTGCGAGGCCAGCGCGCCGGCGATCTTGTTCGGCACGTATCCCAGCGCCCGGGCCGCATCCAGAACCCGTGCGCGGGTCTTCTCGGACACGTCGCCCCGGTTTCTGAGCACCCGGCTCACCGTCATCTCGCTGACGCCCGAGGCTTCCGAGACGTCCCGCAAGGTCAGGGCTCGTCTGTTCTCTGACGTCATCGCGCGGGCCTTTCCAGAAAAGACGTTTCGTCAACTCTAGCGACAAATTGCAACGGGCCGCAATCGGCTAGCGCGGCGCGGGGCCGAAGGCCGCGGGCAGGCGTCCGCGACGTCTTGCGCCCGGCGCCGGTTCGGGCGAAAAGGCGCAGAGGTCCCGTGGCTCAACTGGATAGAGCAGCCCCCTCCTAAGGGGCAGGTTGCAGGTTCGAGTCCTGCCGGGACCGCCACTCCCGCATCAACCGCTCCCGCTTTTTCCCCCATCCGGCAGGCGCGCCGGGACCGTCCGCGGCGTCCGGAACCCCAGAGATCCGGACCTCTGATCCGCCGGTTGACACAGTTACCCGTGGCCTCCACATCTATAGGGCCGCAGTGTTTTCGGCGGCGGAATTGGGACGCCGGACGGGTTTGGTTTGGCGTCTGCGGGAGATTGTCATGACAGTTGTTGGTACGCGATACGACGACGTCCTTGACGCAATGGCGGATCTGGACCGGGTTCTGGGTTTTGCCGGAAACGACATTTTGGCGAGCCGGTTCAACGGCACGCAGCTTCTGGGCATGAGCGGGGACGATACCCTGCACACCGACCTTGCCCTCGTCACCCAGAACGGGGCGCCGCTGTCCCTGTCGACCTGGCAGAGCGGCGGCGCCGGCGATGACAGGCTCACGGTCGCGCTCAATGCCGACACCGGATTTCGGGGCTCGTCCGGCGATGCGACGGCGGTGCTTCAGGGCGGCAGCGGCGACGACACCATCACCTCGACGGTCTACGTGAATGCCTATGGACAGGTGACCGCCACCAACGACGTGACCGGCGGGGCCGGCAACGACATTATCACGTTGGATGCCAGCGGCGAATCCGACAACGGCGCGGTGTTCGTTTCGAACCATGTGGTCGCCGGAGCCGGCGACGACCGGGTCACCGTCCGGGCCTCCATCCAATACTCGACCAGCGGCCCCCCTGGGTCCCTCGCCGAGAACGTGATACGGACCGGCGCCGGCAACGACATTGTCAGTGCCTGGGCGGAAACCAGTTTCTTAGGTTCTGACGAGTCGGCGATCAACAGGGTCCGGACCGGAACGGGTGACGATGTCGTCGACGTCGTGGCGATTGCCGAAACCAATGAGGGCAAGTTTGCCCTCAACGAGGTGGATGCCGGATCGGGGGACGACGTGGTGCGCGCCTTCGTGCGGACCGATTCCAACGTTGCCAGTCCGGTCGGTACGAACATCGTCTACGGCCGCGGCGGCAACGACATCCTGACGGCGATCCACGAGACCGACGGCGAGAACCACACGACCCTGGTCGACAACATGCTTGACGGTGGTGTCGGAGACGATGTTCTCACGGCCGAAATCGGCGCGTTCGCCGAATTTGCCGCGACCGGGACGAATGTCATGGACGGCGGCAGCGGCGACGACGAGATGACAGCGAGCGTCGAGGCGGTGACTGGAGAGGATGGCGGCGCCAACGCCATCAACCGGCTGGACGGTGGCGACGGCGACGACCTGATGACGGCGAACGCCGAGGGGCTTGCCTTCTACGGCGGGGGCGCCTCTGCTCTCAACCAGTTGAAGGGCGGCGACGGCGACGACGTGATGATCGCGTTCGCCTCTGCCCCGCCAAGCGACCCCTACTACCCCGAGGAAGCCGGAACCGCCCGGAACCTGCTCGACGGCGGCTCGGGGAATGACCGGCTCACCGCCGAGATCGGTGCCGGCAGCAAAGGCGAGAGCATCCTTCTTGGGGGCGGGGGCGACGACACGCTTGTCGTGATCGGCGGCACCGGCAACCTGCTGGATGGCGGTGCCGGCACGGATGACCTGACCGGCGGCGATGCCGCGGACTGGCTGCTCGGCGGCAGCGGGGATGACCTGCTGTCCGGCGGGGCAGGCGCCGACGTGTTCCAGTTCGACCTCGCCGCCGGGCGCGGCAGCGACCTGTTGCGGGATTTCGACGGGTCCGAGGATATCCTGGCGTTCTCCGGCCTCGTGGATGCTGGTACGCCGGGCATCCTCGACGATCTGGACGCCCTTGCCGCCTTCGGCGATCCGGGCGCGGGACAGGATGTCATCGTGTCCTTCGGCGGCGGCCTGGCGCTGGTCTTCGCCGGAGCGGGCACCGGCGCAGTGGCAAGTTTCGCGGATCTGGTGGACGACCCGGCGTCGCAGCTGATCCTGGTCTGACCCGTCCCCGTCCGCGCCATTGCTGGCGTTGACAGCAGCGGCGGTGTCCGGCTAACGCCTGCAGGACCTTGCGGCGCGCCGCGGTCGAACAGGTGGAGTTCCCGGATGCGCCATGCGACCTGCATCCCCGGCGTCGGCCCCGACCACAGCCTCGAGGCCGCCGCCCGGGCCGCCGGCGCGCTGCGCATTGCCGGCGTCGACGAGGTCGGCCGGGGGCCACTGGCCGGGCCGGTGACGGCGGCGGCGGTGCGGCTGGATCCGGGCCGGATCCCGGCGGGGCTGGACGATTCCAAGCGCCTTCGCCCCGAACGGCGGGCGGAACTGGCCGCGATCCTGCTCGCGACGGCCGATGTCTCGGTCGCCCATGCCAGCGTCGAGGAGATCGACAGCCTGAACATCCTGCGCGCCACCCATCTGGCGATGACCCGCGCCATCGCCGGGCTGGCCGAACCGCCCGACCACCTGCTGATCGACGGCAACCAGATGCCCCGCGGCCTGACCATCCGCGCCGACTGCGTGGTGAAGGGCGACGCGCGGGTACTGTCGATCGCCGCCGCCTCGATCGTCGCCAAGGTGGCGCGCGACCGGATCATGGCGGATCTGGCCCGCGACTGGCCGGGCTATGGCTGGGATGGCAACGCCGGCTATCCGACGCCGGCGCACCTCGCGGCGCTGTCCCGGCTGGGGCCGACCCCGCACCATAGACGAAGCTTCCGCCCCGTGCACAACATCTTGTATCCAGACCCATCTGTAACGCGCTGATTCCAAAAAGAAATTGACGGCGAATCGGGTTTGACTCATGGTGCGGAAAACGCCGCTTCCCGGCGCGACCAGAGGCTATCCGATGAAAGACTTCCCCAAGGCCGCCGCGTCGCTGCCGCTGGACCGAATCCTTGAAGGCGACTGCGTGGCGGCGATGAACGGGCTGCCCGAGGCCTCGGTCGACCTGATCTTCGCCGATCCGCCCTACAACCTTCAACTGAAGGGCGACCTGCACCGGCCCGACAACAGCCGGGTCGACGCGGTCGACGATGCCTGGGACCGCTTCGCCAGCTTCGAGTCCTATGACCGCTTCACCCGCGACTGGCTTCAGGCCGCCCGGCGGGTGCTGAAGCCCGACGGGGCGATCTGGGTGATCGGATCCTACCACAACATCTTCCGGGTCGGCGTAGCCGTGCAGGATGCCGGCTACTGGATCCTGAACGACGTGATCTGGCGGAAGTCGAACCCGATGCCGAATTTCCGCGGCAAGCGCCTGACCAACGCCCATGAGACGCTGATCTGGGCCTCGCGCGGGGAAGGGTCGAAATACACCTTCAACTACGAGGCGCTGAAGTCGCTGAATGACGATGTGCAGATGCGGTCGGACTGGATGATCCCGCTCTGCACCGGTCACGAGCGGCTGAAGGACGAGGCGGGCGCGAAGGCGCACCCGACCCAGAAGCCCGAGGCGCTGCTGCACCGGGTGCTGGTCGGCACCACCGATCCGGGCGATGTGGTGCTGGACCCGTTCTTCGGCACCGGCACTACCGGCGCGGTGGCCCGCAAGCTGGGCCGCCACTTCATCGGCATCGAGCGCGAGCCGGCCTATATCCGCGCCGCCGAGGCGCGGCTGGCCCGGGTCCGGCCCTATGACCCGGGCTCGATCGAGGTCACCCGGCCGCGGCGCAGCGAGCCGCGGGTGCCCTTCGGCCAGCTGATCGAACAGGGCCTGCTGAACCCGGGGGCCGAACTGGTCTCGCCCACCGGATACGTTGCGCGGGTGCGCGCGGACGGCACGCTGGTTTCGTCGAACGGTCGTGGCGATCACCGCGGGTCGATCCATCAGGTCGGCGCCGCGCTGGAAGGCGCGCCAAGCTGCAACGGCTGGACCTACTGGTTCTACAAGGTCGACGGAAAGCCCGTGCCGATCGATTTCCTCCGCCAGCAGATCCGCGCGGCGCTGTGACCGGTCCCGGCGCCGGGACTTGAACCCCCGGTCGCCTCTGGCTAGATGCGGCGCAACCGCCACAGGGGCGCCGCCCGGGGACTGACCGCATGACCTTCACCCGCACCATCAAGATCGCGCCGTCGATCCTGTCGGCGGATTTCGCCGATTTCGGCGCCGAGTGCCGCGCCATCGAGGCCGAGGGCTGCGACTGGGTGCATGTGGACGTGATGGACGGCCATTTCGTGCCGAACATCACCTTCGGCCCGCAGCTCTGCACCGCGATCCGGCCGCATATCCGGACGGTGATGGACGTCCACCTGATGATCGCGCCGGTGGATCCGATGATCGAGGCCTTCGCCGCCTCGGGCGCCGACATCCTGACCGCGCATCTGGAGGCCGGGCCGCACATCCACCGCACGCTCCAGGCGATCCGCGGGGCGGGCTGCAAGGCGGGGCTGGCGCTGAACCCGGGCACCCCGGTCGAGGCGGTCGCGCATCTGCTGGACCTTCTCGACCTCGTGTGCGTGATGACGGTGAACCCGGGCTTCGGCGGGCAGAAGTTCATCCACTCCCAGATCGCCAAGGTGCGCGCCCTGCGGGCGATGATCGGCGACCGCCCCGTCCATATCGAGATCGACGGCGGCGTCACGCCCGAGACCGCGCCGCTGGTCGCGGCGGCCGGCGCCGATGTGCTGGTGGCGGGCTCGGCGGTGTTCAAGGGCGGCTCGGTCGCCAACCCCGCCCCCTACGGCGCCAACATCCGCGCCATCCGCGCCGCCGCCGAAGGCGCCCTGGCCGCGGCCTGAGCGGCGTCGGAGTCCTGTAGGATTCCCGTAGGAGTCCTGTAGGAGTCGCGTCGGAGCTGCGCGCCGTCCCGGTCGCGGGGGCTTGCGCCCGCCGCGGCGGCGCGGTTCAACTCCGCCACTGGCCAAGGGACCGCTACGGATGCCGAAGGATGCCCCCCGCGCCTGGCAGCGGATGCTGTCCGGGCGCCGTCTTGACCTGCTCGACCCCAGTCCGCTGGACATCGAGGTCGAGGACATCGCCCATGGCCTTGCCTTCGTGGCGCGCTGGAACGGCCAGACCGTCGGCGACCATCCCTATTCGGTGGCCGAGCATTCCTTGCTGGTCGAGGAGATCTTCGGCCGGATCGCGCCCCGGGCCGAGCCCTGCTGGCGGCTGGCCGCGCTGCTGCACGACGCGCCGGAGTATGTCATCGGCGACATGATCTCGCCGGTGAAATCCGCGGTCGGGCCCGGCTATGCGGCGATGGAAGCGCGGCTGTCGGCGGCGATCCATACCCGCTTCGGCCTGCCCGCGATCCTGCCCGAGGCGGTGAAGCGGCTGGTCAAGCGCGCCGACCGGATCTCGGCCTGGCTCGAGGCGACGCGGATCGCCGGGTTCAGCCGGGAGGAGGCGGGCAAGTTCTTCCGCGCCCCGCCGCCGGCACTGGTCGATGGGCTGGACGTGGTGCTGCGCCCGCCCGCGGCGTCGCGGGCCGATTTCACCGCCCGCCATGCCGGCCTGATCGCGCAGATGGACCGGCAGCCGCGCTCAGCCGCAGGTCTTGCCCGCCTCTAGCCGGGCAAGGCGGCCGTCGCCGCCGACCCGGCCGCGGATCGCGCCCTCGCTCAGGCCGGCCGGGGTCGCGGTGGTGCCGGGCAGAGCCAGGGCGGCCGCGCGGTCCAGCCCGGTGGTCAGGCCCGACAGGGTGGCGTAGCGGCCCGGGGGCGCGTCCGTCACCGACCAGCCGACCAGCATCCGGTCGCGGAACCACAGCGACAACCCGTCGGGAAAGCGCACCTCGCGCAGGGCGGCGCCGGGACAGTCGGGGCGGACCAGATCCGCGACCGGGGCGCTGCCGGCCCGCGCGGTCACCGCGGCGATGGCATTGTCGGGAGCGCGGCCGAAGCCGATCTCCTGCCCGGTGCCGGCCACCTGCAGCGCCTCGGGCGCGAGGATCAGGCCGGGGGAGCCGCGCGGGGCGACAGGCGCGGGTCCGCTCGGCGCCGCGCAGGCCGACAGCCCGGCCAGCGCCACCAGCGCCAGGGCGCGGGCCGCGCCCACGTCAGCGCGGGCTGCGCTTCGCGAGAATGCGCTGCAGCGTGCGGCGGTGCATGTTCAGGCGCCGGGCGGTCTCGGAGACGTTGCGGTCGCACAGTTCATAGACCCGCTGGATGTGTTCCCAGCGCACCCGGTCGGCGGACATCGGGTTGTCGGGCGGCGGCGGCAGCTCGTTGGTGGCGGCCAGCAGCGCGGCGGTGATGTCGTTGGCATCGGCGGGTTTCGAGAGATAGTCGGTGGCGCCGATCTTGACCGCGGCAACCGCGGTGGCGATGGCACCATAGCCGGTCAGCACCACGATCCGCGCGTCGGGCCGGCGGTCGCGGATCACCTCGACCACATCCAGCCCGTTGCCGTCCTCGAGCCGGAGGTCGACCACCGCGAAGGCCGGCGGACGCGCCGTGGCGATCGCCTTGCCGGCGGCCACCGATCCGGCGCATTCCGGTTCGAAGCCGCGCTTCTCCATGGCCTTGGCGAGGCGCTTCAGGAATGGCTCGTCGTCATCGACCAGAAGGAGCGTCTTGTCCTCGCCAATGTCCACGAATTCCTGCTCTGCCATCGGGCTACTCCTTGGGTCCGTCTGAATGCTCTAACCGCAACTCCCGCAAGCGTCAATTTAACACATCTCGGGCCTCGGCCCGTCACGACGCCTCGATGAAGCAGGCAGTGCGCGCGGCCATCTCCTCGGAGGTGGTTTCACGGCGGAAGAATTCGACGAAACCGTGGCCCGGCAGGACCAGGTAGGTGAAGGTGGAATGGTCGACCAGGTAATAGGGGTCGGCGCTGTCGCCCTGGGCCTTGAAATAGGTCTTGTAGGCGGTGCTGGCGGCCTTGACCTGTTCCGGGCTGCCGGTCAGGCCGATCATCTTCGGGTGGATGTTGCGGGCGAAGTCGCCCACCACCTCGGGCGTGTCGCGGGCGGGGTCGATCGAGATGAACACCGGCGCCACGTCAAGGCCCCGGGCAGCCAGCACATCCACCGCCTCGGCGTTGCGCACATTGTCCAGCGGGCAGACGTCGGGGCAGAAGGTATAGCCGAAATAGACCAGCGAAGGCCGGGTGAAGACGTCCCTGTCGGTGACGGTCCTGCCGCTGCTGTCGAGCAGGGTGAAGGGACCGCCGATCTCGCCGCCCGCGATCTGGCCCTCGCGGCACTGGGCGAAGCGGTCGCTGCCGCGGTCGGCGACAAGGACATAGCCCAGGCCGGCGCCAAGCAGGGCGACGGCGACGGTTGCGGCGGCAATGGCGGCGATGCGGGACAAGATCGGTCCTCCTGCGCGGGGTCTCGGGCGTTGCCGATTGCATCTGGACGCTTGTCGCCTATCAATCAAGCGCTGATGGACCATCCGGAAGGGACGACGATGGCCGACCGCTCGCTCAATCCGCTGGCCGGCGCCGCCCGCAGCCACTGGATCCGGCTCAGGACGCTGATCGTCCTGCGCTGGATCGCACTCGGCGGACAGCTCGCGGCGATCACCGCGGCGGAAAGCGTGTTCGGCGTCCATGTGCCGCTGCATCTGTGCTATCTGGCGATCGGTGCCTCGGTGGCGGCGAACCTGATCGCGATCTTCTCGTTCCCGCAGAACCGGCGGCTGAGCGAGGCCGAAGTGGCGGCGATGCTCCTGTTCGACCTGCTGCAGCTGGGCTGCCTGCTGTTCCTGACCGGCGGGCTGAACAATCCCTTCGCGCTTCTGATCGTGGCGCCGGTGACGATCTCGGCCTCGGCGCTGCGGCTCGGGTCGACGGTGATGCTGGGCGGCATCGCGCTGGTGCTGGTGACGGTTCTGGCGGTGGCGCATTTCCCGCTGATCGACCGCGACGGCTTCGTCCTGCGGCTGCCGCAGGATTTCCTGTTCGGGTTCTGGGCGGCGATCGTCACCGGGCTTGCCTTCACCGCCGGCTATGCCCGCAAGGTCAGCGGCGAGGTCCACGCCATGTCGGACGCCCTGCTGGCGACCCAGATGGCCTTGGTGCGCGAGCAGAAGCTGACCGACCTCGGCGGCGTGGTCGCCGCCGCCGCGCACGAGTTGGGGACGCCCCTGGCCACCATCAAGCTGGTCAGTTCCGAGCTTGCCAGCGACCTCGACGACCCGGACCATCGCGCCGATGCGGAATTGATCCGCGAACAGGCCGACCGCTGCCGGGACATCCTGCGGTCGATGGGCCGCGCCGGGAAGGACGACAAGTACATGCAGTTCGCGCCACTGGACACGGTGATCCGCGAGGCGGCCGAGCCCCACATCCAGCGCGGCAAGGACATCCACTTCTCGGTGGCGCCGGCCTCGGGCGGGGACAGCGAGCAGCCGCTGATCCGGCGCCGGCCCGAACTGATCCACGGCCTGCGCAACCTGGCCCAGAACGCGGTCGATTTCGCCGCCAGCAACGTCTGGATCGACGCGAGCTGGACCGACCAGGTGATCCGCATCCGCATCAGCGACGATGGCGAGGGCTATCCGGCCCATGTGATCGGCCGCCTCGGTGACCCTTTCCTGCGCCGCCGCCGCAGCGAAGAGGACAGAGCCCGCCGCCCCGAATACGAAGGCATGGGGCTGGGCCTGTTCATCGCCAAGACGCTGCTCGAACGCACCGGCGGGACGCTGCAGTTCTCGAACGGGTCGGACCCGTTCCTGACCTCGGCTGAGCGCCCAGAGCGTTCGGGCGCCATCGTCGAGGTACGCTGGCCGCGCGATCGTATCGCCACCCGACCCGACGAAGGGCGGGGCGCGGTCGGGCAGAACCAGCCGATCCGGGCCTGAGCGGCGTCGTCGGGCCAGATCCGCCCGCCGGTCCGTTAACTCGTCGTTAATCCGCGGTAAGGCATTGTTAAGACAGGTTGCCAAGAGTTCACCGGCGGATTCGCCACCAGCGAGGTGTTGATCAGGGGTCGCGATGATCAGTCTTTCCGCCGCCATTGCCATCGGAATCGCCAGCAACGTCGTCGCCGCAGCGGTGGTTTTCCTGCTGTTGTCGATCCGCCGTGAGAGATTGTCGGCGGTGGCGCTGGCCGCCAGGTCGGACGATGATGCGGCCTTCCTGTTCCAGAATGGCCGGCTGGTGGACGCCACTCCGGCGGCCCGGGCCCAGATGCCGGCCGAGCCGAAGCAGACCGATGATCTGGGCCGCTTCGTCCTCGCCTTCGGCCAGCGTTTCGAGGGTCTGGCGGCCCAGCTGGCCGAGACGGGCGAGACCCCGTCCTTCCAGATTCCCGAGGTGCCCGACGACCCCGAAAGCCTGCGGCTGGTGGTCGAGACGCGGAACGGCCAGATCCGGGCGGCGATCCAGGACCCGCTGCGCGGCACCCGGTCCGAGGTGGTCGCCCATTACAGTCTGGCCGCAATGCGGGCCGAGCTGTTCACCCTGCGCTCGATCGCGGAACGCTCGCCGATCCCGACCTGGAAGCGGCGCCATGACGGCACCATCATCTGGGCCAACAGCAGCTACATGACGCTGGCGCGCACGGTGGCGGGGGCCGAGGCCCTGATCGGCTGGCCGCCGCCAGACGTGTTCGACGACGGTCACCGCGACTGGTCGGACGAGGCCGAGCTGCCGCGGCGGATCTCGGTGTTGCAGCCCGGCAGAGGCCAGCCGCTGTGGTTCGACATGATCGCCCAGCCGGGCGAGATCGAGACGCTGTTCTTCGCCCTGCCGATCGACAAGCTGGTCCGGGCCGAGAACGCCCTGACCGAGTTCGTCCAGACCCTGACCAAGACCTTCGCCGACCTGCGGGTCGGGCTGGCCATCTTCGACCGCAAGCGCAAGCTGGTGCTGTTCAACCCGGCGCTGGTGGACCTGACCGGGTTGCCGCCGGAGCAGCTGAGCGCGCGGCCGACGCTGCACGCTTTTCTCGACACGCTGCGGGACCGCCAGCGCATCCCCGAGCCGAAGGACTACAAGAGCTGGCGGATGCAGATCGCCCAGCTGGAAGCCGGCGCCGCCGACGGCACCTTCGAGGAGACCTGGCACCTGCCGAACGGCCAGACCTTCCGGGTCAGCGGCCGGCCGCATCCGGACGGCGCCGTCGCCTACCTGTTCGAGGACATCTCGTCCGAGGTGCGGATGTCGCGCACCTATCGGTCCGAGATCGAGCTGAACCAGTCGGTATTCGACAACCTCGACACGGCCATTGCCGCCTTCTCGCAGACCGGGATGCTGACCCTGTCCAACCGGGCCTATGGCGCGCTCTGGTCCGGCGATCCCGGGCAACGTCCGGCCGACACCGGCATCGCCGAGGCCGCCCGGCGCTGGCAGGAGCAGTGCCACCCTTCTGCCGAGCTGGACGCGGTGCGGGCGACGGTGCTGCAGAAGGGCGAACGCCAGGGCTGGACCGGCTATGTGGAGAAGCTGGACGGCGCGCTGTTGCGCTGCGACGTGAAGCCGGTGGCGGGCGGCGCCTCGCTGGTGACCTTCGCCCGGGTTGGCGGAATGGGCCAGCGCAGCGGCCCGGCCGAACGGCCCGAGGAACGCCGGCTGGCGATCTGAGGCATCGCGCCACGCGACGGGTCGGGCGTCGCACGGCGGCTCGCCTCGCGCGCCGATCCCGGCTAAGGTCGCCCCGAACGCTGCGCAGGACAGCGGGCAGGCTGGGTCGACAGGACATGAGGAAGCGCCTTCACGGGCATTGGCGCCTGTTTCACGGCATGGTGCGTCGGGTGCTGAACGCCAACATCTCGCTGGTGTCGGCCGGCGGCGCCTTCTTCGCGATGCTGTCGCTGTTTCCGGCGCTGGCCGCAGTGATCGCGCTTCTGGGTCTCCTTGTCGACCCGACCGTGGTCGACGAGCAGCTCGACATGCTGGCCGAGTTCATCCCGCCCGAAGCCTACGAGATCATCGCGGCACAGGTGCACCGACTGGTCGAAAGCCGCGTCGACACGCTGGGCTGGACCACGATCCTGTCGGTCGGGGCGGCGCTGTGGTCGGCGCGGGTCGGCACCGATGCGGTGATCCAGGCAATGAACGCGGTGCATGACACCCGCCTCAGGGGTGGCTTCATGGCCGCGGTGGCGGCGCTGGGGATCACCTTCGCGCTGATCCTGGTGGCGATCGTGGCTGCCGTGGTCATGGTGGTGCTGCCGCTGGTGCTGGCCCTGCTGCCGCTGGGTCCATGGACCGCGACCGCGATCGAGGCGTTGCGCTGGGTCGTCGCGCTGGTGGTGGTGATCTCGGGGATCTGGGTGATCTACCGCTTTGCCCCCACCGGGCCGGCGGCGCGTGTGCACTGGGTCAGCCCCGGCGCCGTGCTGACGGTGCTGGTCTGGGCGGCGGGGTCGGAACTCTTCACGTACTACCTGGCGAATTTCGGTTCGTACAACGAGATCTACGGCTCGATCGGGGCCGTGATCGCGCTGATGATGTTCCTCTACATCACCATCTTCGTGGTGCTGCTCGGCGCGGCCCTGAATGCCGAACTGCACGACGTGAAGGCGGCAGCGGCCGCCGCGCAGGTGGCGCCCACGGCACCGGAGGCCGCCGTCGCCGACGGCTGAGCCGGACCGTGATGTGTCCGGTAACCATACGTAAGAAGACGTGACCCGGCGACACTTGCTCTTGGCGGTTCACTTCGTAGAAATGACGGCGGTTCAAGGTTCGCAGGGTCATGGCAGGCAATTCCACAGCGCTCATCGTTCTGGCCGCGGGCAAGGGCACCCGCATGGTGTCGGACCTGCCCAAGGTGCTGCACCCGCTGGGCGGGTTTCCCCTTCTGGCCCATGCGCTGCAGGCCGGGCGCGGCGCTGGTGCCCGAGCGGGTGGTGGTGGTCACCGGCCACGGCGCCGAAGCGGTCGAGACCGCCGCGCGGGCCGTGCTCGCCGAGGTGATCGCGGTCCGGCAGGACGAACAGCGCGGCACCGCCCACGCGGTCGGCCAGGCCCGGGCGGCGCTGGCGGATTTCGCGGCGACGCGGTCGTGCTTTATGGCGATACGCCGTTCATCGCGCCGGACACGCTGCAGCGGATGGCGGCGGCGCGGCAGGCCGGGGCGGATGTGGTCGTCCTCGGCTTCGAGGCGGCCGATCCCGGCCGCTATGGCCGGCTGATCGTCGAGGACGGGCGGCTGGTCCGGATCGTCGAGTTCAAGGATGCCGGCCCGGCCGAACGCGGTGACGCTGTGCAACTCGGGCGTGGTGATGGCGCCGGCCGCCGCTGCTGTTCGACCTGATCGACGGGGTCGGCAACGACAACGCGGCGGGCGAATACTACCTGACCGACATCGTCGCCATCGCCAACGCCCGCGGCCTGACCGCGGTCGCCGTGACCTGCGACGAGGCCGAGACGATGGGGGTCAATTCGCGCGCCGAACTGGCCCGGGCCGAGGCGGTGTTCCAGACCGGCCGGCGCGCCGCGGCCATGGCCGCCGGGGTGACGCTGGTCGCGCCCGAAACGGTGTTCTTCGCCCTCGATACCGAGATCGGCCGCGACAGCCTGGTCGAGCCCAACGTGGTCTTCGGCCCCGGCGTGGTGCTGGCAGACGGCGTGACGGTGCGGGCGTTCTCGCATCTGGAGGGTGCGCGGGTGGCGACGGGCGCCATCGTCGGGCCCTATGCCCGGCTGCGCCCCGGCGCCGATCTGGCCGAAGGCGTGCATGTGGGCAACTTCGTCGAGGTGAAGAACGCCCGGCT
The DNA here is from genome assembly GCA_044221805.1 of Meridianimarinicoccus sp. Taxonomy (GTDB): domain Bacteria; phylum Pseudomonadota; class Alphaproteobacteria; order Rhodobacterales; family Rhodobacteraceae; genus Meridianimarinicoccus. Next base: position 20,748 of record JBGAOK010000036.1, read on the forward strand.
TGGCCCCGGGGTGAAGGCGAACCACCTGACCTATCTGGGCGACGCCACGGTGGGCGCCCGCACCAATATCGGCGCCGGTACGATCACCTGCAACTATGACGGGTTCCTCAAGCACCGCACCACCATCGGCGCGGATGTCTTCGTGGGCTCGGACACCATGCTGGTGGCGCCGGTGACCCTGGGCGACGGGGCGATGACCGGGTCGGGGTCGGTCATCACCCGCGACGTGCCGGCCGGTGACCTGGCCGTGGCCCGCGGTCGGCAGGAGAACAAGCCGGGTCTCGCCACAAGGCTGCGCGACCGGCTGCGCGCCCTGAAGGCCGCCCGAACCGCGAGGAAGGAGTAGGCCCATGTGCGGCATCGTCGGCGTCCTGGGCAGCCACGAGGTTGCCCCCATCCTGGTCGAAAGCCTGAAACGGCTGGAATACCGCGGCTATGACAGCGCCGGCATCGCCACGGTGCGCGACGGCGTGCTGGACCGCCGCCGCGCCACCGGCAAGCTGGCCGAGCTTTCGGATCTTCTGGTGCACGACCCGCTGCCGGGCAAGTCGGGCATCGGCCATACCCGCTGGGCGACCCATGGCGCGCCGACCGTGGGCAACGCCCATCCGCACCGGGCCGGTCCGGTGGCCGTGGTCCACAACGGCATCATCGAGAACTTCCGCGACCTGCGCACCCGGCTGGCCGCCCAGGGCTATGCCACCACCACCGAGACCGACACCGAGACCATCGCGCTTCTGGCGCAATCCTTCCTGGCCCAGGGTTTCGGCCCGGTCGAGGCGGCGCGCAAGGCCATCGGCGAACTGGATGGCGCCTTCGCGCTGTGCTTCCTGTTCGAGGGCGAGGACGACCTGATGATCGCCGCGCGCCGCGGCTCGCCGCTGGCGATCGGCTATGGCGACGGCGAAATGTTTGTGGGCTCGGACGCCATCGCGCTGGCGCCGCTGACCCACCAGATCACCTATCTGGATGAGGGCGACCTTGCTGTCATCCGCCGCTCCGGCGCCGAAATCTTCGATGCCGGCGGCCTGCCTGCCGCCCGCGAGGTGCGCGCGCTGCAGCTCGACAGCACCTGGATCGACAAGGGCGGCCACAAGTACTTCATGGCCAAGGAGATGGCCGAGCAGCCGTCGGTCATCGGCGACACGCTGGCGGCCTATCTGCGCGAGGCGGGCGGATCCTTCACCCTGCCGGGCGAGATCGACTTCGCCGGGCTGAGCCGGATCACCATGGTCGCCTGCGGCACCGCCTTCTATGCCTGCCTGACCGCGAAGTACTGGTTCGAGAAGCTGGCCCGGCTGCCGGTCGAGGTCGATATCGCGTCGGAATTCCGCTATCGCGAGCCACCGCTGCCGAAGGACGGGCTGACCATCGTGGTCAGCCAGTCGGGCGAGACCGCTGACACCCTGGCCGCCCTGCGCTATGCCAGGTCGCAGGGCTCGCGGGTGGCGGCGGTGGTGAACGTGCCCGAAAGCTCGATCGCCCGGGAAAGCGACGTGGTGCTGCCGACCCTGGCCGGGGTCGAGATCGGCGTCGCCTCGACCAAGGCCTTCACCTGCCAGCTGACGGTGCTGGCGGTGCTGGCCCTGAAGGCGGCGGAACAGCGCCGCACCCTGGACGCGGCGACGCTGCTGAAGCTGCGCGCCGACCTTTCCGCGGTGCCCGGCGCGATGAACCAGACGCTGACGCTCGCGCCCGAATTCGCCGCCATCGCCGATGACCTGTCCAAGGCCCGCGACGTGCTGTTCCTGGGCCGCGGCCAGATGTACCCGATCGCGCTGGAAGGCGCGCTGAAGCTGAAGGAGATCAGCTATATCCACGCCGAGGGCTATGCCGCGGGCGAGCTGAAGCACGGCCCCATCGCGCTGATCGACGGCAATGTCCCGGTGGTGGTGCTGGCGCCCCATGACCCGCTGTTCGAAAAGACCGTCTCGAACATGCAGGAGGTGATGGCGCGCCACGGCAAGGTGGTGATGATCACCGACCGGGCCGGTGCCGAGAGTGCCGGCGAGGGGATCTGGCGGACGGTCCGGATGCCGGTGGGCGACAATTTCTTCGCCCCGATCCTTTATGCCCTGCCGGTGCAGATGCTGGCCTACCACGCCGCGGTGGCCAAGGGCACCGACGTCGACCAGCCCCGGAACCTGGCGAAGTCGGTGACGGTCGAATGACGCGGCGGCCGTGGCGTCAGCTGTCTGTCGGGTTACAAAGATGTTCGCACCTGAGTGCGGCGCAAGACACTGAAAACATGTGGGCGTAGCACAGACGTCGAACCTGAAATTCGTACCTCGCGCGCAATGCAGACTGTCCCCCCGGAGTGCCCCTCTAGGAAAGTTTGTACCTGCGTTGGGCTATCATATCTCTTTCCGGCCGATGCTGTCAGGCGACCTGAGAAACTGCCCCCCCTGTTGCCTCAACTGGATCACAATCGCCTCGGACATCCGCTCCGCCTCCTGTCTCAAAGGTAAGCGGTCTATCCAACCCCTTGTTTTCCGGTATTGAGCACGCCGCAACCGGGTTAGGTTGTCCTTGTCGGGCGCGGGTTGCCCCTCGGCGCCCGACAGACGAAGGGCGTGCATGCCCAAGCCGCGGGCCCGCTGCTGGCCACGACAGGAGTAGCAGGGATGTTGGATGGCGCCACATCGAAGATGGTCTGGGGCTTTGAGGTCCGGACGGCAAGAGACGGCCGTTACGTTTGGCCGGAGGCCCTGAAGACCGCGGTGGCAGCACTGGTTCTCGACCGCGGGCAAGGCATCGGGGCCCTGGCGCGGGAGATCGGCGCCAACGAGAACATGGTCCGGAAATGGGTGCGGCGCGCAAAGTCGTACCGCCAGCCGCCCGCCACCTGTGGATGGGCGGGGTGCCGCCCTTCGGCTACCGGGTCGAAAACCGGAAGCTGCTGGTCGATGAGGAAGCTGCCGCGCATGTGCGCTGGATCTTCGCGCGCTTCATCGAAATCGGATCCTGAACGGTGCTGGCGCGGGAGGTCGGCGCGCTCGGCATCCGCACGCCCCGCGGCAACGGGATCGACAACAAGTACCTTACCGGATGCTCAGCAACCGCGCCTACATCGGCGAGTCGGTCCACAAGGGCGACAGCTATCCTGGCGAGCATGCGGCGATCGTTGACCGAGAGACGTGGGATCGCGTCCACACCATCCTGCAGGAAAGCCCCCGAAAGCGCGCCGCCCGCACCCGGGCCGAGACGCCTGCGCTCTTGAAGGGGCTGCTATTCGGTCCCGATGGCACGGGCTTCTCGCCGACGCACACCCGCAAGGGCGGACGGCTGTACCGCTACTACGTCAGCCAGACGGTACTTAGGCATGGCGCGAGGTCATGCCCGGTCGGCCGGGTGCCCGCAGGCGAGATCGACGCGACCGACATTGACCAGCTTCGCGCCGTGTTCCGCCAGCCCGAGATCGTGGCGGGCACGTGGAAGGCGGCACGCGCCCATGCCGGGGAAATCAGCGAAGCCGATTCTCGCGCGGCCCTGCAGCGGCTCGATCCGCTGTGGGACGAACTCTTCCCCGCCGAGCAGTCCCGCATCGTGGCGCTGCTGGTCGAGCGCGTCGACATCTGCACGGACGGCCTCACCGTCCGGCTCCGCGTGGACGGCCTCCGCGGTCTCGCCCGCGAGATGCAGGCCGGCGGTATCGGAGAAGCTGCGTGACCCGCGGTGCGTCAATCCCCGATACGGTCACGCTCCACGTCCCGTTCCGCGTCGTGAAGCGCGGCGGGCGGAAGAAGATGCAGCTGCCAGAGGGGGCCTCACAGCCGTGCCGGAAGGACAGCACGCTGGTCAAGGCACTGGCGCGTGCCTTCCGCTGGAAGCGTATGCTGGAGTCGGGCGAGTTTGCCACCGTCGCCGAACTGGCCCAGCGCAAGGGGATCGCTTCGTCCTACATGACCCGTGTCCTACGCCTTACCCTTCTCGCGCCCGACATCGTGAAGGCGATCCTGGAAGGGAAGCAGGGGCCGGAGGTGACACTGGCGCGGGTGCTGGAGCCGTTCTCGGTTGAATGGAACAGACAGAGCAACCATAGGTGATGCGCCCTGCAGTTGTCATTTCGTCCCGAACTGTCATCCCGCGGGGAATTGAAGAAGTCGGAAGGGGCGGTCGATGGCCATTAAGAAGAGCGATATTTATCAGTCACTTTGGGAAAGCTGCGACCAGCTCCGGGGCGGCATGGACGCCTCGCTCTACAAGGATTACATCCTCACCCTGCTCTTCGTGAAATACGTGTCCGACCGCGCTGGCCAGCCCGACGCACTGATCGAGGTGCCACCCGGCGCATCCTTCGCCGATATGAAGGCCCTGCGCGGGTCCAAGAACATCGGCGAGGGGATGGACACGATCATCGCCAGAATCGCCGAGGAGAATGACCTCAGCGGTGTGATTGATCGGGCCTTCTTCAACGATCCCGAAAAGTTCGGGCGCGGCCAGAAGATGATCAACACGCTGACCGCGCTGATCAACATCTTCAGCCGGGAAGAGCTGAACTTCTCGAAGAACCGCGCCGACGGCGACGACATCTTGGGCGATGCCTACGAATACCTCATGCGCAACTTCGCGACCGAGGCGGGCAAGTCCAAAGGCCAGTTCTACACCCCGGCCGAGGTCTCGCGTGTCGTCGCGGCCGTGGCGGGCGTCAGCCGCGCCACCAGCCCCAGGCAGACGGTCTATGACCCGACCTGCGGCTCGGGTTCACTGCTCCTCAAGGCCGCCGAGACCGCCCGTGTACCGATCACCATCTTCGGGCAAGAGATGGACATCGCCACCCGCGGCCTCGCGCGCATGAACATGATCATGCACAACCGCGCCACGGCCGAGATCGCGCAGGGCGATGTGATAGCCGAACCGCATTTCCTAGCCGACGCCCACAGCCTCCAGACCTTCGACTTCGTCGTCGCCAACCCACCCTTCTCGGCCAAAGCTTGGGCCGCGGGGCTGACAGCAGAAACGAGATACGGCCGCTTCGACGATGGTGAACCCCCCGCCAAGAACGGCGATTTCGCCTTCCTGCTGCACATCCTCGCCTCGATGAAAGCCACCGGCTCGGGCGCGGTCATCTTGCCGCACGGCGTCCTCTTCCGCGGAAATGCCGAGGCGAAGCTGCGCGAGAAGATCCTGAGACGCGGCTACATCAAGGGCGTCATCGGCCTGCCCGCCAACCTGTTCTACGGCACCGGCATCCCGGCCTCGATCATTGTGCTCGACAAGTCCGAGGCCCGCGCCGACCGCCCCGTCTTCATGATCGACGCCTCCAGGGGCTTCATCAAGGACGGCCCCAAGAATCGCCTGCGCGAGCGTGACATCCACAAGATCATCGACGCTTTCACCCGCCAGCAGACGATCCCGGGATATTCCCGCCTCGTGCCGTTCGACGGGATCACCCGCAACGACTTCAACCTGAACATCCCCCGCTACATCGACGGCTCCGACCCTGAGGATCTGCAGGACATCACCGCCCATCTGCACGGTGGCGTGCCCGAGAGGGACATCGACGCGCTGGCTGATTTCTGGGCCGTCATGCCCACCCTGCGCAGCACACTGTTCGGGCCGAACCCGCGCCCGGCCTATGCCGATCCGCTGGTTGCCCCCGACCAGGTCCGCACGACCATCCGCCAGCACCCCGATTTCGCGGCCTTCCGCGCGCAGGTCACCGGTATCCTGAACGGCTGGATCGCGGCCAACACACCCCTCCTGCTGGGCATCAAACAGGGCGACCACCCGCGCGACCTGATCCATACGATTGCCGAGGACATGCTGACCCGTTTCGACGCCGCCCCCCTGGTCGACAAGTATGAGGCTTATCAGCGCCTGATGGCCTATTGGGCCGCCACTATGCAGGACGATGTGTTCATCATCGCGGGCGGTGGCTGGCTGGCGGCGCGGGAATTGCGCGAGGCGCGCAAGGAGACCAGCGACGACGGCAAGGTGAAGTGGCTGGAAGAGGGTGACCTGACGGTGAACAAGGTCCGCCTTGTGGCCGACGTGATCCCGCCGGCCCTCATCACCGCACGCTTCTTTGCGAACCTCAAGGCGGCGCTGGATCAGGCCACGGCCCGGGCCGAGGAACTGGGGTGCGAGATCGAGGAGCTGGCCGAGGAACACGGGGCCGAGGGCGGGCTGTTCGAGGAACTGATGGCCGATGGGGCCAAGCTGACGGCGGGCGGGGTGAAGGCGCGGCTGAAGGACAGGGGCCTCGAGCCAGACGAGAAAGCCCTGCTGAAACAGGTGGCCGCGCTATTCGAGAACGAGGCCGAAGCGAAACGCGCGGCGAAAGAGGCCGAGGCCCGGCTGACCGAAGCGGTGCTGAAGAAATACCCCACCCTGACGATGGGCGAGATCCAGACCCTTGTGGTGCAGGACAAGTGGCTGGCCGACATCACCGCCGCCATCGGGGCCGAGGTCGAGGCACGGACGGAAACGCTCACCGCCCGCGTGCGGGTGCTGACCGAACGCTATGGCCAGACCCTGCCGCAGATCATGGAGGACCTGGCCGGGCTGGAGGCGCGGGTGGCCGGGCATCTGGCGGCGATGGGGGTGGCGGGATGAGTGAAGTCACAACGCTTCTACCCCAAGCCGACTTCGGACGTCGCGTTCCAAGCGACTGGATCCTAAAGGAAATGCGGAGCCTTGGCGAGGTCAAGACAGGCCTAACGTACAAACCCGAGGACGTTGCCAAGCGGCATTGTTGCAGAACTGTCGCCGCGAAGGATTCACATCACGAATCCATGCGGTTAGACGGGTGGCATGAGCAAGCCCAAGCCCGCCCGTTACCGCACGACGAACTGGTCCGCCTACAACGCTGCGCTCCGCAAGCGCG
>JBGAOK010000037.1:0-27728 GCA_044221805.1 Meridianimarinicoccus sp.
CTTGGCCCTGCGGCGGCTGGAACGAAGCTCAGGCCCTGTGCCGGCTCCCACAGGAAGGCCCGGGAGGCGCCCGCGCCGAAGGCGGTGCCGACCACCTGCCCCGCCGCGTTCAGGTCTGCCGGGCTGAAGACCGGACCCGAGGCGGTGGAAGCCAGCAGGGAATAGCCGCTCGCCGCGTCCCAGAGGAACGGCGCGGTGGTCCCGGCCGCGCCATGGAGCTGCCCCAGCACCTGGCCGCGGTCGTTGATGTCGATGGCATGGCTGGCGACATATCCCGCCGGCAGGATGTCGAGGACCGATGCCCCCGCCACCGGATCCCAGAACACCGCGCGGCTTCCCAGGTGGCCCGCGACGGAGCCCACTACCTGGCCCTGGTTGTTCAGCGCCGCCGGCGTGAACGCCGGCCCGGCGAGCCCGGCCGTCAGGTCGATGACGCTATAGCTTGCCGCCCCGGCTGCGCTTGCGACCAAAAGGGCGACGAGGACACCGATCAGAAGGTGCATGTTCGATCTCCTTCTTTTCCCGCGCTGCGTGCGACTGGCTCGCGCGTTTGAAGGGGATTGCCAATGACGCCGATCAAATATCGCAATTCAAACGCAGCATGTGATCATGCTACGCACCCTCCGGGTGCGTCGTCAACGCCAGATCATGGACGTTCTTGGCGATAAATCGCCGATTGTCCCGAAATTTGATCGCAGCGGGCGGGACATTGCCCATATGGGAAACTACCAGACCGGCTCAGCCCCGATCGCCCATTCCGGCCGGGTGGCGCCGCGCGAACACGACGCCGCGCATCGCCACATAGTTCAGCCCCATCGAGACCAGCACCGACAAGAGCTTCGCCGCCATCGCCGGCGCCCCGGCCCGGATCAGCAGGTAGAGCACCCCGGTGGCAGTGCCGGCCACCAGCGTGTTCAGACCGAAGAACAGCACGATCCGGCGCGGTCCCATGTTCGCGGGGGCGTCATGGCGGAAGGTCCAGTAGCGGTTCATCAGATAGCTGTTGGTGACCCCGACCCCATAGGCGAACAGGTTCGCCACCACCGGCGCCAGCCCGACCCAGAAGGTCAAGGCCGCGAAGACCGCCATATCGACCGAGGTGTTCGCAACCCCGGTGACCGAGAAGCGTCCGATCCGCCCGGCTTCGCGTTTCATCCGCGCTGCCCGGGTGGTCACGGCGTGATCTCCTGCAGGGGGCTCGCAGGCCGCGAAGGCTCGGCATGGCGCCGCGCCACCGGCGCCCGGGCGACGCTCTCGACGAAGTAGAGCGGCCGGCGCTTGGTCTCGTTGAACACCCGGCCGAGATACTCGCCGATCACCCCCAGCGCCATGAGCTGGGCCCCGCCAAGCAGCAGGATGGTGACATAGAGCGTCGGGAAGCCCTGCACCGGGTCGCCGTAGATCAGCGCCCGGAAGAAGAAGTAGATGCCGGTGACGAAGGCGAAGAAGGCGATCGCCAGCCCCAGGAACGAGGTCAGCCGCAGCGGAAACGTGCTGAACGAGGTGATGCCCTCGACCGACAGGCCGATCAGCTTGGGATAATTCCACTTGGTGGTGCCGTGGAAGCGCGCCTGCCGGCGATAGGGCACCTCCTTCGCGGGGAAGCCGATCCAGGCGAACAGGCCCTTCATGAAGCGGTGCGTCTCGGGCATCTGCAGCAGCGCGTCCACCGCCCGCCGGCTCATCAGGCGGAAGTCGCCCACGTCTTCGGGCAGCCGCACCGGCCCCAGCCGCTTCATCAGCCGGTAGAAGGCATGGGCGGTGGCGATCTTCATCCGGGTCTCGCCCTCGCGCGCGACGCGGCGGCCATAGACCACGTCATAGCCCTCGCAATAGCCGGCGATGAAGTCGCGGATGATCTCGGGCGGATCCTGCAGGTCGGCGTCGATCACCACCATCGCGTCCCCGGCCGCCTCGGCCAGGCCAGCGGTCATCGCGATCTCCTTGCCGAAGTTGCGCGACAGGTTGACCACGGTCACGACGTCCCGCGCCATGGCCAGCGCCCGCATCTCGGCCAGGGTGGCGTCTGTGCTGCCATCGTTCACGAAGACGATCTCGAAGGGCAGCGCCAGCGGCGTCAGCACCGCCTCGATCCGGCGGACGAACTCGGCCAGCCCGCCTTCCTCGTTGTAGCAGGGGCAGATGATCGAGATCAGCCGCGGAGGCGCGTGCGGGCTCAACTCGGTCATCGCTCAATCCGTCATGGCACTGGGAAACTCCACCGCCGAAAATGGCCGGAGTTCCGTCGCGGGTCCACCCAAGACTGCCCCTGCGGCGAAAGAATCCGCCGCCATGGTTGAAATGTCCCGCCCTCCGGTCTGGTGCCCGCGGCCGGATTCGAACCGGCATGCCCTGCGGCGAGGGATTTTAAGTCCCCTGTGTCTGCCATTCCACCACGCGGGCCGACCGGTCCGGCACAATAGAGGCAGCCCGCCCGGTGTAAAGCCGCCCGCGCGTCCGGCGGGGCGGCCGGGGCCGTGTCACATGGCGACGCCCGGCGGGGCGAGGCGCAGCCGCCGTTCCGGCAGCCAGGGGTTCAGGGCAAGCCCGCGGTCCAGCGCCGCGTCCGCCGGGCCGAACCGGCCCATGGCCATCAGCACCACCGCCTGCGCCCCCCAGATCGCGGCGTTGTCGGGGGCCAGATGCGCGGCGATCTCCAGATCGGCCAGCGCGCCGTCCATGTCGCCCGCCAGCATCCGGGTCCGGGCGCGCTGGTCGTAACCCGCGACGAAGCCGGGACAATAGGCCAGCAGCGCGTCGAAGGCGGCTTCCGAGACGTCCAGCCGGTCCTCGCCGCGCAGGGTGATGCCGCGCTCGACCAGCGCCGCCGCCTCGGCATCGGGCGGCACCGACCAGAGCCCGTCAAGTTCCCGGGTCAGGAAACGCCCGGCGCTTTCGTCCCGGGTGGCCTGCAGCATCTCGAGCAGCGCCGCCTTCTCCTCGGCATAAGGCAGCGGCGGCGGGCAATCCCTGCCGGCGGCGGGCAACGCCAGCGCCATCAGCAGAAGGGCGGTGACATGAGCGATTTTCATGCAGTCAGGGTCCGACAGGACCGGCCTTCTGTCAAGAAAACGTCACATAAGCCGGGCACGGACTCGACTCCGCCCGTCCGATGGGCACAGCGACTTGACCGGCGCGCAATCCCGGCGCACTTCGTGGGCATGTTCCCACTCCGCGATCACAACCCGGCCGGCCGCACGCCCTATGTGACCTACGCGCTGATTGCGGCGAACGTGGTGGTGTTCCTGTACTGCCTGCCGCTCTACGCCGACGAGGCGGCGTTCTCGGCCTTTCTCGACCGCTTCGCGCTGATCCCGGCACGGCTGAGCAGCGGCGACGGCGGACTGACCCTGCTCACCTCGATGTTCCTCCATGCCGGGTTCTGGCATCTCTTGGGCAACATGCTGTTCCTGCACATCTTCGGCGACAACCTCGAGGACCAGCTCGGCCATCTCGGCTTCCTCGGCTTCTACCTCGCCTCGGGGGTCGGCGCCGACGTGGCGCAGGTGGCGCTGGCGCCCGACTCGATCGTGCCGATGATCGGCGCCTCGGGCGCGATCGCGGGGGTGATGGGCGGCTATCTGGTGATGTTCCCCCGGGCCCGGGTCGACATCCTGATCTTCCTGATCATCATCATCCGGATCGTTACCGTGCGGGCCTGGCTGCTGCTGGCGATCTGGCTGGCGATCCAGCTCGGCAACGGCGTCACCCAGACCGGCGACGAGGGCGGTGTGGCCTACTGGGCCCATACCGGAGGATTCGTGGTCGGCGCGCTGCTGATCCTGCCGCTCTGGCTGGCGAAGGGCGGCCGGTCGTTCTGGGACCGCACCCATGGCCACCCGGCCCATCCCTCCGCCCGCTACGGGCGCGCCGAGAAATGGACGCTGGGGACAAGGCCCGACCAGATCCCGGTGGTGAAGCGCCGGCGCTGAGGGCCGAAGCGGCCTCAGGCGTCGCGGATGGTCTTCAGGAACGGATCGTTCAGGCCGCTGTTCGACGCGATCAGGCCCTGCCCGCCCAGCAGCGGGTCGCCCTCGCGCAGCGGATGCACGAAACCGCCGGCCTCGCGCACCAGGATCAGGCCCGCCGCCACGTCCCAGGCCTTGATGCCGCGTTCCCAGTAGCCGTCGAAGCGCCCGGCCGCCACATAGGCCAGATCCAGCGCCGCCGCGCCCCAGCGCCGGACGCCGGCGCATTGCGGCATCAGCCGGGCCATGTCCTTCAGCGACTCGCCCAGCCCGGGCATGGTGCCGAAGGGCACGCCGGTGGCGAAGACGCCCTCGATCATCCGCGCCCGGCCCGACACCCGCAGCCGCTGGCTCTGGTTCATCCAGGCGCCCTGGCCCTTCTCGGCATAGAACATCTCGTCCTTGGCGGCGTCGAAGACCACGCCGGCGACGATCTCGCCCTTGTGCTCCAGCGCGATCGAGATCGCCCAGTGCGGCATCCCGTGCAGGAAGTTGGTGGTGCCGTCCAGCGGATCGACGATCCAGCGCCGGGTCGGATCCTCGCCCTTGGTCTCGCCGGTCTCCTCGCCCAGCCAGCCATAGGTCGGCCGCGCGCCCAGAAGCTCCTCGCGCAGGATATTTTCGGCGGCGATGTCGGCCTTCGACACGAAGTCGCCGGCGCCCTTCATGGTCACCTGCAGGTTCTCGACCTCGCGGAAGTCCTTGACCAGCGACCGCCCGGCCTTCCGCGCCGCCTTCATCATGATGTTGAGATTGGCACTGCTCTGCATCGTGACGCTCCTTCGGATCCGACCGCGCGTATACGCGGCACGCCGGAGGATGCCAAGGCACCGCCGCCCTGCGGTTTCCGGCAAGGCCCGCCCGGGTCGCTCCGGGGCCGCGCTCAGGCCTCGTCGGCCGTCCGTGGCGGCAGGACGCCCTCGGCCCGCAGCATCGCCTTGAAGCCCTTCATCACCGGGCGCGAGATCCGCGTCTCGGCCAGCACCCGCGCCTCATAGACCCGGGCCAGCAGCGCCGGGTCGTCGCTGCCGCGCGCCGCCCGGATCATCGCATGGCTGTCCTCGCCCAGCCGGGCGCCCGGCAGGTCCTTCGCCGCCTCGTAGAGCGCGGCCATCACCGGCGTCTCGGCCGCGTCCATCTTGCACTTGCCGTCGAGGATCTTGAGCATCACCGCGGTGGCGCAATCCACATGCTCGGGCGACAGGCCGTGCCGCGCGACCCAGAGCGCGGCGGGATGGGGGTCGGTCATGGCAGGCTCCGGTTCGGGCGTCGTGCCATGCTGCGCCGCAGCCGCCCGGCGATCAAGCGGGCGCGGCGCGGCACCGGGAAGGGGGGGGGGGGGGGGGGGGGGGGGGGGGGGGGGGGGGGGGGGGGGGGGGGGGCGGGCGGGCGCGAGATACGGCCGGGCCAGATCCGCCGTCCGGGTCGCGGCATAGAGCCGGCGGGTGATCCCGGCCTCGGTCAGCGGCAGGGTGACATAGTCGGGATGGGTCCGCAGCGTGCGGACCACCCAGTCGGGCAGCACCGAAACGCCCCGGTTCGAGGCCACCAGCATCAGGATCACCGCGGTCAGTTCGACCTGCCGCACCGCCCGGGGCACCACGCCGGCGGGGATCAGCAACTGGCTGAACACGTCCAGCCGTTCCCGTTCCACCGGATAGGTGATCAGGGTCTCGGCCCGGAAATCCTCGGCCACCACGAAGGGCCGCACCGCCAGCGGATGGGCGCGGGCGGCCACGAAGACCGCCTCGTAGTCGAACAGCGGCGAGAAGCTGACGCCCTCGATCCGCTCGGGGTCGGAGGAGACCACCAGATCGACCTCCTCGCGCTCCAGCGCCGGCAGGGCGTCGAACGACAGGCCGGGGCGGATGTCCACGTCGACATCGGGCCAGGTCCGGCGGAACGCCTCCAGCACCGGCAGCAGCCAGTCGAAACAGGCATGGCATTCGATGGCGATGTGCAGCCGGCCGCTGCGCCCGACCTCGTCGCCCTTCAGATCCGCCTCGACCGCGGCGATCTCGGGCAGCACCCGTTCGGCCAGCCTGAGCAGCCGTTCCCCCGCCGGGGACAGCCGCAGGGGCTTCGCGCGGCGCAGGAACAGGTCCACCCCCGCCATCGCCTCCAGCCCCTTGATCTGGTGCGACAGCGCCGACTGGGTCAGGCTCAGCCGGTCGGCGGCCCGGGCCAGCCCGCCGGCCTCGTGGATCGCCTTGACCGCCCGCAGGTGCTTCAGTTCCAGGTACATCCCGCGAATCCTTCATAACCTTCTTGAAGATTATGAATTTGTCTCACCGGTGATTCCATGGGATACACTGCCGAATTCCAGAGGATTCCCCCATGTCCGCGCCGCGCATCTCGTTCGAGTTCTTCCCGCCCAAGTCGCTCGATGCCTCGTTCCGCCTGTGGGAGACGGTCCAGGCGCTCCGCCACCTGAACCCCAGCTTCGTCTCGGTCACCTATGGCGCCGGCGGCACCACCCGCAAGCTGACCCATGAGGCGGTCGAGACCATCCACCGCCATTACAGCCTGAACGTCGCCGCGCACCTGACCTGCGTCGATGCCAGCCGCGACGAGACGCTCGAGATCGCCCGCGCCTATGCCGCCGCCGGGGTGAGAGAGATCGTGGCGCTGCGCGGCGACCCGCCCAAGGGCGCGGGCCGCTTCACGCCGCATCCCGACGGCTTCCGCGACAGCGCCGAGCTGGTCGCCGCGCTGGCCGAGACCGGCCTGTTCCGCCTGCGCGTCGGCGCCTATCCCGACCGCCACCCGGAAGCCGCCGACGACGAGGCCGACATCCGCTGGCTGAAGCACAAGATGGAGGCCGGGGCGCATTCGGCGATCACCCAGTTCTTCTTCGACCCCGAGACCTTCCTGCGCTTCCGCGACCGCGCCGCCGCCGCCGGCATCACCGCGCCGATCATCCCCGGCATCCTGCCGATCGAGAACTGGAAGGGCGTGCGCAAGTTCGCCGAAGGCTGCGGCACCCTGGTTCCCGACGCCATCGCCGCCGCCTTCGAGGCCGCCCAGGCCGACGGCACCACCGAGGCGCTGGCGCACCGGCTCTGCATCGAGATGTGCCGGCGGCTGCTCGACGAGGGGGTCGAGGACCTGCACTTCTATACGTTGAACAAGCCGCATCTGACCCAGGCGGTCTGCCGCGACCTCGGCATCGTCCCGGACGCCGGCCTGGTCCGTGTCGCCTGACGGCGACCGGCGCGGCAGCTCAGCCCGGCGCCGGGCTGGCTGACGGGTTGCCTGAGGGGCCGGCTGAGGGGGCCAGCTCGTCGCTGTCCCAGCCATCCGCCAGCGGCAGGTCGGTCGCCGCCCGCGGGGTCCGACCGGTGACCGTCGGGTGCAGCCGTTCCGAGCCGTCGCGCCCGACCGGCCGGCGGCGGCGATGGGCGAAGAGCTTGGCCCAGCCGCGCCAGCTGCCGCAACTGGGCGCGGACGCGTCGCAGGGATAGCGCCCGTGCCAATCGGGGGGCAGCCCCAGACCGGCGGCCTCGGCATTCTCCAGCATCCAGACCAGCGGAATGTTCGACAGGCCGCGGGCCGGGGCGAAGCCCGACAGGTGCCCGCCCACGTCGCCATGGCAGCCGCGGAACCAGACCTGCTCGACCTGCCCGTCCCAGTCCGGCCGGCTGTCCCACAGCACCGGCGCGAAGGCGACCCGGGTCTCGTCCAGCGCCAGCGCATGGCAGCCCCGCCGCACCCGGTTGCCCAGGTGGTGGGAATGGAACGCGGTCTCGCGCTCGGCCCGCGCCGCGAGCCCGGGCAGCTGCCAGCCCAGCGCCTTCACCGTGTCGAAGACGCCGACCAGCTCGATCCGCACGCCCGGATCGCAGAAGGTGCGGGCGAAGACCTGCGCATGGGGCCCATGCGGGTCGGTCCGGTACAGCCGCCAGACCTGCCGGATCATCCGTTCGGTGGCGAAGCGCGGCCGCACCAGCCCGATCCGGTCGATCAGCCCGGCCAGCGAGCGCACCGCGAAGGCGCCCCGGGAATAGCCGAACAGATAGATCCGGTCGCCCGGGTGATAGCGCGAGGCGAGGAAGCCATAGGCGCGCTGGATCTGCGGGTTGATCCCGGTGCCGGTGATCACATGGCGCAGGTCGCGCCAGGTGCTCCACTGGATGCCTTCCTCGTAGAAGACCGAGGGCCGCTGCCCGGCGGGCAGATCCAGCAGCAGCTTGAAGATCCGCCCGGCATTGGTCGATCGCCCGGCGTCCAGTGTGGACAGCGTCCCGTCAAGGATCACCACAAGGCTGTGCCCGCCGGCCGCGTGCCGCCCGCCGCCGATCGTGCTCTGCCGCCTGCCGGATCCGTTGCCCATCCGCGACCCTCCCGACCTTCAAGATAGGCGCGCAAACCTTAACGTGCCATGGCCGCACGGGGGCGTGACCGCCCGCCGGCCGTCCCGCCGACGCCGCCATCCCCCGGCCCCTTCCCCCGGCCGCCCGGTTTCGCTATGCGAAGGCGCAATCAGACGACAGCGGGATGTGCCATGGCGATGGAAAAGACGTTCGACGCGGCCGAGGCCGAAGCGCGGATCTATGCCGCCTGGGAGGACGCCGGTGCCTTCGCCGCCGGCGCCAGCGCGCAACCCGGCGCCGAGGCCTTCTCGATCGTGATCCCGCCGCCGAACGTCACCGGCTCGCTGCACATGGGCCATGCGTTCAACAACACGATGCAGGACATCCTGGTCCGCTGGCACCGGATGCGGGGGCATGACACGCTCTGGCAGCCCGGCACCGACCATGCCGGCATCGCCACCCAGATGGTGGTCGAACGGGAACTGGCGAAGACCAACCGCCGCCGCACCGACATGACCCGCGAGGAATTCATCGCCCTGGTCTGGGAGCAGAAGAAGCGCTCGCGCGGGAACATCATCGGCCAGCTCAAGCGGCTGGGGGCGTCCTGCGACTGGTCGCGGGAAGCCTTCACCATGGGCGGCGCCCCGGGCGACCCCGAGGCCGGCTCGGGCGCGCCGAACTTCCATGACGCGGTGATCCGGGTCTTCGTCGACATGTACAACCGCGGCCTGATCTATCGCGGCAAGCGGCTGGTGAACTGGGACCCGCATTTCGAAACCGCCATCTCGGATCTCGAGGTCGAGAACATCGAGGTGCCGGGCCACATGTGGCACTTCAAGTACCCGCTCGCCGGCGGCGAGACCTACGAATACGTGGAGCGTGACGCCGACGGCAATGTCACCCTGCGCGAGGCCCGCGACTACATCTCGATCGCCACCACCCGGCCCGAGACCATGCTGGGCGACGGCGCGGTGGCGGTGCATCCCTCGGATGCGCGCTATGCCCCGATCGTCGGCAAGCTCTGCGAGATCCCGGTGGGTCCGAAGGACCACCGCCGGCTGATCCCGATCATCACCGACGATTATCCCGATCCCGATTTCGGCTCGGGCGCGGTGAAGATCACCGGCGCGCATGACTTCAACGACTATGGCGTCGCCACCCGCAACGGCATCCCGCTCTATCGCCTGATGGACACCCAGGGCCGGATGCGCGACGACGGCGCCCCCTATGCCGAAGCCGCCGCGCTGGCCCAGCAGATCATCGCCGGCAAGACGCTGACCGGGGACGAGATCGACCAGATCAACCTGGTGCCGGACGAGTTGCGCGGCCTCGACCGCTCCGAGGCGCGCAAGCTGGTGATCGACCAGATCACCGGCGAGGGGCTGGCCGTCACCGTCCCGAACCCGGACCACGACCCGGAAGACCCCGACAGCCCGGACCGGATCGCCTTCGTGGAAGCGAAGCCGATCACCCAGCCCTTCGGCGACCGCTCGAAGGTGGTGATCGAGCCGATGCTGACCGACCAGTGGTTCGTCGATGCCGCCCAGATCGTCGGCCCGGCGATCGAGGCGGTGCGCAGCGGCAAGACCACGATCCTGCCCGAGCAGCACGAGAAGGTCTATTTCCACTGGCTCGAGAACATCGAGCCCTGGTGCATCTCGCGCCAGTTGTGGTGGGGCCACCAGATCCCGGTCTGGTACGGGCCGGCCAAGCGCGCCGACGGCTCGATTGCGCCGCTGATCGACACCTCGCTGCCCGAGGCGCGGTTCTGCGCCGCGACCGAGGAAGAGGCGATGGCGCTGGCCGACACCTTCTATGGCCGCAACGTCACCGTGGTGCGCAACAAGACCGAAGCCATGTTCGGCAACCCGTCCGACCCGCGCCGGCAGGGACCCACGGTCTGCATCTGGCGCGACCCGGACGTGCTCGACACCTGGTTCTCCTCCGGGCTCTGGCCCATCGGCACCCTCGGCTGGCCCGAGGACACGCCCGAGATGCACCGCTATTTCCCGACCTCGGTGCTGGTCACCGGCTTCGACATCATCTTCTTCTGGGTCGCCCGGATGATGATGATGCAATACGCCGTGGTCGGCGAACGGCCCTTCGACACCGTCTATGTCCATGCCCTCGTCCGCGACGAGAAGGGCAAGAAGATGTCGAAGTCGCTGGGCAACGTGCTCGACCCGCTCGACCTGATCGACGAATACGGCGCCGACGCGGTGCGCTTCACCCTGGCCTCGATGGCGGCCATGGGGCGCGACCTGAAACTCTCGAAGGACCGCATCGCCGGCTACCGCAACTTCGGCACCAAGCTGTGGAACGCGGTGCGCTTCGCCGAGATGAACGGCGTCTATGGCGCCGCGGACTCCGACGGGACTCCTACAGGATTCCTACGCGATTCCGCACCCACCCAGACCGCAAACCGCTGGATTCTCGGCGAAACCGCCCGCATCCGCGAAGAGGTCGACGCCGCCCTCTCGGCGTTCCGCTTCAACGACGCGGCCAACGCGCTCTACGCCTTCGTCTGGGGCAAGGTCTGCGACTGGTACGTCGAATTCGCCAAGCCGCTGTTTTCCAGCGAAGACCCTGAAATCGTTTCGGAAACACGCGCGACCATGGGCTTCGTGCTGGACCGCTCGATGATCCTGCTGCACCCGTTCATGCCCTTCATCACCGAAGATCTGTGGCGCCTGACCGCGCAGCGCGACACGATGCTGGTCACGGCCCCCTGGCCTGACCTGCAAGCCGCTGACATTGCTGACGAAAAAGCCGACCGCGAGATGCGCTGGGTGATCGCCCTGATCGAGGAAATCCGCTCGGTCCGGGCCCAGATGGGGGTGCCGGTGGGGCTGAAGCTGCCGCTCCTGCAACTCGACCTCGACGCCGCCGGACAGGCCGCCTGGGACCGCAACGCGGCCCTGATCCAGCGTCTGGCCCGGGTCGAGTCCGTCAGCCGGATCAACGTCTTGCCCAAGGGCGCTGCGGCCGTCCCGGTGGAAGGCGGCACCTTCGCCCTGCCCCTGGCCGAGGTCATCGACGTCGCCGGAGAGCAGGCCAGGCTGGAAAAGACCCTGTCAAAATTGGCCAAGGATCTCGGGGGCTTGCGCGGACGCCTCGGAAACCCCAAGTTTGTCCTGAGCGCGCCTGAGGAGGTGATCGAGGAAACCCGCGATCTGCTGGCGCAAAAGGAAGACGAGGAGGCCCGAGTGACCCAAGCCCTGAAACGACTGGCCGAGCTTGCCTGATGGACAAGCCCGTCGAAACCCGCCACGGCCCCTACACGATCAAGGCCGGCGTGCTGCATGGCACCGCCACCGCCCGCGCCTTCGTCACCGGCGGCAAGGCCGGTCTGGTGGCCCAGGCCGACGCCGACTCGATCGAGGACGCCATCGCCACCCTGAAGCGCGACCTTGACGGCCGCGCTGCCACCGAACGCTCGCACCGCCGCCACGACCCGGCCAGCGGCTTCGACGTCCCGACCGCGAAGGAATATCTGCAGGCCCTGCAAGTGGTTAAGCCCCATGACGCGCATCTGGTCATGCTCCGCGCCCATGCCCTTGCCGGCGATGCCGGCCTGACCGCGGGGCAGCTGGCCACCGATGCCGGCTACCAGAGCCTCAGCGCGGCGAACCTGCAATACGGCGTGCTCGGCCGCCAGATCGCCGAGTCGATCGGCTGCGACCTGCCGGCCTCCAGCCTGCGCAAGGACGCCGACGTGGCCACCGGGGTTCTGGCCCGGGCCGGCACGCCGCGCGAAAGCGGCAGCTTCGTCTGGGTTATGCACCCGGAACTGCGCGAGGCCGTCGCCGACTATGTGGCGATGGCCTGAGCCGAAGGCGCCGCTGCCATGTCCCGGGGTCCCCGCCTGACCCAAACCGTCACGGCCCTGCCGGACTCGGTCCCCTTCGTCGGACCCGAGGCACTGGAGCGCCGGGACGGCATCCGGCTCGCCGCCCGGATCGGCGCCAACGAGAACGTGTTCGGCCCCTCGCCCCGCGCCATCGCGGCGATGCAGGCGGCCGCCGCGGATGTCTGGATGTACGGCGACCCCGAGGTCTGGGACCTGCGCCACGCCATCGCCCGCCACCACGGCATCGAGGCGGACGCGGTGGTGGTCGGCGAGGGCATCGACGGGCTTCTGGGCACCTTCGCCCGGATGCTGGTCGAACCCGGCGACCCGGTCGTGATGGCCCAGGGCGGCTATCCGACCTTCGCCTTCCACATCCGCGCCCAGGGCGGCCGGCTGGTCACCGTGCCCTACCGGGACGACCACGAGGATCCCGAGGCGCTGGCTGCCGCGGCCCACGAAACCGGGGCGAAGATCGTCTATCTGGCCAATCCCGATAACCCGATGGGAACCTGGCACAGCGCCGCCACGGTGCAGGGGCTGATCGACGCCCTGCCCGACGGCTGCATCCTGATCCTGGACGAGGCCTATGTGGAATTCGCCCCGGCCGGGGCCGCACCGATCTTCGACACCGCCGATCCGCGGGTGATCCGTTTCCGCACCTTCTCGAAAGCCTATGGCATGGCCGGGATCCGGGTCGGCCACGCCATCGGTACGCCGCCGCTGATCCGGGTGTTCGACCGGCTGCGCAACCATTTCGGTGTCGGCCGGCTGGCCCAGGCGGCGGCACTGGCGGCGTTGCAGGACAGCGCCTGGCTGGCCCATGTGCAGGCCGAGGTCGCCGCGGCCCGCAGCCGGATCGCCGCGATCGCCGCCGCGGAAGGCCTGCGGGCGCTGCCCTCGGCCACCAATTTTGTCGCCATCGACTGCGGCGGCGACGGGGCGCGGACCCGGGCCGTGCTGGACGGTCTGCTGGCACGCGGGGTCTTCGTGCGGATGCCGGGCGTGGCGCCGCTGGACCGCTGCATCCGGGTCTCGGCCGGGCGGCCGGCGGATCTGGACCTGTTCGCCGGCGCGCTGGCCGGGACCATGGCCGCGCTCCGCGCCACCGGCTGAGCGTGCCCGGACCTCAGCGCCCGGCGCAGACCGCCGCCGCGGCGTCCAGCCCGCCCGGCCCGTGCGGCATCTCCAGCGCCGTCATCCCAGCCTGGATCGTCCCCAGCAGCCCCAGCACGCCGTGGGCGTTCAGGTGGCCCATATGGCCGATGCGGAAATGGTCGTGCCAGCTGGCGTCCCCCGGCGGCGCCATGCCGAGCCCGATGCCCAGCGTCACCCCGGCCTCGGCCGCCAGCCAGTCCCGCAGCCGGGTGCCGTAGCCCGGTGCGGTCCGCAGCGCGGTGATGGCATGGCTGCGCCGGGCCGGGTCGTCCACATGGATGCGCAGCGCCCCCGCCTGCCCCCAGGCCGCACAGGCGGCCCAGATCGCGCGCGCGAGGGTGGCGTGGCGGGCCCAGGCGGCCTCGATCCCTTCCTCGTGGACCAGCATGGTCAGCGCTTCGCGCAGGGCATAGAGGTGGTGGGTCGGCGCGGTGCCGCCGAACAGCTGGTAGAACATCTCGGGCGCGGTGCGCGGCGCCCAGTCCCAGTAGGGCGTCACCGCATCGGCCCGCGCCCGCGCTTCGGCCGCCCGCGGCCCGACATAGACGAAGCCCAGCCCCGGCGGCGTCATCAGCCCCTTCTGCGACGCGGCCAGCATCACGTCGACGCCCCAGGCGTCCATCTCGAAGCGCTCGCAGCCCAGCGAGGCGATGCAGTCCACCATCAGCAGCGCCGGATGACCGGCGGCATCGATCGCTGCGCGGATCGCTGGGATGTCGTTGCGCACCCCGTTCGCGGTATCGACCTGCACCACGAGGATGGCGCGGATCGTCCGTTCGGCATCGGCGCGCAGCCGGGCCTCGATGCGGTCCGGGTCGATCCGGCCGCCATTGCCGAAATCCATCGTCTCGACCGCCGCGCCCACCGCCTTCGCCACCCCGGCCCAGCCGCGGGCGAAATGGCCCGAGGACAGCGCCAGCACCCGGTCGCCGCGGGCGAGCACGTTCAGCAGCGCCGCCTCCCAGACCCCGTGGCCGTTCGAGATGTAGATTGCGACACCGGCACCGGGCGCCTGCGCCACCGCCCGCAGATCCGGGTAGAGCGTGTCGACCATCGCCGCGAGATCGGCCGAATAGATGTCCGGGGCCGGCCGGTGCATCGCCTGAAGCACCCGGTCCGGCATGATCGACGGCCCCGGGATGGCCACATGCGGCCGGCCGGCGGCCAGCCGTGGCGCCAGATCGGGTGCCAGATCGGGGACCAGATCGGGGGCCGCGGACGCAACGGGAGGAACGGGGGCCATGAGCGCTGTCCTTGGGTTCTGCGCGGCCAAACAGTCACGGCGCCCCGGCAAATTCAAGGCCTGTGCATTGAACGGGCGCCGCCCGCAGACTAGGACGAGACCTGTATGACCGAAGAATCCGCCAAGGCCGCCCTGTGCTGACTGTCCTGAGAGACCGCTTCCGCAAGATCGAGCGCGGCCTGCGCAACCGCTATGGCCGCGACATCTCGACCCCCGAGGCCCGGCGGCGGGCGTTCTGGCATTTCCAGTTGCTGGATCATGCCTTCCTCAGGACCGTCTGGTGGAACCTCGAGGAGATCGCGCCGGGGGTCTGGCGGTCGAACCAGCCGTCGCCGTCGCGACTGAAGCGCTACAAGAAGATGGGCATCCGCAGCGTGATCAACTTGCGCGGCGTGGTGCAGCAAAGCTCCTACCTGTTCGAGGACGAGGCCTGCCGCAAGCTGGGCCTGACCCTGCACAACGTGACGCTGAGCGCCCGCAAGCTGGTCCCGCGCGAGAACATCCAGGAACTGATCCGGCTGATGCGCAACGCCGAACGCCCCTTCGTGCTGCACTGCAAGTCCGGGTCGGACCGGGCCGGGATCGCCTCGGCGATCTATCTCATGGTCATCGAGGGCCGTCCGCTGGACGAAGCCCGCAAGCAGCTGCACTGGCGCTTCCTGCACCTCTCCTCGACCGACACCGGGATCCTCGACCATGTTCTCGACGTCTACGAGACGGACGCGGCCGCGACGCCGATGGACTTCGAGACCTGGATCGACGAACGCTACGATCCTGTGGCGCTGACCGCGAGCTGGACCGCCAGCCGGCGCTAGCCGGAAAAGGTGCATGGCAGAAGCATGTTTCCGGCCCGGAAACCGGCGCTATATGTAGTGTGGTCTGCTGACCTGATCCTTGTGAAGGAGCGTGCCATGGCCGAGGACCGCCTTGTCTACCGCATTTCCGGGGCCGACCGGGCCCGGTTCCTGCAGGGTTTGATCACCAACGATGTGGCCGGGCTGGCGGGCGGCATGATCTATGCCGCGCTGCTGACCCCCCAGGGCAAGTACCTGGCCGATTTCTTTCTGGTTCCCGACGGCGACACCGTGCTGCTGGACGTGAAGGCGGCTCTGGGCCCGGCACTGGTCTTCCGGCTGGCGATGTACAAGCTGCGCGCCGACGTCAAGATCGAGGAGACCGCGCTCAAGGTCAGCCGCGGGCTTGGCGCCGCGCCCGACGGCGCCTTCGCCGACCCGCGCCATCCCGACCTGGGCTGGCGGGCCTATGGCCCGGCCGTGACCTCGGACATCGCGCCCGAGACCTGGACCCGGCTCAGGGTGGACCACGGCATCCCCGAAAGCGGCATCGAACTGGTGCCCGACGACAGCTACATCCTCGAGGCCGGGCTGGACCGGCTGGGCGGGGTGAGCTTCCGCAAGGGCTGCTATGTCGGGCAGGAGGTGACCGCCCGAATGCACCACAAGACCACGCTCAGGAAGGGTCTGGTGCAGGTCGGGGTCGAGGGCGAGGTGCCGGTCGGGACCGAGATCACCGCCAACGGCAAGCCGGTCGGCACGCTCTATTCCCAATCCGGGGGGCGCGGGCTGGCGCATCTGCGCTTCGATCTCGCCCAGGGCCCGCTTCAGGCCGGTGCGGCGACGGTCATTGCGGCCGACCTGCCGGCGCTGAACTGACCGCGCCGGACCGCAGGCCCGGCCCCGGTCCCCGACCGTTCGCCTGATCCGGGAGGGCCTGCCCAAAAAAGGCGCAAACGACGCGACGGGGTCGCAATTGGGTTGCGCGGTGGCGGGCGTCGGGGTTTGATTGCGTCAATTCGGCCGCATCGAAGCCCCACGTCAACGGAGAGCAGGACTTGGCGACGTCCCCGGCCACCTCGGCCTTTGTGGAATTCCAGAACGTCCAGAAGAGCTATGACGGCGAGACGCTGGTGGTGAAGAACCTCAACCTCGCCATGCCGAAGGGCGAGTTCCTGACCATGCTCGGGCCGTCGGGGTCGGGCAAGACCACCTGCCTGATGATGCTCGCCGGCTTCGAGACCGCCACCCATGGCGAGATCCTTCTGGCCGGCAAGCCGATCAACAACATCCCGCCCCACAAGCGCGGCATCGGCATGGTGTTCCAGAACTACGCGCTGTTTCCGCACATGACCGTGGCCGAGAACCTGTCCTTCCCGCTCGAGGTGCGGCGGATGGGAAAGCCCGAGCGCGAGGCGAAGATCGCCCGGGCACTGGACATGGTGCAGATGGGCCGCTTCGGCAACCGCCGCCCGGCGCAACTGTCGGGCGGCCAGCAGCAGCGCATCGCGCTGGCCCGGGCACTGGTCTTCGAACCCGAACTGGTGCTGATGGACGAACCGCTCGGCGCGCTGGACAAGCAGCTGCGCGAGCACATGCAGTTCGAGATCAAGCGCATCGCCGACACGCTGGGGGTTACCGTGGTCTATGTGACCCACGACCAGACCGAGGCGCTGACCATGTCCGACCGGGTCGCGGTGTTCAATGACGGGCGGATCCAGCAGCTGGCCCCGCCGGCCGAGCTTTATGAAAGCCCGAAGAACAGCTTCGTCGCCCAGTTCATCGGCGAGAACAACAAGCTGCCCGGCACCATCGAGGCGATCGAGGGCGGCCGGGCGCTGGTGCGGCTGGCCAGCGGCGAGCTGATCGACGCGACCGCGGTCAACGTCACCCAGACGGGCCAGCAGACGCTGGTGTCGATCCGACCCGAGCGGGTCGAGTTCAAGACCGAGCTGCTGCCCCCGGGCGCCCACACGCTGGAGGCCGAGGTGCTGGAATTCATCTACATGGGCGATCTGTTCCGCACCCGCCTGCGCGTGGCCGGGTCGGACGATTTCATCCTCAAGTGCCGCAACGCCGCCGGCCAGCGCGTGCTGGTGCCGGGCGAGACCATCCGCATCGGCTGGGCGCCGCAGGACGCGCGCGCGCTCGACCCGATCTGATCCCGCGCGTCGCCGGCCATGGGCGGCGGCGCCGGGCAAGAGCCTTCAGCGATCCAACAAGGAGACCACGAATGAAGAAAATCGCACTTCTCACCACCGCCCTTGCCGGCCTGAGCACCGCTGCGGCGGCGGACGTGACGGTGCTGGGCTGGGGTGGCGCCTATACCAACTCGCAGATCGAGGCCTATCACAAGCCCTTCACCGAGAAGACCGGCATCAAGGTGATCTCGGCCGACGCCGACAACCCGGCGACCCCGATCAAGGCGATGGTCGAGGCAAAGAACGTCACCATCGACGTTGCCAGCGTCGAATACGCCGACGCTGTCCGGCTCTGCGACGAAGGCCTGGTCGAGGAGATCGGCGTCGACGCGCTGCCCGCCGGCGCCGACGGCACCCCGGCGAAGGACGACTTCCTGAAGGGGATGGTCACCGAGTGCCTTGTCGGCACCGACGTCTTCGCCACCGTCTACGCCTACAACACCGAGAAGTTCGGCGCCACGCCGCCGGTCACCGTCGCCGACTTCTTCGACCTGGAGAAGTTCCCCGGCAAGCGCGGCATCAAGAAGGGCGCCAAGACCACGCTGGAAATGGCGCTGATGGCCGATGGCGTGCCCGCGGCTGAAGTCTATGATGTGCTGTCCACCGAAGAAGGCGTCGCCCGGGCCTTCAAGAAGCTCGACACCCTGAAGGGCAACGCGGTGTTCTGGGAAGCCGGCGCGCAGCCGCCGCAGCTTCTGGCCGATGGCGAGGTGGTGATGAGCACCGGCTGGAACGGCCGCTTCTTCAATGCCGCGGTCGCCGATGGCCAGCCGATCAAGATCATCTGGGACGGCCAGATCTACGAGCCGGAAGGCTGGGTGATCCCGAAGGGCGCGCCCAACATGGAAGCCGCGCTGGAATTCGTGAAGTTCTCGACCTCGACCGAGCCGCTCGCCAAGGCCGCCGAGTGGATCAGCTACGGCCCGACCCGGAAGTCGTCGGCGCCGCTGGTGGGCAACTTCCAGAAGGACGGCAAGACGCCGATGGCGCCGAACCTGCCGACCGCCGAGGAGAACCTGAAGAACGCGCTGCTGTCGAGCTACGAGTTCTGGGCCGACCACGACACCGAACTGAACGAACGCTTCAACGCCTGGCTGGCCGCGAACTGACACCGACCGGCGGCGTGGGGGCCGCCGTCCGCCCCGGATCATGAGCGAGACCAGCCTCGGATACCAAGGGCGCCTGCTGACGACGGACGGGGCGCCCGCTGAAGGCGGCGCTGGCCCAGGCGACGCCCGCGCCCGGCGCCGCGCCTTCCTTCTGGTGCTGCCGCTGCTGCTGTTCGTGCTGGTCACCTTCGTGGTGCCGATCGGCCAGCTGCTGTTCCGCTCGGTCCACAACGACGGCTTCGCCGCCAACATGCCGGCGCTCAGCCTGGTTCGCCGAGAACTCGGCCGGCACCGCCCCGGACGAGGCCGCCTTCGCCGCCCTCGCCACCGACCTGAAGGCCGCGGCCGAGGCCAAGACCATCGGCGCCGTCGGCACGCGGGTGAACTACGACCAGCCCGGCACGCGCTCGCTGTTCACCTCGACCGGGCGCAAGGCGGACGCCTTCGAGCCGCCCTACCGCGATGCGCTGGTCGCGGCGGACCCGAAATGGGCCGAACCCGAGATCTGGGGCACCATGCGTCAGGTCGCCCGGACCAATTCGCCGAACTTCTTCCTTGCCGCGCTGGACTACCGCCACACGCCGGACGGCCGGATCGAGCGCGTGCCCGAGGACCGGCAGGTCTATGTGATGCTGTTCGTGCGGACCTTCCTGCTGTCGGGGCTGATCACGCTGCTTTGCCTGGTGCTGGGCTTTCCGGTGGCGCATCTGCTGGCAACGCTACCGCTCCGGTGGTCGAACCTGCTGATGATCCTGGTGCTGCTGCCGTTCTGGACCTCGCTTCTGGTGCGCATCAGCGCCTGGCTGGTCATCCTGCAGAGCCAGGGCGTGATCAACAACAGCCTCGTCGCCGCGGGAATCGTGCCCGATGCCGGGCGGATTCCGATGATCTACAACCAGACCGGCACCATCGTGGCGATGACCCATGTGCTGCTGCCCTTCACCATCCTGCCGCTCTATTCGGTGATGCGGCCGATCCCGCCCACCTATGTCCGCGCGGCGCGCAGCCTTGGCGCCACCAGCTGGACCGCGTTCCGGCGCATCTACCTGCCCCAGACCCTGCCGGGGATCGGCGCCGGCGCGCTGCTCGTCTTCATCCTCTCGGTTGGCTACTACATCACCCCGGCGCTGGTGGGCGGCGCCTCGGGGCAGCTGATCTCGAACCTGATCGCCTTCCACATGACCGACAGCCTGAACTGGTCGCTGGCGGCCGCGCTGGCCACGATCCTGCTGGGCGCGGTGCTGCTCTTGTACTGGCTCTACGACCGGCTGGTGGGCATCGACAACCTGAAGCTCGGCTGAACTCCGGCACCCGCCGAGAAGGGAGACCGGAATGGCCCTGCCCAGCTATGCCACGCCGCTCGAACGGATCTGGCGGTTCGTGTTCCACGTGCTCTGCGGGCTGATCCTGCTGTTCCTGATCGCGCCGATCCTGATCATCATCCCGCTGTCGTTCAACGCGCAGCCCTATTTCACCTTCACCCAGAAGATGCTGGCGCTCGACCCCGAAGGCTACAGCCTGCGCTGGTACGACTTCCTGCTGACCTTCGGCATGTCCGCGCCCGAGGCCCCCCGCGACGCCGCCTGGTGGGCCGATGCCTGGGCGAATTCCCAGTGGATCCGGGCGGCGAAGAACTCGGTCCTCATCGGGGTGTTCTCGACCATCGTGGCGACGTTTCTCGGGACGCTCGCCGCGCTCGGCCTGTCGCGGCCCGAGATGCCGTTCCGCCGCTCGATCATGGCAATCCTGCTGTCGCCGATGATCGTGCCGATCATCATCACCGCCACCGGCCTGTTCTTCTTCTATTCGGCGACCGGGCTCTATGGGACCTATATCGGCATGGAGTGCTCGCGCATGCGTGCTGGGGATCCTCTTCGTCATCATCACGGCGACCACGCCGACCGCTCGACCGTTCCCTGTCGCGCGCCGCCGCCTCGCTCGGCGCCGCGCCGGTGACCAGCTTCTTCAAGGTGACGATGCCGCTGATCCTGCCCGGGGTGGTGTCGGCGGCCCTGTTCGCCTTCGTCACCTCGTTCGACGAGGTGGTGGTGGTGCTGTTCATCGCCGGCCCGGAACAGCAGACCATCCCGCGCCAGATGTGGAACGGCATCCGCGAACAGCTCAGCCCCTCGATCCTCGCCGTCGCGACGATCCTCGTGGCGGTCTCGACCGCGCTTCTGGCCACCATCGAGATGCTGCGCCGGCGGTCGAACGCCTGCGCGGCGTGACCCCGGGCGGTCGTGACCGGCCGTCGCGCCGGCGGACCCGCGCCGCGTCAGCGGCGCCAGCCCAACCCCCGGCAAGCGCATCAGCTCGAGGGGGCCACCCTTCCCCCGCCGCGCCCCGGTTCTGCCTCAGCCGAACAGCTCGAACCATTCCCGGAAGCGTTCGCGCCGCCGCGAACCGGGTGCACACGGTCAGGTTCGTCCGTCTCGAAGGCCGAGGACACATCGGCCACGATCGGATCGACCCGGTTGCGCCAGAATCGCAAAAGCGCGTAGCGCAGGAAGATCAGCAGGGCGACCAGCCCGCCGATCACGACATACCGGGTCCAGGGAATGATGGTCACGTCCGGACCTTCGACCTTCGACAGGCTCAGGACGTTGGGATAGATCGACCACAGGTTCGACCGGATGCCGTAATAGCGCACCTGCACCCAGACCGGGGACTGCAGGTTCGAGGTCAGGTTGGCCGCCTCGGCCTGCACATCGGCCGAGTTGAACTTGTAGTAGAGCGGCCAGCCCCAGCCGGTGTCCTCGTTGCGATAGACCCTGGTGCGGCCGTTCTCCATCACGGCGCTGATGAACTTCACGTCGCGGTTGCCCGAGTTCGGGTCGGTCGGTTCGCCCCCGGCCCAGAACAGGCCGTTCGGCCCGATCTCGACCCGGCGCACCTCGCTGCCGACGATCCGCACGATGTCGTTCGAGGGCAGCGTGTAGATCAGGAAGCCGCCTGCGACCAGCGCCACAAGGGTCCAGAACGCCCATTTGAAAGTCCGCATCTTCCGTCCACATCCCCTGCCGCGGGCACCGGAGCCGGGGTTCCGCGGCAGCGCGGAAGGCCCGGTGGTGCCACGTCGTTTTCCACCATGGCCAGACCATAGCGGGCAACCCGGCAGAGGACAAACCCGACGCGCAGGCCCTGCGGCAACATCGTCGGACCGGGCGGCCATTGACCCGGGCGCGCGCCGGGCACAGGCTCGGGCCGGGACAAGGCACAGGGACAGACGCGGGGACGGGATGCGGCCGGGACCAAGGAACCTGATCACCGATGTCGCGGGGCTGAGGGTCGGCCATGCCGCCGACCTGCGGGCGAAGTCCGGCACCACGGTGCTGACCGCCGATGCGCCCTTCACCGCTGGCGTCCATGTGATGGGCGGCGCCCCCGGCGCGGTCGAGACCGACCTTCTGGCGCCGGACAAGCTGGTCAGCCGGATCGACGCGCTGGTGCTGTCCGGGGGCTCGGCCTTCGGGCTCGCCGCGGCCGACGGGGTGCGCGCCGCCCTGCGCGCGGCCGGGCGCGGCTTCGACGTGGGCGGCCAGAAGGTGCCGATCGTGCCGGGCGCAATCCTGTTCGACCTGCTGAACGGCGGCGACAAGTCGGCGGTGGCCACCATCTACCGCGACCTCGGCGCCGCGGCGCTGGCGGCGGCGGGCGTCGATTTCGCGCTTGGCAGCGCCGGGGCCGGCACCGGCGCCGGCACTGCGAGTTTCAAGGGCGGGCTCGGCTCGGCCTCGCTGGTCACGGGTGGCTTCACGGTGGGGGCGCTGGTCGCGGTCAACGCGCTCGGCTCGGCCACGGTGGGGGACAGCCGGCATTTCTGGGCCGCGCCCTTCGAGATCGACGGCGAATTCGGCGGGCTCGGGCCGCACCCGGCCCCGCCCCCGCCCGAGATGCCGCGGCTGCACGCCCGGCCGGGCGAGGCGACCACGATCGCCATCGTGGCGACCGATGCCGCCCTGACCAAGGCCGAGACCGCGCGCATGGCCGTCGCCGCCCATGACGGCATGGCCCGGGCGCTGGTGCCCGCCCACAGCCTTCTTGACGGCGACCTGATCTTTGCGGTCTCGACCGGCGCGCGGTCGCCGGCCGATCCGGTCGAGACGCCGTTCCAGCTGGGCCATGCCGCCGCGGTCTGCCTGGCCCGCGCGATCGCCCGGGCCATCCATGAAGCGACCCCGGCACCGGGCGACCTGAAGCCCTGCTGGCGCGGCCCGTGACCTGATCCCTCCGCTGCCGAGCATCTTCACGAAACCGCCGCAAAACTGTGACACTCGCGTCACGAAAGCCCCTCAGGTCTCGCACCCGGACACCTCAGAGGGGACACCCATGACCCGCGTCACTTGCCTTACCTCGGTCCTCGCGCTTGCTGCCGGGGGCGCCTTCGCCGAAGAGATGAACTTCAACCGCATCGCGTCCTTCCCGGTGGTCTCGAACATGGCAGAGGGCGGCGATACCGCGCGCGCCACCTCGGCCGAGATCATCGCCGCCAGCGAGGACGGCATGACGCTGGTCTATACCGACAGCCCGCTCGGCGTGATCGGGCTGATCGACATCACCGATCCGAAGGCGCCGAAGCCGCTCGGCACCGTCGACATGAAGGGTGAGCCGACCTCGGTCACCGTGGTGGGCCGGCGCGCCTATGTCGCCGTGAATACCTCGGAAAGCTATGCCAACCCGTCGGGGCGCCTGGCCGTGGTCGATCTCGACAGCAAGGCCGAGGTCGCGTCCTGCGATCTGGGCGGCCAGCCCGACAGCGTCGCCCGCGACGCCAAGGGCAGCTTCCTGTCCATCGCCGTCGAGAACGAACGCGACGAGGATGCCGGCGACGGCCGGGTCGGCCAGCTTCCGGCGGGCTATCTGGTGCAGGTCGACCTTGCGGACAACACCGCCGCTTGCGCCACGCTGCGCAAGGTGGATCTGACCGGGCTGGCGCAGATCGCGCCCGAGGATCCCGAGCCCGAATTCGTCGACATCAACGCCGCCGGCGAGACCGTCGTGACCCTGCAGGAAAACAACCACATCGCCATCGTGTCCCGCGACGGCAAGGTGCTGGCCCATTTCCCGGCCGGCGCCGTCGATCTGGAAGGCATCGACGTGGTCGAGGACGACGCACTGATCTTCGACGGCAAGCTTGAAGCCGTATTGCGCGAGCCGGATTCGGTGAAATGGCTCGACGAGACCCGTTTCGCCACCGCGAACGAAGGCGACATGGACGGCGGCAGCCGCAGCTGGACGATCTTCAACAAGGACGGCAGCGTCCTTTACGAAAGCGGCCCCAGCCTCGAGCACGCCCTGGTCGAGGCCGGCCACTACCCCGAGGGCCGGTCCGAAAACAAGGGCGTCGAGCCCGAGTCGGTGGCCACCGGGACCTTCGGCGGCACCAAGATGATCTTCATTGGCGCCGAGCGCGCGTCGGCGGTGGGCGTCTATGATGCAACCGATCCGTCCGCGCCGGTGCTGACGCAGATCCTGCCGTCGGGCATTGGTCCGGAAGGCTATGTCACCATTCCCGCCCGAAACCTCATGGTCTCGGCCAACGAGGAAGATTTGGGCGAGGACGGCGGCGCGCGCAGCCATGTGATGATCTACGAGTACCAGGCGGCGCCGGCAGCCTATCCGATGCTGATCTCGGCCGGCATGGCCGAACTGACCGGCTGGGGCGCCCTGTCGGGTCTGGCGGCGGATGCCGATGGCAGCCTCTGGGCGGTCAGCGACAGCGTCTATGGCGGCCAGCCGCGGATCTTCCGGATCGACCCCGCGATTCGGCCGGCCCGGATCACTGCCGCGATCCCGGTGACCCGCGGCGGTCATCCGGCGCAGAAGCTCGACATCGAGGGCATCGCGCTGGATGGCGAGGGCGGCTTCTGGCTGGCCTCGGAAGGCCGCGCCGACCGGCTGATCCCCGGCGCGATCTACCACGTGGATGCAGACGGCGTGATCGAGGACGAGATCGCCCTGCCCGAGGAACTGGCCGGGGTGCAGACCCGCTATGGCTTCGAAGGCATTGCGGTCGCGGGCAACACCCTCTGGCTGGCGGTGCAGCGGGGATGGAGCAACGATCCGAAAGGTCTGGTCAAGCTGCTCGCCTATGACACTGAGGCCGAGACCTGGGGCGCGGTTCACTACCCGCTGGACAAGTCCGAAGCGGGCTGGATGGGCCTGAGCGAGATCGTGCTGCACGGCGACTACCTTTACGTGGTCGAGCGCGACAACCTTGTGGGCGATGCTGCAGCGACCAAGAAGATCACCCGCGTGCCGGTGGCCGAGCTGAAGCCGGTGGCGCTGGACGCCGCCGAGATCCCGGTGGTCACCAAGACCGATGTGCGCGACCTGATCCCCGACCTGAAGGCAACCGGCGGCTATGTCCTCGACAAGGTCGAAGGCCTGGCCATCGCCGCGGATGGCACCGCATGGGTGGTGACCGACAACGACGGCGTCGACGACAGCTCGGGCGAGACGATGTTCTTCACAATCGGCAAGATCGGCGGCTGATCCCGCCCCCCGGAACGACGAAGGGCCCGCGGTCGCCGCGGGCCCTTTGCCTTCTGCAGCAGACGGCGAGCGGTCAGAGCGACCCGACCGTGCTGCCGATCAGGATGATCGTCACCAGCGAGATCACCGGCACCACCACCGCGACCACGAAGATGTCCGGGTAGGATTTCCGGTGGTTCAGTCCGGTGATGGCGAACAGCGTGATGACCGCGCCGTTGTGCGGCAGGCAGTCGAACCCCCCGGACGAGATCGCCGCGACCCGGTGCATCAGTTCGGGGTTGAGCCCCACCGCCTCGGCCATCCGCACATAGGTTTCCCCCAGCGCTTCAAGTGCGATCGACAACCCGCCCGAGGCCGACCCGGTGATCCCTGCCAGCGCGTTGACCGCGATCGCCAGCGACACCAGCGGGTATTCCGGCATGATGCCGGTCACGCCCTCCTTGATCAGCAGGAAGGCCGGCAGGGTCGAGATCACCGTGCCATAGCCGACCTCGGAGGCGGTGTTGAAGATCGGCAGGAACGAGCCGGTAACGCCCGAGGTCAGCGTCTCGTTCAGCCGCCCCGAGAAGGTGGTGAAGTTCAGCCCGATGATCGACAGGATCGCGGCGAACAGGGCGGCGATGATCGCCCAGAGCCCGCGCACCTCGTCGATCTTGATGGTGCCGTAGATGTTCTCGTCCAGATAGCCGAAGTCGAGCCCGGTCAGCACATGGCGCGACATGGCGTAGTTCAGCCCGATCACGATCAGGATCGGCAGGAAGGCGACCAGCATATGGGGCCCGCCGGTACCGACGCCGATGTCCGACCCGGCCAGCTTCGAATAATCGTCGGTCTCGCCATAGCCTTCGCCCGCCGCCCGGGCGCGCGCGATGCGCCAGTTCAGCCAGCCGACACCGCCGAAGAACATGATCGCCGCCGCGATCAGGCCGAGCAGCGGCGCGGCGAAGGCGTCGGTGCCGAAATAGGGCGCCGGGATTGCGTTCTGGATCGCCGGGGTGCCCGGCAGCGCCGTCATGGTGAAGGTGAACGACCCCAGCGCGATCACCGCCGGCACGAAGCGCTTGGGATAGCCCGCCCGCACGAACAGCGAGGCGGCGATCGGATAGACCGCGAAGGCCACCACGAAGAGCGAGACCCCGCCATAGGTCAGCACCGCGCAAGCCAGCACCACCGCCAGCGCCGCCTGCTTCTCGCCGACCCGGTCAACGATCCAGGCGGCGATCGAGCGGGCCGAACCCGAGACTTCCATCAGCTTGCCGAAGATGGCGCCCAGCAGGAACAGCGGGAAAAACTTGATCACGTAGCCCCCCAGCGCCTTCATGAAGACTTGGGTATAGGTGGCAAGGATCGGCACCCCGCCGGACAGCGCCGCCGCGAGCAGCGCCAGAAGCGGCGCCAGGATCAGCACGCTGACCCCGCGATAGGCCAGATACATCAGCAGGATCAGGGATAGGGCGATGCCCAGCATGGAACCTCCTCCGGTTGTTTTGTCGCGACGCTAGCGCCGGAGGATGACAGACACACGGAGAAATCGCCGCTGACCCCTGGGACGAAACGAAAAAACCCGCGCCGGAGGGCGCGGGCGAGGGACGGAAGTGCCAAGGATCCCGCCGGGGATGGGTGTCCCCGGCCGGGTGCGGTCAGCCGCGGATCAGTTGACGGACCTGGCTTCGGCCGCCACGTCGATCGCGCGGGCGTCGCCTCGGGCGATCTCTATCTGGCGCGGCTTCAGCGCCTCGGGCACTTCGCGCACCAGATCCACGTTCAGCATGCCGTCGGCATGGGTGGCGCCGGTGACGCGGACATGGTCGGCAAGGTGGAAGCGGCGCTCGAAGGCGCGGGTGGCGATGCCACGGTGCAGATAGCTGCGGGCCTTGTCCTCGGCCGACTTGCGGCCGGCCACGATCAGGGCCTTCTCGCGCACCTCGACGGTCAGGTCGGTTTCGGCAAAGCCGGCCACGGCCACCGAGACGCGCCAGGCGTCATCGCCGGTCTTCTCGATGTTGTACGGGGGATAGCTCGACTGGCCGACTTCGGTGGTGAGAAGCCGGTCCATGATGTCCGCCACCTGGTCGAAGCCGACGGTGGCGCGATAGAGCGGGGCAAGATCGAATTGGCGCATGGTCATCCTCCATTGAGCGACAACAGGGGCGGCTTCCCGCGGGACAGCCGCCGGGCTGTACCGGGCCCCTGATGCGGCGGCCCGACAGCGCAGATCTGGGAAGCGCGTCGATCAGTTCAAGGGGTCGACGCCGGCCGGAACGGGCGCGGCGTCCGCTGCGGACCCGGTCGCCGCATCGGGTCCGGCCATGGCGAAGATCGCCCCCGACGTGTCGCTGGCCGCCACCCGGCCCAGAAGCAGAAGCCGGCCGAGTGTCGCTTCCGAGGCCAGCAGCGCGCCGCGCGCAACCGGCACCTTGCGCTTGGCGATGACCGCCGAGGCCACCGCGACCGCGGCCAGCCGGCCGCCGATCCGTTGCAGCACCGGCGCGCCCGAAACCCCGGGCAGACCCTCGCACGAGGTGTAGATCACCGTGCCGGAGCGGTTGCGAAAGTCGCAGCCGGTCTCGGTCGACAGAATCTGCGCCCGATCTATGCCG
>JBGAOK010000038.1:0-27308 GCA_044221805.1 Meridianimarinicoccus sp.
GAGGGCTATGCCGGCGCGCTGACCGACCCCGAGGTGCTGGCGGCGATCGCCGAGACCACGCTCGGCAGCATCGTGGTGACCTACGTGGAATGGGCCGCGGACCAGACCGTGATCGCGCCCTGGTCGCGGATCGCCGGTGCCCCGGACGCCGCGGCCTTCGCCGAGATCCTGCAGGAAACCCCGCGCAGCGCCTTCGGCCGCAACGCCATCGGCGACGCGCTGCTGGCGGCGAAGGAGCTGATCGAGACCAACGGCGTCGACGGGCTGCGCCGGGTGATCGACTTCTCGGGCGACAGCGCCAATTCCTACGAGGGCGCCAGCATCGCCGAGGCGCGGGCGGCGGTGCTGGACGCGGGCATCACCATCAACGGCCTGCCGGTGGTCTGCCTGTCCTGCAACGGCCCGCCGGGCCGGGGCGATCTGGTCGCCCAGTACGAACGCCTGATCATCGGCGGCCCCGGCGCCTTCGTGGTCGCCGCCGATGACCGCACCCGCTTTGCCGAGGCGGTGAAACGCAAGCTGATCCTCGAGATTTCGGGACTGACCCCAGAAACCGTGCTGGCCGCCCGCCGCGGTGCCGGTTGGGAAGCCGGCAGGAAGGGTCTATGATCGTCCGGACCCCGAGTCGGAGATCCGGACCATGCCCAGGCTGCCCTTGCCCCGAGTCCTGACCGCCGCGGCCGCGCTGGCGGTCGCTGCGGGCCTTTCCCTGCCCGTCGCCGCGCAGGACAGCGGCTATTACGGAATGCGCTACGGAACCCGTGATGCGATAACCAACCCGGCGGATCGGATCTGGAGCGGCCAGCCCTTCGGCCCCGGTGCAGGCTTGCCGGTCGGAGGCCGGGACACGTCACGGACCATGGGTCGCTATGGTCCCTACGGCGCCGATCCGTTCGACAACAACCGATTCGGCAACAACTCGTTGCGCAGCGACCCCGAGCTTGATGACCCGTTCGCCGACGGGCAAGTGCAGGAGCTGGTGCCGCGGACCGCGGTCGGGGCCGCGGCGCAGGGCTACATGCCGCTTCCCGGTGCAGGGACGCCGGGGGCGGGTGCGATGCCCAGGGCAGGCGGCATTGCGGCCGCGCCCGTTCTGACACCCTCGCCCTATGGCATGCAGCTTCAGCCGCCGAAACGCGCCAATCTCAGGGTGGACAATCGCACCAGCCTCGGCACCGTCAACAGGTCGGGGGGCACGGCCGGGGGCAACTGAGCAGGCACCCGGTCGCGTCGCGGTGCCGGGATCAGCGTCGCAGACACGCCCCGGTCACGGGGTCTGCAGCGACCGGATGTAGTCCGCCATGCCGGCCAGCCGTTCCGGCGCCGGGGTGAATTCGCCCGGCGCGGTCTCGACCATGACCGAGCGGTCGTTGACCAGGTAGGCACCGAACTCGGGCATGGCGCGGGGGCCGCTGCGATAGCCGTCGATCTGGTTCATCACCGCGACGATCGGGAAGGTGCCGCCGTTGTTCGCCGACAGCCGGGTCAGGTCGGTCGGCCGCGGGCTCATCCCGGCCGCGGCCGGCCCGTCGCCGCGCCCGCCCGAGCCATGGCAGACCGCACAGTATTCCTTGAACGTGTTGGCGTATTCACGCCGCGCAACCTCGGGCTCCGCGGTGCATGCCACCAGCCCCAGCGTCATCACGACCGCCCCGCCCGTCCAGATGAGCCTCTGCATCCTGCCCCTCCTGCCTCTGGTCCCGGGCATGCCGCCCGTCTGCCGCTGTTTTCAGCTAGTCTAGCCCCTGGACCTTGTCTCGGCCACTGCATTCCGTCACCGATGGCCCGTCGCCAACACCGGAGCCCACCGATGTCCGAGACCCTGCGCCACGCCGCCATCATGTTCGCCGCCGGCCTCGGCATCCCGCTGCTGGCGGCGCTGAACGCCGCGCTGGGGCAGCGGATCGGCGCCCCGGCCGCGGCGGCGGCGATCCTGTTCGCGGTTGCCTTCGCCTGCGCCCTCGCGGCGGCGCTGCTGACCGTGCCGCGGCCGCTGCCAACGCTCACCGGGCATCCGTGGCACCTTTACCTGGGCGGCATGCTGGTGGCGTTCTACGTCCTGTCGGTGACCTGGATCGCGCCGCGCTTCGGGGTCGGCAACGCGGTCTTCTGCGTGCTGCTGGGCCAGCTCGTCTCCTCGGCGCTGATCGACCGCTTCGGCCTGTTCGGCGCCGCCGCGGTGCCGCTGACGCCGGGGCGGACGCTGGGGCTGGCCACCATGGCCGCCGGCGTGGTCCTGACCCTGAAGGGCTGAGCCCTGCCCGTCACGCTCCCCGCCGGTCTCCCCGTCAGGCAGCCAATCAGACCGGCACCAGTCGCCCCGCCTCCAGCCGCAGCGTCCGGTCCATCCGGGCCGCAAGCTCGGGGTTGTGGGTGGCCACCAGCGCGGCCAGACCGGTGTCGCGCGCCAGCCGCAGCATCTCGTCGAAGACCCGCGCCGCCGTGGCCGGGTCGAGGTTGCCGGTCGGCTCGTCCGCCAGCAGGATCCGCGGCGCATTGGCCAGCGCCCGGCAGAACGCCACCCGCTGCTGTTCGCCCCCGGACAGGGCGGCCGGGCGATGCTCGGCCCGCGCCGCCAGCCCGACCCGGTCCAGCAGCGCCGCCGCCCGCGCCGCCGCCTCGGCCCGGCCGGTGCCGCGGGCCAGCTGCGGCAGGATCACGTTCTCGGCCGCGGTGAATTCCGGCAGCAGGTGGTGGAACTGGTAGACGAAGCCCACCGTCTCGCGCCGGATCCGGGTCCGCGCGCCGTCGCCCAGCGGCCCCGTCGCCTGCCCGGCGATCCGCACCTCGCCCGCGTCGGGCCGATCGAGCAGCCCCGCCACATGCAGAAGCGTCGACTTCCCCGCCCCCGACGGCGCCACAAGCGCCACCATCTCGCCCGCCGCAAGGCTCAGCGCGGTACCGCGCAGCACCCGGACCTCGGAGGGCTTGCCGGGGTTGTAGGTGCGCTCGACGCCCTCCAGCACCAGCACCGGCTCATGCACCGGCTCATTCATGGCGCAGCGCCTCGACCGGGTTCATCCGCGCTGCCCGGCGCGCCGGGAAGATGGTGACGATGCAGCTCAGCGTCAGGGCCAGGATCACCGCCGACAGCACGTCCGCCAGTTCCAGCCGCGCCGGCAGGTAATAGATGCCGCGGATCGCCGGATCCCAGACCCCGCCGCCCGAGACCCGGTTCACCAGCGCGAAGATCGGGTCGATGTAGAGCGCGAAGAGGCAGCCCAGCACCACCCCGGCCAGGGTGCCGATCACGCCCACGCTGACGCCGCACAGGAAGAAGATCCGCAGGATCGCGCCCTCGGTCAGACCGATGGTGCGCAGGATGCCGATGTCGCTCTGCTTGTTCTTCACCAGCATGATCAGGCCCGAGACGATGTTCATGGTGGCGATCAGCACCAGCACCGACAGGATCACGAACATCACGTTGTCCTCGACCTTCAGCGCGCGCAGGAACGACCCCGACGCCTCGCGCCAGGTCTGGTAGAGCCCGCCGCGCTCGGCCGCCTGCCACAGGCCCGGCATCACCTGATCGACCGCCTCGGGGTCGGCGACGCGGATCTCGATCTCGTCGGCGACGCCGTCGCGGTTGAAGAACCGCTGCGCCTCGGCGAAGGGCATGTAGATGCGGGTGTTGTCGATGTCATAGCGCCCGGCCGAGAAGACATAGGTGATCTCGTAGGCGCCGACCCGCGGCGAGGTGCCGAAGGGGGTCTTGGCGCCCTCGGGCGACAGGATCCGGATCCGGTCGCCGGGGCCAAGTCCCAGCGCGCGGGCGACCCCGGCGCCCACCGCGACGCCCTCGCCATAGCGGGCGAAGTCGCCGGCGCCGGTCTCGGGGTCGACGATGCGCGGCAGGGTCTGCAGGTCGGCCGCGTCCATGCCGATCACCTGCACGCCGACATTGCGGCCGGTGCCGCTGGCCAGCACCTGACCCAGCACCACCGGCGCCGCGTGGGTGACGCCGGGCACGGCGCGGATCCGCTCGGCCACGGTGGCATAGTCGCGGATCGCGTTGCTGGGCTGTTCGGCATCGTCCAGATAGACGACGCTGTAATAGGTCACATGGGCATTGGCGCCCAGGATCGTGTCGACGAATTCGGCCCGGAAGCCCGACCGCACCGCCAGCGTGGCGATCAGCGCGAAGACCGCCAGCGCGATCCCGATCAGCGAGATCCAGGTCATCACGCTGACGCCGCCCTCGGCCCGGGACGAGCGCAGATAGCGCCAGGCGATCATCCGTTCGTGCGAGGCGAAGGGCCGCGGTCCGGTCATGCCCGCCCGGTGCCGCCCGACACTCCGGCGGCCTCAGCCGACGACATTGTGGCCCCGGCCGACCATGCAGCGCCGGACGATGTCCGAGCGTTGCTGCTGGCTGTCCAGCGCCGCCCCGCCCAGGCCCGTGCCGCCGCCGATCGCCGCACCGGCCGCCGCGCCGCTGGCGCCGTTGTTCAACCCGCCGACCACGGCGCCGACCCCGGCCAGCACCGCCGCGGTGGTGGCCTGGTTGCCGTCGACCGGAACGCGCTGGCTGGCCAGCGCCCGGCACTCGGCCAGATCCTGCTCGTATTGCGGGCCCTTCGGCCCGTCGACGATGATCGGCGCCTGGGCGCCGCTGTTGGCACAGGCCGCAAGGCTCAACGCCGCCGCCAGCGCGGCAGGGATCAGCTTCCACCTCGCCATGGCTCAAACCCCCCGATAGATGTCTGCGACCCGGGCCACCGCGGCATCCGGGGTCAGCTCGACGCTTTCGCCGGTTTTCCGGCTGGTCAGCTCGACCACGCCCGCGGCCAGCCCGCGCGGCCCGACGGTGATCCGCCACGGCAGACCGATCAGGTCCATGGTGGCGAATTTCGCCCCGGCGCGCTCGTCGCGGTCGTCGTAGAGCGGCTCCAGCCCCGCCGCCATCAGCTTCCCGTAAAGATCCTCGCAGGCCGCATCCGCCGCCGCGTCGCCCTGCTTCAGGTTCACGATGCCCACCGGGAAGGGGGTCACGCCCTCGGGCCAGATGATGCCCTTGTCGTCGTGGCTCGCCTCGATGATCGCGCCCAGCAGCCGGCTGACGCCGATGCCGTGGCTGCCCATGTGCACCGGCACCTTGTTGCCGTCCGGCCCCTGCACCGTGGCGCCCATCGGCTCGGAATACTTGGTGCCGAAATAGAAGATCTGCCCGACTTCGATGCCCCTTGCGCTGCGCCGGCGCGCCTCGGGGATCTGGGCGAACAGGGCCTCGTCATGGGTCTCGTCGGTGCGGGCATAGCGCGAGGTGAATTCCTCCAGCACCGCCTGGCACTGCTCGACGCTGTCATAGTCGATGGCGCGGTCGCCGAAGGTCAGGTCGGTGATCTCGCTGTCATAGAACACCTCGGATTCGCCGGTTTCGGCCAGCACGAGGAATTCGTGGGTATAGTCGCCGCCGATCGGCCCGCCATCGGCGCGCATCGGGATCGCCTGCAGCCCCATCCGTTCATAGCTGCGCAGATAGCTCACCAGATGCCGGTTATAGGCGTGCAGCGCCGCTTCCTTGGTCAGGTCGAAGTTGTAGCCGTCCTTCATCAGGAACTCGCGTCCCCGCATCACCCCGAAGCGCGGCCGGATCTCGTCGCGGAACTTCCACTGGATGTGATAGAGCGTCAGCGGCAGGTCGCGATAGCTGCCCACATGGCTGCGGAAGATGTCGGTGACCATCTCCTCGTTGGTGGGTCCATAGAGCATGTCGCGCTGGTGGCGGTCCTTGATGCGCAGCATCTCCTCGCCGTAATCGTCATAGCGGCCGCTCTCGCGCCACAGATCCGCCGATTGCAGGGTCGGCATCAGCATCGGGATATGCCCGGCGCGCTGCTGCTCCTCGTGCACGATGGTCTCGATCCGCTTCAGCACCCGGAAGCCCAGCGGCAGCCACGAATAGATCCCCGCCGCCTGCTGCTTGATCATCCCCGCGCGCAGCATCAGCCGGTGGCTGACGATCTGCGCCTCGGCGGGCGTCTCCTTCAGGA
The DNA here is from genome assembly GCA_044221805.1 of Meridianimarinicoccus sp. Classification (GTDB taxonomy): domain Bacteria; phylum Pseudomonadota; class Alphaproteobacteria; order Rhodobacterales; family Rhodobacteraceae; genus Meridianimarinicoccus. The sequence goes on from JBGAOK010000038.1 coordinate 5,994, forward strand.
CCGGCAGGAAATAGCGGCTCAGGCGCATGGGGCCCCCTCTGGCGGATCAGGTTTGCGCCCGATTAGGCCATCCCCTGCCGCCGCACAAGAGAGCGGAACCGCAGCACGGGTTCTGCACTTGCACGGTCAGGGGCCTTGGGCGATGGTTGGGCCGAATCCGAGGGGGTCGGAATGGCGCTGCCGGTCGAAAAGCAGATCCGCTACTGGGGCATCACCGCCGTGGTGCTCTTCGTGGTGCTGTGGTCGCTGGGCAACGTGCTGCTGCCCTTCGTCCTCGGCGCCGCGGTGGCCTATCTGCTCGACCCGGTCGCCGACCGGCTCGAGGCGATGGGCCTGTCGCGCGCGCTGTCGGTGGCGATCATCTCGGTCTGCTTCCTGCTGGTGGTGGTCTTCCTTGGCCTCGCGGTCATCCCCACCCTGGTGCGCCAGAGCATCGATCTGGTGAACGCCGCGCCCGAACTGGTCGGCAACCTGCGCAGCTTCCTCGACCGGACCATTCCCGGCGGGCTGAACCCGGAGTCGGCGGCGGGCGGCACGCTGGCGGCGGTGGGCAACAGCATCAAGGAAAAGGGCGCCGAGCTGGTGAACACCGTGCTCAGTTCGGCGGTCAGCGTGGTCAACGTGCTGTTGCTGTTCTTCGTGGTGCCGGTGGTCAGCGTCTACCTGCTGGTCGACTGGGACGAGCTGGTCGCGCGCGTCGACCGGCTGCTGCCCCGCGACCATGCCCCGGTGATCCGCCGCCTGGCCGGCGAGATCGACCAGACGCTGGCCTCGTTCATTCGCGGCCAGGGCTTGGTCTGCCTGATCCAGGGCACGTTCTATGCGGTGGCGCTGATGGCGGTGGGGCTGAACTTCGGCCTCGTCATCGGCGCGATTGCGGGGATGCTGGCCTTCGTCCCGCTGGTCGGCTCGATCGTCGGCGGGGTGCTCGCCATCGGGCTGGCGCTGTTCCAGTTCTGGGGCGACTGGTTCCAGATCGCGCTGGTCGCCGGCATCTTCTTCTTCGGCCAGATCGTCGAGGGCAACTTCCTGACCCCGAAGCTGGTCGGCTCCTCGGTCGGGCTGCACCCGGTCTGGCTGCTGCTGGCCCTGTCGGTCTTCGGCACCCTGTTCGGCTTCGTCGGCATGCTGGTAGCGGTGCCGCTGGCCGCCGCGCTGGGGGTGCTGGTGCGCTTCGCCGCCGGCGAATACCTGGACAGCCGACTTTACCGCGGCCACGAGGCGTTGCGGACCGAAACCTCTCCGGCGCGGGACGCCGCCGCGGAATGATGCCGCGGCAACTGGTGCTCGACCTGCCCGCCGCCCAGGGAATGACCCGGGCGGACTTCCTGCCCGCCGCGTCGAACCGGACCGCGCTCGAGGCGGTCGACGGCTGGCGCGACTGGCCCGGCGGGCGCCTGCTGCTGCGCGGGCCGGCCGGGTCGGGCCGCACCCACCTTGCCGCGATCTGGGCGCAGGACAGCGGCGCGCTCTGGCTGCCCGGCGCCAGCCTCGCGCTGCCGCCGCTGCCGGATGCCGGGGCGACGCCCCCCCGCGCCTATGCGGTGGACGATGCCGAAGCCGTCGCCGGCGACCCCGCGCGCGAGGAGGCGCTGTTCCACCTGCTGTCCCGCGCCCAGAGCGACGGCGCCGCGGTCCTGATGACCGCCGAGACCGCGCCGGGCGCCTGGGGGCTCAGCCTGCCGGATCTGGAAAGCCGGCTCACAGCCTGCCCGGTGGCGCTGGTCGACCGGCCCGACGACGACCTGATCCGGATGGCGCTGGTGAAGCTGTTCGACGACCGCCAGCTGCTGGTCAGCCCCGAAACCGTCGCCTACCTGGTGCCGCGCATCGACCGGTCGCTGGCCGCCGCGCGCAGCGTGGTCGAGGCCCTTGACCGCGCCGCGCTGAGCCGTCACAAAAGTGTTTCACGGGCGCTGGCGGCCGAGATCCTTGCCGGGCTCGGCGTCTGAGCGCGCCCCGCACGGCGATCAGGCCCCAGGCCATGCACGAGGACGCGACTTCCCGATGACTGCCGATTTCCTGAGGTCGCCGCCGCCCGAACCGGTCGAGCTGGCCGATCTCGACCTTGGCGGCCCGGCCCGTTTCTTCAACCGCGAACTCTCCTGGATCGCCTTCAACTGGCGCGTGCTGGAAGAGGCGGAGAACCCCGCCGTGCCGCTCTTGGAACGGCTGCGCTTCCTGTCGATCTCGGCCAACAACCTGGATGAATTCTATACCGTCCGGGTCGCCGGCCTGCGCGAACTGGCCCGCGCCGGCAACACCACCCCGGCCGCCGACGGGCTGACCCCGGCCGAACAGCTCGTGCTGATCGGCAGCAACGCCCGCGAGCTGATGCAGGCCCAGCAGCGCATGCTGGTGCAACTGCGCGCCGAGATGGAAACCGCCGGCATCCACATCCTGAAGGCGGCGAAACTGACCAGGGCCGACCGGGACTATCTGGAACGGGTGTTCCTGGCCCAGGTCTTCCCGATCCTGTCGCCGCTGGCGATCGACCCGGCGCACCCCTTCCCCTTCATCCCGAACAACGGCTTCACCCTCGCGCTGATGCTGGAACGGCGCTCGGACCACCGCCAGCTGCGCGCGCTGCTGCCGATCCCGCAGCAGATCGCCCGCTTCGTGCCGCTGCCCGCCAAGCCCGGCGAGCACCGCTTCCTGCCGCTGGAAGAGCTGCTGCTGCTGCATCTCGACAGCCTGTTCCCGGGCTACAAGCTGACCGGCGACTGCCAGTTCCGGGTGCTGCGCGACAGCGACCTGGAAGTCGAGGAGGAGGCCGAGGATCTGGTCCGGGAATTCGAGGTGGCGCTGAAGCGCCGCCGCCGCGGCGAGGTGGTGCGGCTGCAGATCTCGGCCGGCGCGCCCGAGGAGCTGCGCCGGGTGATCTCGCGCGAGCTGCGCGTGACCGAGGACGAGACCGTCGAGGTCAGGGGCATGATCGGCATCGTCGACCTGAAGGAACTGGTCCTCGACGCGCGCCCCGACCTGCTGTGGCCCAGCTACACGCCGCGGATGCCCGAACGGGTGCAGGATTGCGGCGGCGACATCTTCCGGGCGATCCAGAAGAAGGACATGCTGCTGCACCACCCCTACGAGACCTTCGACATGGTGGTGCGCTTCCTGCAGCAGGCGGCGCGGGACCCGAACGTGCTGGCGATCAAGCAGACGCTCTACCGCACGTCGCGCGACAGCCCGATCGTCGCCGCGCTCTGCGAGGCGGCCGAGGACGGCAAGTCGGTCACCGCGCTGGTGGAACTCAAGGCCCGCTTCGACGAGGCCGCCAACATCCGGCAAAGCCGGATGCTGGAACGTTCGGGCGCCCATGTGGTCTACGGCTTCGTCAACTACAAGACCCACGCCAAGATCTCCAGCGTGGTCCGGCGCGAGGGCGACCGGCTGGTGACCTATTCCCACTGGGGCACCGGCAACTACCACCCGATCACCGCGAAGATCTACACCGACCTCAGCCTGTTCACCTGCGACGAGGCGCTGGGGCGCGACGCCACCAAGGTGTTCAACTACCTGTCGGGCTATGCCCCGCCGCAGGCGCTGGAAAACCTGTCGATCTCGCCCCGCGACCTGAAGCCCCACATCCTCGAGATGCTGGCGGCCGAGGCCGACCATGCCAGGGCGGGCCGGCCGGCGCAGGTCTGGATCAAGCTCAACGCCCTGATCGAACCCGAGGTGATCGACGCGCTCTATGCCGCCAGCCAGGCCGGGGTGCGCATCCTCTGCGTGATCCGCGGCATCTGCGGCCTGCGCCCCGGCATCAAGGGGCTGAGCGAGAACATCCGGGTCAAGTCCATCGTCGGGCGCTTCCTGGAACATTCCCGCATCGTCTGCTTCGGCAATGGCCACGGCCTGCCCTCGCCCAGGGCGCGGGTGTTCATCTCGTCCGCCGACTGGATGGGGCGGAACCTGGAACGCCGGGTCGAAGCGCTGATCGAATGCCACAATGCCACCGTGAAGGAACAGATCGTCGGCCAGGTCATGGCCGCCAACCTGCGCGACCGGGCGCAAAGCTGGGTGCTGGGTCCCGACGGCTGCTTCACCCGCGACCTCGGCGCGCCGGGCGAGGATCTGTTCAGTTGTCACCGCTTCTTCATGGAAGTGCCCTCGCTGTCGGGACGCGGCTCGGCCGGCGCCGACGACGTGCCGCGGCTGGCCCGCCCGGCCGAATAGCCCGCCCCGGCCCGCCGGCCTGACGATCGGTCAGCGTTGACCGTGGCGTCGACGCACGGCATGGTGCCGCCGACGCGCTGAGGAGTGATGACCCTGCTGACCGAACCCGTCACCGAGGATTGGGGCCCCTTCAGCCGGCCGCTCTTCGACGATCCGGACGTGCGGCGGCTGTCACGCGTCGGCGTGGTGGACGTGGGCTCGAACTCGGTCCGGCTGGTGGTGTTCGACGGTGCCGCCCGGTCGCCGGCCTTCTTCTACAACGAGAAGGTCATGTGCGGCCTCGGCGAGGGCATGAGCGAGACCGGGCTGCTGAACCCCGAGGGCAAGCGCCGGGCGCTGGTCGCCCTGCGCCGCTTCCAGATCCTTGCCGAGGACATGGCGATCGGGCCCTTGACCGCGGTGGCCACCGCTGCCGTGCGCGAGGCCGCCGACGGCCCCGCCTTCCGCGACGAGGTGCTGCGCGAGACCGGGCTGTCGCTCTATGTCATCGACGGCGCCGAGGAAGCCCGGCTCTCGGCCCAGGGCGTGCTGCTGGGCTGGCCCCGGGCGCAGGGTCTGGTCTGCGACATCGGCGGCTCGTCGATGGAGATGGCGACGGTCGGGAACGGCCAGATCGGCACCCGCGCCACCTCGGCGCTGGGACCGCTGAAGATCCGCCACCTGGCCGGCAACCGCCGCGCGCTGCGCGCCCATATCGACACCGAACTGGCCCGGCTGATCGACAGCATCGGCGCGACGCCGGAACGGCTGTACCTGGTCGGCGGGTCGTGGCGGGCGATCGCGCGGCTGGACATGGCGCGGCAGAACTATCCGCTGAAGGTGCTGCACGAATACCAGATGCGCCCGGCGGACCTGCGCAAGACCCTGAAATGGATCGAGGCCGGCGACCTGGAAGCGCTGCGCCTGATCTCGGGCGTCTCGCCCCAGCGGATGGGGCTGATCCCGCTGGCGGTCGAGGTGCTGGACGGGGTGATGCGGGTGATCCGCCCGCGCGAGGTCAACGTCTCCAGCTACGGCCTGCGCGAAGGCCTGCTCTACGAGCAGATGCCCCAGACGCTCCGCGAACGCGACCCGCTGATCGAGGCCTGCCGCCACGCCGAATACCGCGATGCCCGCGCCCCCGGCTTCGGATCGGTGCTGTTCCGCTTCCTGCGGCCGCTCTATTCCCGGGCGCCGGAGAGCCGGCTCCGGCTGGTGCGCGCCGCCTGCCACCTGCACGACGTGAGCTGGCGCAGCCACCCCGACTACCGCGCCGAGGTCTGCTTCGACTATGCCACGCGGGGGAATTTCGGCGGGCTCAGTCATGGCGACCGGGTGTTCCTGGCGCTGGCGCTGCTGCACCGCTACCGCAACACAAGGACCGACCCGCGGGTCGACGCGCTGCTGCCGCTGATCGACCCCGACGAGGTGCTGCAGGCCGAGATCCTCGGCAAGGCGATGCGCTTCGGCGCCATGTTCACCGGCGAACGGCCCGAACAGATGGGCACCCTGCGCTGGCATCCCCAGAAGAAGCGGCTGGTGCTGACCATCGGCCCGCGCGCCGCGCTGCTGTTCGGCGAAGTGGCCCAGGCCCGCTTCCTCTCGCTCGCCCGCGCCCTGGCGGCCGAGACCGAGGTGGTGACGCTGACCCTCGCCCAGGGGCCGCGGGATCTGCCCTGAGCCGTTGCCCCACAGGGTCGCAACCCGGACCGACCGCCATTCGGCGGGCGCTGTTCTGACCCGGCGCCGCGCAGGCCACCCGATCACGCCGATGCCGGACCCGCCGGGCAGCGGGTCGTCGCCGGCACGCCAGCATTTCGCCGACACGACCACCCCTTGAGGCAAGACTACGTCTTGTTGATCTCTTCCCATGCCCGGTTGATTGCGATCAGCCGTTTCTCGGCCAGCTTGATCGCCTCGGCCGGCAGGCCGCGGGCGACCAGCCGGTCGGGATGGGTCTCGCGCACCAGCGCGCGCCAGGCCGCGCGGATCTCGTCGCGGCCGGCATCGGGGCTGACACCCAGCACCGCATGGGGGTCGGGATGGGCGTCGGGGGCGAAGCGGGCCCGGATGGTCTGGAACTCGCGCTCGCCCAGGCCGAAGATCCGCGCCACCTCGGCCAGGAAGTCGTCCTCGTGCGGGTGATAGCCGCCATCGGCGACGGCGATGTAGAACAGCCCTTCCATCAGGTCGCGCAGCGCCTGGTGGCCGGCGCCGAACATCGCCGCGATCCGCCGGGCATAGGCATCGAAGCCGGCCACGTCCTGGCGCGCCAGGTTGAACACCCGGGCGGCGTTGCGTTCTTCCGCGGCGGGGATGTGGAAGATCTCGCGGAAGGCGGCGACCTCGCCCCGTGTGACGGTGCCGTCGGCCTTGGCCATCTTCGCCGCCAGCGCGATCACCGCGATGGTGAAGGCGACCGACCGTTCCGGCGGGGCGCGCAGCCGGTCGAACACCGCCGACAGGGCCTCGCCGTTGGCAAGGGCCTTCAGCGCGTCGGCGATGCGGGACCAGATCGACATGGGACCAGCCTAACCCGATGGCGCGGCGACCGGAATACCTTGCCGCGGGAATCCCTGCCGCGACTGGCCAGCGCCGCGCCCGATGCTATGCTTCCGGTCAGGGGAGGATCCGCCATGACCACATCGACCGCAACGACGACCGGAAGCTGCCGCTGCGGCCGGATCCGTTTCCGGGTCACCGGCCGGCCGCTGATCACCTTCGCCTGCCACTGCACCGGCTGTCAGCGGATGACCGCCAGCGCCTTCTCGCTCAGCAGCCTCTACCCCGCCGCGGCCTTCGCCGTGACCGAGGGCGAGACGGTGATCGGCGGCGTCCACGGGCCCGAATTGCACCACCACGGCTGCGGCCATTGCCTGAGCTGGATCTTCACCCGCTTCGAGGCCATGGGCGACGTGGTGAATGTCCGCGCCACGCTGCTGGACGACGCCGCCGGCTTCGTCCCCTTCGTCGAGACCTGCACCGCCGAGAAACTGCCCTGGGCCGTCACCCCGGCCCGGCACAGCTTCGCCGGCTTCCCGCCGATGGACAGCTTTCCCGCCCTGCTGGCCGACTACGCCGCCGCAGCGGGCTGAGCCGGATCAGCCGGCGCCGAGGATCTTCTGCATCAAGACCAGATCCAGCCAGCGGCCGAACTTCCGCCCGGTCTGGGGCATGTGGCCGGTCTGGACATAGCCGAGCGCGGCGTGGAAGGCGCGCCCGGCGGCATTGTCGGCGTCGATCGCGGCGATCATCACATGGGCGCCCGCCGCCGCCGCGTGCGTCTCGAGTGCGGCCATCAGCGCCCGGCCCAGCCCCTGCCCCTGCGCCTCCGGCGCCAGAAGGATGCTGTGCTCCATGGCATGGGCATAGCCGGTGCCGGCGCGGAACTGGTCATAGCTCGCCAGCCCCGCCACCCTGCCCGCCGCCTCGGCCACCCAGACCTCGCGCCCGGCGGCCCGGCGCGTGGCCACATAGGCGGCGACGGCGGCCTCGTCCCGCTCGGTGGAATGGAAGATCACCGTGGTGTCGCGGATGATCGGATTCCAGATCGCCGCCATGGCGGCATGGTCGTCGGGGCGGGCGGGGCGGATCGGCACGGGCGGACTCCTTCGCGGGCTTCGGGTCCGGGGTCTGCCCCCGGGGCGGGCCGGGGACAAGGGGGCTCTGCCCCTGACCCCGGAGTATTTTCGCCAAGAAGAAGGGGAAAGCGGCGCCCGGGAAATGCGCGGGCAGGCCCGCGCAGCCATGACCGGACGGCGCAGCCGGCGCCGGAAGGGCGGGGCGGGACGGCGTCCAGGCCCGGGATCGGGCGGCACGGGAAGCACGGGAGGCACGAGGGGCACAGGGGGCGGCTCATTCCGAGCTGTGGCAGACCGCCTCGATGTTGTTGCCGTCGGGGTCGAGCACGAAGGCGCCGTAATAGTCGGGATGGTAGTCGGGCCTGAGCCCCGGCGCGCCGTTGTCGGTGCCGCCTGCCGCCAGCGCCGCTTCGTGGAAGGCCCGGACCATGGCACGCGATCCGGCGGCGAAGGCCACATGCACCGGCCCCGACGGCGTCCGTCCCGAACTGATCCAGAAATCCGGCTTGCCGGCGCCGAACCCCGCATGGGCGCCATGGCCGCCGGTCATCGCCTCGGTCACCGCCATCACCAGGCCATAGCCCAGGGGCGCCAGCGCCGCGCTGTAGAAGGCCGTCGAGACCGCGAAGTCGCGGACGGGAAATCCCACATGGTCGAGCATGTTCGCCTCCGGTTCTGTCGGCCTCGCGCCGGGCCGGACCCGGCCGCGCTCACGGCACCTCCTGGCGCAGCAGGCGGTTCTTCACCAGCCAGTCCAGCCCGCGCCGCCAGGCCTCGTCAGTATTGCCGCGGATGTCGGTCTGGTAAAGGCTGACCACCTCGCCCGTGGCCGCGTCGCGCTCGCGCAGGATCACCGTCTGCACCAGCACCGACATCTTCTGCACCCGTCCGGTCACCGAGCGGCTGGCGCCCAGTTCGCGCGCCAGCGGCGCCTCGCAGCCGTTGCACGAGAAGACATCGCCATTGGCGCGGGGATCCGCCGCCGTCGGCCCGGCATCGATCACCCGGTAGCGGCCGCTGGCGGCCAGCACCTCGCGCAGATGCGCCGACAGCATCGCGATCCGCGCCGCCTCGGCGGCGTTGGTCGCGCCATAGTCGACCTCCTGGCTGAAGTTCTCGAACCCCATGTCGAAGACCGCGACCGGCACCGGATCGCCGGCCGGCGCCGCCCCCGGCAGCAGCGCGGCGATTACCGCCGCGATCAGGCGCAGACCGCCGCCATTCTTCTGCATCGTTCCCTCCCTGGCCGGACCCTCCGGCGGGTCCGATCCTGGGCGCGGGGAGGGGACGCGACAATCGCTCCTTGGGTCGCAATGACGCAACGTCTTTCCGTTGCGTCCACCCCTGCGGTGCCGGTGCCGCGTCCCCCGTCAGCTATTCTGCCGCCTATTCCGCCGCGGCCGGCCGCCGCGCCGCCCGGATCAGGCCGAGGATCGACTGCGCTGCCTCGGGGATGTTGGTCCCCGGGCCGAAGATCGCCTTCACCCCGGCCTTGTGCAGGAAGTCGTAGTCCTGCTGCGGGATCACGCCGCCGCAGATCACCAGGATGTCGCCGGCGCCCTGCGCCTTCAGCTCCTCGATCAGCTGCGGCGCCAGGGTCTTGTGCCCCGCCGCCTGGGACGAGATGCCGACCACGTGCACGTCGTTGTCGATGGCATCCTGCGCCGCCTCCGCGGGCGTCTGGAACAGGGGGCCCACGTCCACGTCGAAGCCGATATCGGCGAAGGCGGTGGCGATCACCTTGGCGCCCCGGTCATGGCCGTCCTGCCCCATCTTCACCACCAGCATCCGCGGCCGGCGGCCTTCCTCGGCGGCGAAGGCATCGATGTCCTTCTGGATCGCCGCGAAGCCGTCGTCGCCCGCATAGGCGGCGCCATAGACCCCGGCCAGGGTCCTGACCTCGGCCCGGTGGCGGCCGAACACCTTCTCCATCGCCATGCTGATCTCTCCCACGCTCGCCCGGGCGCGCGCGGCCGCAACCGCGCCGTCCAGCAGGTTCCCGCCTTCCCGCGCGCGCCGTTCCAGCTCGGCCAGGGCGGCGGCGCAGGCGGCCTCGTCGCGGGTCTTGCGGATCTGCTCCAGCCGCGCGATCTGCGAGGCGCGCACCTTCATGTTGTCCACATCCAGGATGTCGATCGGGTCTTCCTTGTCCTTGCGGTACTTGTTGACCCCGACGATGACCTCCTGCCCGCGGTCGATCAACGCCTGACGGCGCGCCGCGGTTTCCTCGATCCTCAGCTTCGGCATGCCGGTGGCGACCGCCTTGGTCATGCCGCCCATCGCTTCGACCTCGTCGATCAGGGCCCAGGCCGCGTCGCAGAGCTCGGCGGTCAGCGCCTCGACGTAATAGGATCCCGCCAGCGGGTCGACGACCCGGGTCACCCCGGTTTCCTCCTGCAGGATCAGCTGGGTGTTGCGGGCGATCCGGGCCGAGAAGTCCGTCGGCAGCGCGATCGCCTCGTCCAGCGCGTTGGTGTGCAGCGACTGGGTGCCGCCCAGCACCGCCGACATCGCCTCATAGGCGGTGCGGATGACGTTGTTGTAGGGATCCTGCTCGGTCAGGCTGACGCCCGAGGTCTGGCAATGGGTGCGCAGCATCAGGCTTCCGGGCTTCTTCGCGCCGAATTCGGACATGATCCTGTGCCACAGGAAGCGCGCCGCGCGCAGCTTCGCCGCCTCCATGAAGAAGTTCATGCCGATGGCGAAGAAGAACGACAGCCGGCCGGCGAACTCGTCCACATCCATGCCCCGCGCGATCGCGGCGCGGACATATTCGCGCCCGTCGGCCAGGGTGAAGGCCAGTTCCTGCACCAGGTTCGCCCCGGCCTCCTGCATGTGATAGCCGGAGATCGAGATCGAGTTGAACTTGGGCATCTCCTTCGAGGTGTATTCGATGATGTCCGCAATGATCCGCATCGACGGCTCGGGCGGATAGATATAGGTGTTGCGGACCATGAACTCCTTCAGGATGTCGTTCTGGATCGTGCCCGACAGCAGCGCCCGGTCGACGCCCTGTTCCTCGCCCGCGACGATGAAGCTGGCCAGCACCGGGATCACCGCGCCGTTCATGGTCATCGACACCGAAACCTTGTCCAAGGGGATGCCGTCGAACAGGATCTTCATGTCCTCGACGCTGTCGATGGCGACGCCGGCCTTGCCGACATCGCCCATGACCCGCTCGTGGTCGCTGTCATAGCCGCGGTGGGTGGCCAGATCGAAGGCCACCGACACGCCCTGCTGCCCGGCGGCCAGGTTGCGCCGGTAGAAGGCGTTCGATTCCTCGGCGGTCGAGAAGCCGGCATATTGCCGGATCGTCCAGGGCCGGCCGGCATACATGGTCGCCTTGACGCCCCGGGTGAAGGGCGCGGCGCCGGGCACGCTGCCCATGTGCGCCAGCCCCTCGGTATCCGCCTCGGTGTAAAGCGGCTTGACCTTGATGCCTTCCAGCGTGTCCCAGGTCAGCGTTTCCACCGGCTTGCCGCGAAGTTCCTTCTCGGCAAGGGTCTTCCAGGTCTCCAGCTTGTCGCTCATGGCGCGTGCCTTTCGTTCCGAAGGGTTGGACTGCCCGCGCCGGCCGCTCTGGTCCGGTTGCGGTGGACTGTGTCATGTTCGGGGCTATGGTTCGCAGAAGGTCCGGCCGGCGGCAGACGGTTCCGCCCGGCCGAACTCCCATGGACCCGCCCATGGACCCCGCCGTGGACCCCCCGAGGAGGCCCGATGAAATCGCTGTTCCTGGCGCTCGCCGTCGCCGCAACGGCCGGCCTTCCGGTCCCGAACGCCGCCGGCGCGCAGGATGCGGCGCCGGATCTGGTGGTGGTTCCCGAGACCCCGCCCGAGGCCACCGTCACCGGCGACGAATCCGCCGCCGGCGGCTTCACCGTGATGCGCGGCGACGTGGATCTGGCCGGGTTCCTGTGGATCGCCCGGCCGCTGGTGATCTTCGCCGACACGCCGGACGACCCGCGATATGCCGAACAGCTGCGGCTGCTGGCACAACGCCCGGCCGACCTCGCCACGCGCGACGTGCTGGTCATCGCCGACACCGACCCCGCCGCGGCGACCGGATTGCGCCGGCAGCTCCGGCCGCGGGGCTTCTCGGTGGTGCTGATCGACAAGGACGGCGACGTGGAACTACGCCGCCCCGCGCCCACCGACGTGCGCACGATCACCAACACCATCGACCGCACCCCCCTGCGCCGGCAGGAGATCCGCGACGCCAAGCGCGACATGGAAGGGTAGCGCGGTTGAATTTCCGGCCCCCGAGGTGTATCTCTCAGGGTGACCAGGCCGGGACGACCCGGCGCCGCAGGAAGGGGTCCACCATGGCAAGCGACATGCGAATGGAACCGAAGGACGTGCCCTCGGCCCCGATCACGGGCCGCAACGGGCCACGACCCGGCTACTGAGACCGCTGCGCCCGCGCCCCGGCGCGGCAGCGCGCGACCATCCGTGATGGCCCGGCCCCGTGCCGGGCCTTTGTGTTTCTGCTCCGGGCGGCAGGGCGCGGTCATCCTGCCGCCCCCCCGCCGGCAGCCTCGGCGGCGGCGTCCTGTTCCCGCTTTACCCGCTCGGCCCGGGCCTTGCGGATCCGGTCCGACGCTTCCCCGGCCCGCCGGGCACCGGCCCGTGCATAGGCGTCGATCGTCTCCAGCGCCTCGTTGCCATAGTCCAGCGCCCGAAGCTTCAGCCCGATATAGTCGCCGTAGAGCGCGGCCCGGCGCTGGGGCGACATGGTCCTGAAGCTTTCGCCCCGCATGTCGTCGGCCAGCGCGTCCTGCGCCGCCAGCTGGCTGTAATACTGCACCACCGGGTCGATCGTCGCCCGGGGCAGGATATGGATGTTCGGCAAGAGCGCCGCAAAGACCTTGTCGTTGCGCTCGCGCGGGATGAAGGGGGCGAACCCGTCCCCCTCCACGATCCGCGCCAGCATGGACGCGCCGAAGGAGTTCAGATCCTCGGCCGAGCCGAGGTTCTCGACATTGTGCTTGATCTCGGCGAACAGGGCCCGGTGCGCGTCGCGCAGCCGCTCCTGCCGGTCCAGCTGCTGGCTGATCTCGCGCAGCATGAAGCCGGCGAACCAGCCGGTGGCCACGACCAGGGCCGCGATGGCAGCCTGCTGCACCTGGACGCTGCCGAGGTCGAAGGGGACCAGCCACAGGCCAAGCGCGACGAGGCCCAGGACCCCGCCGCTTGCCGCCCACAGAAGCGTCCCCCGGCCCATGGCCCTATTCGAACTCCATGATCACGTCGTCCACGGCCAGACTGTCGCCCGGCCCGGCATTGATCTTGGCGACCGTCGCCTTCCGCTCGGCGCGCAGGATGTTCTCCATCTTCATCGCCTCGACGGTGCAGAGCGCCTGCCCCTCCTGAACCTCGTCGCCCACCGCCACGTTGACCTTCACGATCAGGCCCGGCATCGGGCACAGAAGCAGCCGCGAGGTGTCCGCCGGGACCTTCTCGGGCATCAGCTCGGCCAGCTTCGCCGCCCGCGGCGTCCGCACGGTGACCTTCAGGTCGGCGCCGCGGGTCCTCAGCCGGAAGCCGCCGGTGATCTTGTCCACCTTCAGCACCAGAAGCCGGCCGCCATCCAGCGCGATCCGCGCCAGCTTGTCGCCCGGGGTCCAGGTCGACTGCACCCGGATCGCGTCGCCGTCCCCGAAGGTCACCGTGGTGCCCTCGCGGTCGGCCGCCAGCGTCACCGGGAAGGTCCGGCCCTGCAGCCCCACCACCCAGTCGTCGCCAACCTTGCGCTCGTGGTTGTCCATCCGGCCCGACACCCGGGTGCGCCGGATCTCGGTCACCCGGTACATCGCCGCCGCCGCCGCCGCCACGCGCCGCAGCGCGTCCTCGTCCAGGCTCACGCCGGCGAAGCCGTCGGGATATTCCTCGGCGATGAAGGCGGTGGTGATGTCGCCCTTGATGAAGCGGTCATGGTCATAGACCGCCGACAGGAACGGCAGGTTGTGGCCGATCCCCTCGACCTCGAAACTGTCCAGCGCCACCCGCATCTCCTCGATCGACTCGAGGCGGGTCGGCGCCCAGGTGCACAGCTTGGCGATCATCGGGTCGTAATACATCGAGATCTCGCCGCCCTCGTAGACCCCGGTGTCGTTGCGCACGACCCGCGGCCCGGCCGCGCCGGCCGCCGTCCCCGAGCCATAACCCGGCGTCTCGGCCGGAGGGCGATAGCGCGTCAGCCGCCCGATCGAGGGCAGGAAGTTGCGATAGGGATCCTCGGCATAAAGCCGGCTTTCCAGCGCCCAGCCGGTCAGCTTGATGTCGGCTTGCGTGAAGGGCAGCTTCTCGCCCGCCGCCACACGGATCATCTGCTCCACCAGGTCGACACCCGTGACCAGCTCGGTCACCGGGTGCTCCACCTGCAGGCGGGTGTTCATCTCGAGGAAATAGAAGTTGCGGTTGCCGTCGACGATGAACTCGACCGTCCCGGCGCTGGCATAGCCCACCGCCGAGGCCAGCGCGCAGGCCTGCTCGCCCATCGCCTTCCGGGTCGCCTCGTCCAGGAAGGGCGAGGGCGCCTCTTCGATCACCTTCTGGTTGCGCCGCTGGATCGAGCATTCGCGCTCGCCCAGATAGACGCAGTTGCCGTGCTTGTCGGCCAGGACCTGGATCTCGATGTGGCGCGGCTGGGTGACAAACTTCTCGATGAAGATGCGGTCGTCGCCGAAGGAATTGGCCGCCTCGTTCTTCGAGGATTCGAAGCCTTCCCGCGCCTCGGTGTCGGTCCAGGCGATCCGCATGCCCTTGCCGCCGCCGCCGGCGCTGGCCTTGATCATCACCGGATAGCCGATCTGCTGGCTGATCTTCACCGCCTCGTCGGTGTCGGCGATCAGGCCCATGTAGCCCGGCACAGTCGACACCCCGGCCTCCTGGGCCAGCTTCTTCGAGGTGATCTTGTCGCCCATCGCCTCGATCGACTTCACCGGCGGGCCGATGAAGGCCACGCCGGCCGCCTCAAGAGCTTCCGCGAAGCGGCTGTTTTCGCTCAGGAAGCCATAGCCGGGATGGACCGCCTGGGCGCCGGTGGCCTTGATCGCCGCCATCACCTTGTCGATCACGATATAGGACTGGTTCGCCGGCGGCGGGCCGATATGCACCGCCTCGTCGGCCATCTGCACGTGCAGCGCCTGCGCATCGGCGTCGGAATAGATGGCGACCGTCTTGATCCCCATCTTCCGGGCCGTCTTGATGACGCGGCAGGCGATCTCTCCTCGGTTCGCGATCAGGATCTTCTGGAACACGGACGCATCCTTTCTTGCTTCGTGCGGCGGCGCAGCGCCGGAACCGGCCCAAGGGGCCGTCCGGCAGTGCGGATCTGGACATGGGGGACAGCCGTCCGCAGGGCGGCAAGGCCGGAACCTGAGCGGCAATCTTGCGGGCGGCAGGACATGCGGCGGGGGGTGGGATGGTGCCCGCGAGGCGCCCGGCTTGCGGCACAAGGTCCGCTGGCTGGGGCACTCGGGCACTCGTTACATCCGGTGAACCCAGTGGTTCTCCGGTCACGCCCACACCATTCACGCCGCGCCGCGGCAATGCAAGGGGGTTCATCAACCCGCAATTGTCTGCCGGCGGTATTTTGCCGACCCGTTGGGCAGATGCTCATTCGCGCGCCTCCCAGTCGGGGTCGTCGAAGGCGCCGGGAAAGGCCGCCCGGGCCTTGGCCGCATCCAGCCGCAACCAGGCGTCATAGCTCTGCGGGTCGAACGGATCCTCGGCCGGCACCACCTCGCGGCCGAACAGCCACGACAGCCGCCCGGCATCCAGGTTGCCGCGCTGGAACGGCTCTTCGCCGAAATACATCCACAGCGCCGAAACGAAGGCCTCGTCCGCGGCGCGGTCGCCATGGCGGCGATCGGCAAAGCGTTCGCGCGCGATCAGCTTCGTCGCGCCGTCCTTGTTGCCGCGCCGGATGGTGAACTGGAAGTCGGTTCCCGGCATCCGGCCGGGAAAGCCCCGGTGTTTGATCATGGGCGGGATCATGGGCGCGCCTCCCCGACCGCCGCGCGGGGTGCGGCATCGACAACGGCCGTCCCGCGCGGGGCCGCATGGGCGATCCATCGGGCGCGCCGGGCCGGATCGGCCAGCAGCGCCGCCAGTCGCGCCTCGGTGCCCGGCGGCACCCGCCCGTCGACCTGCCCGCCGGCGCGGAGCGCAAGCCCGCCGGCGGCCGGGCGCAGCTCGACCACCGGGGCGAAGCCGCGCAGCCGGCTCAGGCAGCGCCAGAGGTCCTTGCGCACCTCATGGGCCAGGGTCCGGCGGTGCAGCGCCGGAAAGCGGCTTTCCGCCGCCACGTCGAAGCGCGGCGGCAGCCGCCGGGTCAGGGTCAGAGCCCCGTCGGTCTCGATGATGTGCCAGCCGTCGCGGCTCACCGCGCCGCCCTCGGGCTGCGGGTCCGCGCTCTGCCGTCCTCCCGGGTCGCCATCGGTCTTCATCCTTCCTTAACATCCGCGGTTAATCCGCGGTTAGCGTTCGCAAACTCCCCGGGCACGCAACAGCCCCGGACAGGCGGGCGCGCGGCAGCGCAGCAGCACCGGAAAGACCGGAACGAGTCGCGAACGCAAGGTGGCAAACGGTGCGATTGCCAATTTCCCACCCTTGCGTTCACGGCCCGCACGGCCCCCCGCCCGGATCACTCCGCCCTCACAGCGGGATGTTGTCGTGCTTCTTCCAGGGGTTCGTCAGCTTCTTGTTGCGCAGGCTGGCAAACGCCCGCGCCACCCGCTTGCGGGTCGACTGGGGCATGATCACCTCGTCGATGAAGCCGCGCTCGGCCGCGACGAAGGGGTTCGCGAACCGCGACTCGTAATCCTTTGTCCGCGCTGCGATTTTCTCGGGATCCCCAAGCTCGGCCCGATAGATGATCTCGGTCGCGCCCTTGGCGCCCATCACCGCGATCTCGGCGGTCGGCCAGGCATAGTTGAAGTCCCCGCGCAGGTGCTTGGACGCCATCACGTCATAGGCCCCGCCATAGGCCTTGCGGGTGATCACCGTCACCTTGGGCACCGTCGCCTCGCCATAGGCGAACAGCAACTTCGCGCCGTGCTTGATGACGCCGCCGTATTCCTGGCTGGTGCCGGGCAGGAAGCCGGGCACGTCGACCAGGGTCAGGATCGGAATTTCGAAGGCATCGCAGAACCTTACGAAGCGCGCCGCCTTGCGCGAGCTGTCGATGTCCAGGCAGCCCGCCAGCACCATCGGCTGGTTCGCCACCACGCCGACGGTCGAACCTTCCAGCCGCATGAAGCCGGTCAGGATGTTCTTCGCATAATCCGCCTGGATCTCGTAGAAGTCGCCCTCGTCGGCGATCTTCGAGATCAGTTCCTTCATGTCATAGGGCTGGTTCGGGTTCTTCGGCACCAGCGTGTCAAGGCTGGGCTCGACCCGCGCCGGATCGTCGAAGAACGGCCGCACCGGCGGCTTGGCGCGGTTGTTCAGCGGCAGGAAATCGACCAGCCGGCGGATCTCGGTCATCGCCTCCACGTCGTTCTCGAAGGCGCCGTCGGCGACCGAGGACTTCCGGGTATGGGTCGAGGCGCCGCCCAGCTCTTCGGCAGTAACCACTTCATTCGTCACGGTTTTTACCACGTCTGGCCCGGTGACGAACATGTAGGAGGTGTCCTTCACCATGAAGATGAAGTCGGTCATCGCCGGCGAATAGACCGCGCCGCCGGCGCAGGGGCCCATGATGACGCTGATCTGCGGGATCACGCCCGAGGCCAGCACGTTGCGCTGGAACACCTCGGCATAGCCGGCAAGGCTGTCCACGCCTTCCTGGATGCGGGCCCCGCCCGAATCGTTCAGCCCGATCACCGGCGCCCCGTTCTGGATCGCCATGTCCATGATCTTGCAGATCTTCTTGCCGTGGGTCTCGGACAGCGACCCGCCCAGCACGGTGAAGTCCTGGCTGAAGACATAGACCTGCCGTCCGTTGATCGTGCCCCAGCCGGTCACCACGCCGTCGCCATAGGGGCGCTGCTCCTCCATGCCGAACTCGGTGCAGCGATGGGCGACGAACATGTCGAATTCCTCGAACGAGTTGTCGTCCAGAAGCAGGTCGATCCGTTCGCGGGCGGTCAGCTTGCCCTTGCCATGCTGCGCGTCGATGCGCTTCTGGCCCCCGCCCAGCCGCGCGATCCCCCGCCGCTGCTCCAGTTCCTGCAGAATGTCCTTCATGACCGGATTCCCCTTGATTTTGGGGGACCCTAATCAAGTGCCGCGGCTGCACAAAGCTGTTTCGAGAAAATTTGCAAATCGTTCGCAGACATATTTATGCAAATTGCATAGTCGCAAAGATACAGGGTCGGGACAGGCACAGGACGTGGACATGTCGACCCGGCAGGCGCTAGGCACGGCCATGTCGCCACGCCTCCAGGTCCGGTTCCTTGACCGGCACACCCCGCCACACCTTCTGACTCTGGTCCTACTGGCCGGGCTGTCCGCGGCGGCGATGAACATCTTCCTGCCATCGCTGCCCAGCATGGCCAGTTATTTCAAGGCGGATTACCGGCTTCTGCAGCTTTCGGTGACGCTGTACCTCGCGGTCAACGCGGTGCTGCAACTGGTCATCGGGCCGCTGTCCGACCGCTACGGCCGGCGGCCGGTGATCCTGTGGGGGGTCGGGCTGTTTGTCCTGTTCTCGGCCGCGGTGCCCTTCGCGCGGGATGTGGAGACGTTCCTGGCGCTCAGGATCGGCCAGTCGGTGATCGTCGTGGGCCTCGTGCTGAGCCGCGCGATCGTCCGCGACATGGTGCCCCAGGACGAGGCCGCGTCGATGATCGGCTACGTCACCATGGGGATGGCGCTGGTGCCGATGGTCTCGCCGGTGATCGGCGGGGCGCTGGATCAGGCGTTCGGCTGGACGTCGAACTTCGTTCTGCTCACCCTTCTCGGGATCGGCACCTTCGCCCTGGTCTGGGCCGATCTGGGCGAGACCCGGGCCGACAGCGCGGCGCCGGGGTTCCAGGCGCAACTGCGCGAAGCGCCCGAGCTTTTCACGTCGCCCCGGTTCTGGGGCTACAACATCGCGAACATGTTCGCCTCGGGCGCCTTCTTCGCCTATCTGGGCGGCGCGCCCTATGTGGGGTCCGAAGTCTTCGGCCTGACCCCGGCGGTGCTGGGATTCTACTTCGGTGCACCCGCCGTGGGCTATCTCGTGGGCAACGCGGTTTCGGGAATGTTCTCGGTCCGCTACGGGATCAACGCGATGGTCCTGACCGGCGCGATTGCCAGCTGCCTCGGGCTTGGCCTGACCCTGGCGCTGTTCCATTCCGGCTTCGGCAGCGTCGGGCTGTTCTTCGGCGGGATGATCTTCGTGGGCCTCGGCAACGGCATGGTGATCCCCAATGCCACCGCCGGGATGCTGTCGGTGCGGCCGCGGCTGGCGGGCACCGCTTCGGGTCTGGGCGGCGCGATGATGATTGGCGGCGGCGCCATCCTGTCGGCATTGGCAGGGGCGCTGCTGGTGCCCGGGGCGGGGGCATTCCCGCTGCTCTGGACGATGTTCCTGTCTGCGCTGGCCGGGACCCTGTCGATTCTTGCTGTGATCCGGCGCGAGCGCCATCTGGGCCTGAACCGGAACGGCGCCTGATACGCTTCGCCGTCTTGCGCCGCAGGGCCGCCCTTGCATAGTCTGGTCAGCCACGGTCCTGCAGGGCGGGACCGGGGCAGCCCGAGAGGCAGGGGGCCGATGGCGCGACAGAAGCTCTATGCGGGGGCGAAGCTCAGGGAGATCCGGCGGCGGATGGACCTGACCCAGCGCGACTTCGCCGAGAAGCTGGGCGTGTCGCTGCCCTATCTGAACCAGATGGAGAACAACAACCGGCCGGTCTCGACCGGGGTGGTGCTGGCGCTGGCGCAGGAATTCGGCACCGACGTGACCGAGCTGAGCAGCGGCCAGACCGAGCGGCTGGTCTCGGACATGCGCGAGGCGCTGGCCGACCCGGTCTTTGCCGGGGCGCCGCCGGCGCTGGCCGACCTGCGCCTTGCGGCCTCGAACGCGCCGGCGTTGCTGCACGCCTTCCTAGAACTGCACCGGGCCTATCGGCAGACCCACGAACGGCTCGCCTCGCTGGACGAGGCGCTGGGGCGCGACACCGGTGTTGCCCGCGCCGCCGCCCCGAGCCCGTGGGAGGAGGTGCGGGACTTTTTCCACTACTGCAACAACTACATCGATGCGGTGGACCGGGCCGCCGAGCGGTTCGCGCAGACCGGCAGCGGCCCCTTGCGCGACCATGCCACCGCGGCACTGGCGCGGATCGGGGTCACGGTCGCCTTTGCCGATCAGGACGCGCTGCGGGTCTTCGACCGGCCGGGCCGGACCCTGCACCTGTCGACCCGCGGCACGCCGGCCACGGTGACCTTCCAGCTGCTGCATCAGGTCGCGCTGCTGACCCAGGCCGATCTGATCGAGGCGACGCTGGATCTGGCCCGCTTCCATTCCGACCAGGCCCGGGACATCGCCCGGGTCGGCCTTGCCAACTATTTCGCTGGCGCGGCGCTTCTGCCCTATGGCGCCTTCCTGGACGCGGCGCGCCTGCACCGGCATGACCTTGAACGGCTGGCCGACGGGTTCGGCGCCTCGATCGAGCAGGTGGCGCACCGGCTCTCGACGATGCAGCGCCCGGGCGCGAAGGGGATCCCGTTCTTCTTCGTCCGGGTGGATCAGGCCGGGACGATCACCAAGCGGCACTCGGCCACGTTCCTGCAATTCGCCCGCTATGGCGGCGCCTGCCCGCTGTGGAACGTCCACCGCGCCTTCGAGGCGCCGGGCCGCTTCCTGCGCCAGCTGGCGCAGACGCCGGACGGCGTGCGCTACCTGTGTCTGGCGCGGGACGTGTCGAAATCGGGGGGCAGTTTCCACGCCCCGATCCGGCGCTATGCCATCGGGCTGGGCTGCGAGGTGCGCCACGCCGGCGATCTGGTCTATGCCGACGGGCTGGATATCGGCAACGCCCGCGCCTTCGAGCCGATCGGCATTTCCTGCCGGATCTGCGAGCGGCCGGATTGCCACCAGCGCTCGGTCCCGCCGCTGGAGCGGCAGCTGCACATCGACCCCGACCTTCGCGGCACCCTGCCCTATACGGTCAAGGGCTGAGCGACGCGGCACGCGGGGCCGCAGGTGTCACTCGGCGACGTCGGCCGTATCGAAGGTGGGCTCTTCCATGCTGCACTGCCATTTCTGGACGCGCCACTCGGGATGGTCATAGGCCCATTGCGCCAGTGTGGGTTGCCCCTGCATCAGACAGCCCATCTGCGAAACCTGTTCGTAGACGGGCATCGAGCGGACCCGGCAGACGTCGGGGTCGTTGATCATGCAGGCGGCGAAAACCAGGAACATGCTTCATCCTTCTGGGCTGCGATCGGCGCGTGTGACAGCGGCAGCGCCCGAGCAGACAACCGGGTGGTCTACGCCGCTTGACGTTAAGGTAGCATGGTCCGGGTTGAGGCAAGGACAGGACTTTCCGGCAAGGCCACCGCTGCCCGGCCTGATGCTGCGGCGCAGCAACAGTTCTCGCACAACAATGATTACGCGACGTTAAGAAACCGCCTTCCAGGACGG
>JBGAOK010000163.1:0-3464 GCA_044221805.1 Meridianimarinicoccus sp.
GGTCCAGCACCACCACGTCGCAGCCCGCCGCCGCGGCGATGGCCGCGTGGCTCAGGGTGCCGCAGTCGACGCAGACGATCAAGTCATGGGCCGCGGCCAGGGCCTGCATCGCCGGTGGGTTCGGGCCATAGCCCTCGTCGATGCGGTCCGGAATATAGAGTGTCGCCGGCCGCCCCAGGCTGCGCAGCCAGCGGATCAGCAGCGCCGCCGAGGCCCCGCCGTCCACGTCGTAATCGGCAAAGATGGCGATGCGCTGGCTGCGGTCGACGGCGGCCAGAAGCCGCGCCGCCGCCGCGCCCATGTCCTTCAGGACCAGCGGATCGGGCAGCAGGTCGCGCAGCCGCGGCGCAAGGAACCCGTCCGCCTCGGTGGCGCCGACCCCGCAGCGGGCCAGCACTGCGCAAAGTGCGGGCGGTTGCCCGGTGGCCAGTCGCAGGGTTTCGGCGGCCCGTTCCGCATCGCGCGAGGGGCCGACCCAGCGCCGCCCGGTCAGGGACCGTGCGACGCCCAGGAAGGCCAGTGGATCGGTCGCGGTCAGCGGGTCGGGTTCCGATAGCTCATCCGGCGCACCGACCCGGTCTTCGACCGCATCAGGATCGTCTCGATGGTGACGTAGCCGACCTCGCGCTTGATGCCCGAGACCAGTGAGCCGTCGGTGACGCCGCTGGCCGCGAAGATCACGTCGCCGGTGACCAGTTCGTCGCGGGTATAGACCTTGTCGAGGTCGGTGATCCCGGCCTTTGTC
Source organism: Meridianimarinicoccus sp. (assembly GCA_044221805.1). GTDB lineage: Bacteria > Pseudomonadota > Alphaproteobacteria > Rhodobacterales > Rhodobacteraceae > Meridianimarinicoccus. Next base: position 746 of record JBGAOK010000163.1, read on the forward strand.
GCCCGGCCGCGTTCGTCGTCATTTCGGAACAGGAGCTTGCCGTAGATCTGCCCGCCGAGGCACTTCAGCGCCGCAGCCGCCAGAACGCCCTCGGGCGCGCCGCCAGAACCCATGTACATGTCGATGCCGGTCTTCAGCGGATCGGCGCAGTGGATCACGCCAGCCACGTCGCCGTCGGTGATCAGCCGGATCGCGCAGCCGGTGGTGCGCAGTTCCTTGACCATGTCGTCATGGCGCGGGCGCTCCAGCACGCAGACGGTGATGTCGCTGGCGTCGCCGCCCTTGGCCCTGGCCAGCGCCTGAACGCGCTCGGTCGGGGTCATGTCCATGGTCACGGTGTCCTTGGCATAACCCGGACCGATGGCGAGCTTCTCCATATAGACGTCAGGAGCATGGAGCATCGAGCCGCGCGGCCCCATGGCGATCACGGCCAGCGCGTTCGGCATGTCCTTGGCAGTCAGCGTGGTGCCTTCCAGCGGATCGAGCGCGATGTCCACCGCCGGGCCGTTGCCAGTGCCGACTTCCTCGCCGATGTAAAGCATCGGCGCCTCGTCGCGCTCGCCCTCGCCGATGACGACCACGCCGTTGATGTCGAGCATGTTCAGCTGGGTGCGCATGGCATCGACGGCGGCCTGGTCGGCGGCCTTTTCGTTGCCGCGGCCGATCAGCTTGGCCGAAGCCATGGCGGCCGCCTCGGACACACGGGCCAGGCCCAGGGAAAGCATGCGATCGTTAAAGTCGGTGGGCGTGGCCATCGATGTCTCCTACGTCGTTACCGGTGCCGGCGCGAAAAGCACCGGATTCGTCTCAAAAGGCTTCTATCCGGATCGCCACCGGTTCGCTCGCAACGACTCCGGTTGCGCCGAACAGGGATAACGCAAGGTCAAGCGCGTCGCGAGTCGTCTTGTGCGTGACAATAAGGACCGGGGCGACCGCTTCCGCGTGGCCATACTGCCGCATCCGGTCGATCGAGATGCCGGCGTCGCCCAGCACCGACGCGATCCGTGCCAGTGCGCCCGGTTTGTCCAGCAGCTCCAGCCGCAGGTAATAGGGGGCGGGCGCGGCGGTGATCGCCGCCGGGGCCTGTGCCAGCTGGTCGGCGGGCAGGCCGAAGACTGGCACCCGGATGCCGCGGGCGATGTCCATGATGTCGCCCATCACCGCCGAGGCGGTCGGGCCTTCGCCGGCGCCGGCGCCGCGGAGCACGATCTGCCCGACCGCATCGCCTTCCAGCACCACCATGTTGGTCGCTCCCTCCAGCCGGCCCAGGGGCGAACCGCGCGACACCAGGCAGGGCGCCATCCGCTGCTCCAGCCCGCGGCCGGTCATCTGGGCGACGCCCAGCAGCTTGACCCGGTAGCCCATGTCGCCAGCTCGGGTAATGTCCTCGATGGTGATGTGCTCGATCCCCTCGATCTGCACCGCGTCGAAATCGATCCGGGTGCCGAAGGCCAGCGCGGTCAGGATCGCCAGCTTGTGGCCGGCATCGATCCCGCCCACGTCCAGCGTCGGGTCGGCCTCCAGGTAGCCCAGTTTGCGGGCCTCCTCGAAGACCTTCTTGTAGGGCAGCTTGGCATCCTCCATCCGGGTCAGGATGTAGTTGCAGGTGCCATTCATCACGCCCATCACCCGGGTGATCCGGTTCCCGGCCAGGCTTTCCGACAGCACCTTGATGACCGGAATGCCGCCGGCGACGGCAGCTTCATAGCGCAACGCGCGACCCATCACCTCGGCCCGCTCGGCCAGTTCCTGGCCATGGACGGCCAACATCGCCTTGTTCGCCGTGACCACGTCCTTGCCGTGGGCCAGCGCTGCCAGCGTGGTCGCCTTGGCAGGGCCGTCGGACCCGCCCATCAGTTCCACGACCACGTCGATGTCGCTGCGTTCGGCCAGCGCGACGGGGTCGTCTTCCCAGTCATAGGAAGACAGGTCGACGCCGCGATTCTTGCTGCGGTTGCGGGCCGAGACGGCGGCGATCTCGATCCGGCGCCCGGCGCGGGCTTCCAGCAACGCCGGGTGGGTCTGGATGATCTTCACCACGCCGGCGCCGACCGTGCCGAGCCCGGCGATCCCGAGACGGAGGGGGGAGGTCATGGTCGGGCTCCTTGGCAGACGGCAATCGGTGTCGCCTGTTAGCCGCTTCGCCGGGCAGGCGCAACGCGGCCGGACGGTCGCAGACGGCGTGCCACCGGGTCCGGCGGATTCCCGTTCGATGCGCCGGTCAGGGCTTGGCGGCGCGCAGGGCGTCGGCCCGGGCGCGAAGCTCCGCGCCGCGCTGCTGCAATTCGGTCCTCGCCTCGCCGGTGCGGTCGGCGGTGGCGGCGGCGCTGGCTTCCTCGAGGATCGGCGTCACCGGCGCGATCTTCGGCGGCGGCAGCCGGCCGGTGCCTTCGAACAACGGGTTCTCGGGATAGTCCTTCGGCACGCAGGCCGCGACGGACAGGGCGACCCCCACCGCAAGGGCGGGGATCCGGCGGCGCGCGGCAGGGGCGGGTGTCGTCCGGGTGCTCATGGCCTCCGGTTACACCGAAGCCGCGGCCGAGAACAGGCCGGGCGCGTTGGCCCGGCCCGGCGGGTGGTCCTGGCCGGACAGGTTGTCGGCGGGCGGCCCCGCGTCGGTCGGGGCGGCGGCGGACCTCAGTGGGCCGGCCGGATGAAGGTGCCGTTGCGCAGGTCCTGCATCGCGGTTTGCAGTTCCTCGCGGGTGTTCATCACGATC
>JBGAOK010000164.1:0-3445 GCA_044221805.1 Meridianimarinicoccus sp.
CGGGGATCTCCTGCGCACCCAGGTGGATGTGGAGCGGTCCGCCCAGAACCAGAAGCTGCTGGAGAGCATGGACCGGCGGGCGCATCTGCAGCTTCGGCTGCAGGAGACGGTCGAGGGGCTGAGCGTGGTGGCGATCAGCTATTATGCGATCAACCTCGCCTATTACATGCTGGACCCGCTGGGAAAGGCGGTCGGTCTCGACAAGTCGGTGACCGTCGCGCTGGTCACGCCCCTGGTGATCCTTGCGGTCTGGGTAATGGTGCACCGGATCCGGAAGTCGATGGAGTAGCGGGCAGACCGCCGGCATCGTCGCGCCCCGGGGCGCGCCGGCCCCGCCGGGGCTGGCCGGATGGCCCGGCGCGGGTTACGTAAGGGGGAGAGCTGCCGGAGTCGCCCCATGCCGATCAGGAACCGCTTTGCCGAGATGCTGCCCGAGATCGCGGGGTGGCGGCAGCACCTCCATGCCCATCCCGAACTGATGTACGACACCGTCGAGACCGCGGCCTTTGTCGCCGCGCGGCTCAGGGAGTTCGGCTGCGACGAGGTGGTCGAGGGGATCGGGCGGACCGGCGTGGTCGGGCTGATCCGCGGCAAGATGCCGGGGCGGCGGGTGGTGGGCCTGCGCGCCGACATGGACGCGCTGCCGATCGAGGAGGAGACCGGGCTGGCCTATGCCTCGACGGTGAAGGGGAAGATGCATGCCTGCGGCCATGACGGCCATACCGCGATGCTGCTGGGCGCCGCGAAGTATCTGGCCGAAACCCGCAACTTCGCCGGTGCGGTGGCGGTGATCTTCCAGCCGGCCGAGGAAGGCGGCGCCGGCGGCCGGGCGATGCTCGAGGACGGGCTGATCGAACGCTTCGGCATCGACGAGGTCTATGGCATGCACAACTGGCCGGGCCAGCCCGTGGGCCATTTCGCGATCCGCCCGGGCCCGTTCTTCGCCGCGACCGACACGTTCAGCCTGACCGTCTCGGGGCGCGGCGGCCATGCCGCGAAACCGCACGAGACCATCGACCCGGTGGTGGTGGCCAGCCAGATCGTGCTGTCTTTCCAGACCATCGTCAGCCGCAGCGCCGATCCGGTGTCGCAGGTGGTGGTCTCGGTCACCAACTTCCAGGCCGGCTCCGGCGCCTTCAACGTGATCCCGCAGACTGCCAGCCTGACCGGTACGGTGCGGACGCTGGACGACCGGATGCGGCGCATGGCCGAGCGGCGCATGACCGAGATCGCCGAGGGCATCGCCGCCGCCCATGGCGCTACGGCCGAGGTGGCCTACCGGCGCGGCTATCCCGCCATGGTGAACCACCCGCGCGAGACCGACTATGCCGCCGAGGTCGCCCGCAAGGTCACCGGCGACTGCGCCGAGGCGCCGCTGGTCATGGGCGGCGAGGATTTCGCCTATCTGCTGGAGGCCCGCCCCGGCGCCTATATCCTGCTGGGCAACGGCGACACCGCGCCGGTGCATCACCCGGGATACAACTTCAACGACGACATCATCCCCGCCGGCTGCTCGTGGTGGGCGGAACTGGTCGAGACCCGGCTGCCCGCCGGCTGAGCCGGCCACCTTCGGGACTGTGAAGCACGGCGGCGGCGCGGAAGGGCAAGACCTTTCCGTTCCGTAAGGCTATGGCTTGCCCCGCAACGAGTCGTTGCGAACCAGAAAACAGGAAGGGAATGTCATGAGGGGTGTGAAACACATCGCGGCCGGTCTCGTGCTGGCGGTCATGGCGGCCGGTGGTGCCCAGGCACAGGGACTCGAGAAGATCGACCAGATCGGCAAGTGGACGCTGTATTTCAGCCAGGCCCTTGGCGACAGCTGCCTGATCGTGCGGACCGACGCGCAGGGCCGCCAGCTGCAACTCGGCGTCGACCGCAAGAAGAAGAAGGCCTATGCCGGGCTGTTCGCCAAGTCCGACACCGGCATGGTCGCCGGCAAGCTGTCCGACGTGGCGTTCCAGCTGGGCGAGACCACCTTCACCGGCGAGGCCACCCAGTACAACAAGAACGGCACCCAGGGCGGCTATGTCTACTTCAACAACCTGAACTTCGCCTATGAGCTGGCGCGCCAGAAGGAACTGGTGATCACCCGCTCGAACGGCGAGAAGATGGTGGTGGACCTGACCGGTTCGTCCGACGCGATCGACGCGATGATCGTCTGCCAGGTCGCGACGATGAAGTGAGCATTGCCGATGCCGCCGCGGGGGCGTCACTTCATCGTCGCGACCTGGCAGACGATCATGGCGTCGATGGCATCGGCGGAACCGGTCAGGTCCACCACCATCTTCTCGCCGTTCGAGCGGGTGATCACCAGTTCCTTCTGGCGCGCCAGCTCATAGGCGAAGTTCAGGTTGTTGAAGTAGACATAGCCGCCCTGGGTGCTCGTGGCGCAACGCATCGTTGCGAGATTTCACTGCAAAGGGACAGATCCATGCAGACCATGAAGCGCATCGCAGCCGGCCTCCTGATGGCGGGCTTGGTCGCAACCGCAACCCAGGCGCAAGATCTTCAGAAGGTCGACCAGATCGGTGACTGGGGACTCTGGTTCAGCAAGGCCCTGGGCGACAGCTGCTTCGCCGAGCGCACCGACGCCGATGGCCGCCAGTTCGAGATCGGCGTCGACCGCAAGCAGCAGAAGGCCTTTGCCGGCCTGTTCGCCAAGGCCGATGTCGGCGCGACGAACGACAAGTCGGTGCCGGTGTCGTTCCAGCTGGGCGAGACCACGTTCACCGGCACCGCCACCCAGTTCAACCGGGACGGCATGCAGGGCGGCTTCGTCTATTTCAACAACCTCGACTTCGCCTATGAACTGGCCAAGCAGGAAGAGCTGGTCATCAACCGCGCCGATGGCCAGCAGGTCAAGATCAGCCTGGACGGGTCGGCCAAGGCAATCGACGCCGTGATTGCCTGCCAGGTCGCCACCGCGCAATAACGCAGGAGGCTGCCGCGGCGCTCCGGCGCTGCGGCAGCCTATCCGCCGGTATGGCTCATGTGATGCGACATCTGTCCGTCCGGGCGTTGCCGGGAATAGTCGAAGGCGTGGCCCTTGGGCTTGCGCGCGATGGCGGCGCGGATCGCCTCGGTCACCGGGGCGTCGTCGTCGGGATAAGCGCGCAGCGGGCTGCGCAGGTCGGCGCGGTCTTCCTGCCCCAGGCACATGTAGAGCTCGCCCGTGCAGGTCACCCGGACCCGGTTGCAGCTTTCGCAGAAATTATGGGTGAGCGGGGTGATGAAGCCGATCTTCTGCCCGGTCTCGGCCAGCCGCACATAGCGCGCCGGCCCGCCGCTGCGCTCGGCCAGGTCGACCAGGGTGAAGCGCTCGGCCAGCCGGGCGCGCAGGTCGACCAGCGGCCAGTACTGTGCCAGCCGGTCCTCGGTGCCGAGGTCGCCCATGGGCATCACCTCGATGAAGGTCAGGTCCATGTCGCGCCCGGCGCACCATGCG
>JBGAOK010000165.1:0-3434 GCA_044221805.1 Meridianimarinicoccus sp.
GCCGGGTCGGCCCCTCCATCGCCGACTGGTTCGCCGGGCAGGCCCGTGCCGATGGCGGGTTCGAGGTGGTGCCGGTGGATCTGGCCGAGGTGGCGCTGCCGCTTTACGACGAGCCGAAGCACCCGCGTCTGAAGGACTACCAGCACGACCACACCAAGCGCTGGTCGGCCATCGTCGAGGCAGCCGATGCCTTCGTCTTCGTGGCCCCCGAATACAATTTCGGCACCAGCCCGGCGCTGGTGAACGCACTGGATTTCCTGTTCCAGGAATGGGCCTACAAGCCGGCGGGCTTCGTGAGCTACGGCGGGGTGTCGGGCGGCCTGCGCGCGGTGCAGATGACCAAGCTGATCCTGACCACCCTGAAGGTGGTGCCGCTGACCGAACAGGTCACCCTGCCGATGGTGTTCGAGCATCTGCGCGACGGCCGGTTCGACGCCAAGCCGATCCACGACGACAGCGCGAAGGTCCTGCTGAAGGAACTGCGCCGCTGGGCCGAGGCGCTGAAGCCGATGCGGGCGCCGGCCGATGCCGCCGGGCAAGCCGCACTGAAGGCCGCGAAGGGCTGAGCGGTCCGGGCCGGTTTCCGCGCGGGGGCTTCGGGGTCAGACCCCGAGGCACCAGCGCATCACCGCCTTCTGGGCGTGAAGCCGGTTCTCGGCCTCGTCGAACACCGCCGATTGCGGGCCGTCCATCACCGCGCTGGTGACTTCTTCCTCGCGGTGGGCGGGCAGGCAGTGCAGGAACAGCGCCTGCGGCCCGGCGATCTTCATCAGCTGGGTGTTGACCTGATACGAGCGGAGCTGGTTGTGCCGGCGCTCGCGGGTCGAGGCCGGGTCGTGCATCGACACCCAGGTGTCGGTCACCACCAGATCGGCGCCGGCCACGGCCCGGGCGGGGTCGCGGTCGAAGCGGATCTCGGCGCCTTCGGCCCGGGCAGCGGCGACGATCTCGGCATCCGGGTCCAGGGGTTCCGGTCCCGTGAAGGTGAAGCGGAAGCCGAACGGCGCCGCGGCGTGGATGAAGGACGCGCAGACATTGTTGCCGTCGCCGCACCAGACCACGTGCTTGCCGTCGATCCGGCCGCGGTGTTCCTCGAAGGTCAGGATGTCGGCAAGGATCTGGCAGGGATGGCTGCGGTTGGTCAGCCCGTTGATGACCGGCACGGTGGCGTGCTCGGCCAGTTCCAGCAGCGTCGTCTCCTCGTAGGTGCGGATCATGATCAGGTCGACATAGCGCGACAGGACGCGCGCGGTGTCGGCGATGGTCTCGCCATGGCCAAGCTGCATCTCGCTGCCCGACAGGACCAGCGACTGGCCGCCAAGCTGGCGGATGCCCACGTCGAAGCTGACCCGGGTGCGGGTCGAGGGCTTCTCGAAGATCAGCGCGATCATCCGGTCCTGCAGCGGCGCGTCCGGATCGGGGCGGCCTTTCGGCCAGCCCCTGCGGCGCGCCTTCATCCGGGCGGCCTCGTCGATCAGGTGGCGCAGGACCCGAGGGTCGGTGCGGTCGATGTCAAGGAAATTGGGCATCGGCGTCGGTCTCTCGGTCGCGCTTCGGTCGGGAACTCTGCGGGGCGGGCCCGACCGGATCCGGGTCGGAGCCCGGATCGGGTCGGGGATCGGTTCAGGCGGCCGTGGGCGCGGCGACGCGCAGGGCGGTGCGCTCCAGACGCTCCAGCGCCTCGGCGATCTCGGCATCGGTGATTGTCAGCGCGGGCAGCAGCCGTACCACGTTCTCGGCCGCCGGCACCGTCAGCACGCCCTCGGCGTAGCCCGCGCGGACCACGTCGGTGTTCGGCGCGCGGCAGACCAGGCCCAGCATCAGCCCCGATCCCCGCACCTCGGCGAAGACCTCCGGGTGGCTGGCCACCAGCCCTTCCAGCTTCTGGCGCAGCAGCGCGGACTTGCGCCCGACATCGGCCAGAAAGGCCGGATCGGCCACATGGCGCATGACCGCAAGCCCGACGGCGCAGCCCAGGGGGTTGCCGCCATAGGTCGAGCCATGGGTGCCCGCGGTCATCCCCGATGCCGCCTCCTCGGTCGCCAGCACGGCGCCCAGCGGGAAGCCGCCGCCGATGCCCTTGGCGACCATCATGATGTCCGGCGCGATGCCGGCCCATTCATGGGCAAAGAGCCGCCCGGTGCGTCCCATGCCGCACTGCACCTCGTCGAGGATCAGCAGCGCCCCGGTGGTGTCGCAGAGCGCGCGCAGCCCTTTCAGGCAGGCGTCGGGCAGCGGCCTGATGCCGCCTTCGCCCTGGATCGGCTCGATCAGGATCGCACCGACGTCGGGGCCCATGGCGGCCGTCAGGGCGTCGTGGTCGCCCCAGGGCAGCTGGGTGAAGCCCGGCAGCAGCGGCGCGAAGCCCTTGACCATCTTCTCGGACCCGGCCGCGGCGATGGCGGCCGAGGAGCGGCCGTGGAAGGCGCCCTCGAAGGTCAGGATCCGGGTGCGTTCGGGCATCCCCTTCTCGTGCCAGTACTTGCGCGCCATCTTCACCGCCAGTTCGCAGGCCTCGGTGCCCGAGTTGGTGAAGAACACGGTATCGGCGAAGGTCGCCGCGACCAGCGCGTCGGCCAGCGCCTCCTGTTCCGGGATGCGGTAGAGGTTCGAGACGTGCCACAGCTTCTGCGCCTGGCCGGTCAGCGCCTGCACCAGATCCGGATGGGCATGGCCGAGCGCATTGACCGCGATGCCGGCGCCAAGGTCGAGGAAGCGTCGCCCGTCGGCCTCGGTCAACCAGACGCCTTCGCCCGAGACGAAGGTCAGATCGGCACGGTTATAGGTCGGGAGGACAGACGGGATCATCGGCTTGGTCCTTGGAAAACAGGCCCCGTTGGTGCCCGAGGCACCGGGGGTGTGTCAACGATTGTCGGGGAGGGCGGAACGAACGGGCGCAGGCGGTCGCAGGCGGGCACGGCCCCTTGCGGGGTCGCGGGATCACGCGCGGCGGCGTCGGAGGCGAAGCGTCCTGTTCATGGCCCGCCCATAGCGCGGAAGACGCGGGAACGGAAGGCCCTGCGGGGACTTCGTGCCGCGACTGCTCGTGTTTTCGGCATCCGGCCAGGGATCGGGCAGGCGAATGCCTCGCCCGCAAGCCGGAGCGCCCCCCGAGGCTTGCAATCGCCGCGCATCCGGGCAGTGTCCGCGCCATGCCGGACCGCCTGACCATCGTCGTCGTCGAGAAGGATCGCGAACGCGCGCTTCTGCTCGTCGAATCCCTGCGCGTCTCGGGCGATCACGATATCCATGTCATCGGGGACGAGTCGGGGCTGGCGCGGGCGATCTCGTCGCGCAACCCCGACATCGTGCTGATCGACATCCAGAGCCCCTCGCGCGACGTGATCGAGGAACTGACGCTGGCCTCGGCGCCGATGGACCGCCCGGTGGCGATGTTCGTCGACCAGAGCGACGGCGACCTGACCCGAGCGGCG
>JBGAOK010000039.1:0-28995 GCA_044221805.1 Meridianimarinicoccus sp.
TGGGGCGCGGCTGCGCCGAGGCGCTGGCGGGGGCCGGTGTGGAGCTGACCCTGAACGCCCGGGGTCCGGACGCGCTCGAAGCCACCGCCGAAGCGATCCGTCAGGCCCACGGGGTCCGGGTGACGACGGTGGCCGCCGACATCACCACGCCCGAGGGGCGCGCGGCGGTGCTGGACGCGGCGGGGCCGGTCGACATCCTGGTGACCAACGCCGGCGGCCCGCCCCCCGGCCTCTGGTCGGACTGGAGCCGCGACGACTTCATCCGTGCCATCGACGCCAATCTGCTGACCCCGGTCGCCCTGATGCAGGCACTGATCCCGGGCATGGCCGGGCGCGGCTGGGGCCGGGTCGTCAACATCACCTCGGGCTCGGTGAAGGCGCCGATCCCGCAGCTCGGCCTCTCGAACACCGCCCGGGCTGGGCTGACCGGCTTCGTTGCCGGGACCGCGCGGCAGGTGGCGGCCCAGGGCGTGATCGTCAACAACCTCCTGCCGGGGATCCACGACACCGACCGGGCCGAGGCGCTCGACCTTGCCGTCTGTGCGGCCGAGGGTATCACCATGGACGCGGCGCGGGCACGCCGGGCAGCGACCATCCCGGCCCGTCGCTATGGCACCGCGGCCGAATTCGGCGCCGCCTGCGCCTTCCTGTGCTCGCAGCACGCCGGCTTCATCGTCGCCCAGAACATCGTGATCGACGGTGGCGCCATCAACGCCACGATCTGAGGCGCCCGTCGAATGCCACAATCCCATGCCCCGACGGCTGCCGTCCGGGCCCTGCGCTGCGGCTCGGACCGACCGCCCGGCCCCGGCAGGGGCCGGGCGCGGCCCAACGCCGGACCAGCGGCGGCAGCCGCGCCGGACGGGGGCGGGAGCCGCCCCGCCCACCGCGCCCACCGCGCCCGCCGCACCCGCCCCGCCTGCCGCCGAGGGCAGCGTCTCCGTGTCGCTTGCACCTCTGCGGCTTGGGTGCTAGCCCCGGACCTGATAGAAAGCCTCGGGAATTCCTCCATGCCCGCCATTTCAGAGCCGCGCCTGGACGCCCAGGGCCTCGTCCGCCGCTTCGCCGGGCGCAGCGTGGTGGACGGCATTTCGCTCAGGATCGCGGCGGGCGAGATCTTCTGCCTGCTCGGGCCTTCGGGCTGCGGCAAGTCGACGACGCTCAGGATGCTGGCCGGGGTCGAGACGCCGGACGAGGGCAGCATCCGGGTCGATGGCGAACTGGTCGAGGGGCCGCGCGTCTCGGTGCCACCCGAGCGCCGCTCGGTCGGGCTGATGTTCCAGGATTTTGCGCTGTTCCCGCACATGTCGGTCTCCGACAACGTCGCCTTCGGGCTGAGCGGGACGCGGACCGAAAAACGCGCCCGGGTCGCTGAACTGCTGGAGCGGGTGCATCTGGCCCGCCACATCGACAGCTTCCCGCACGAATTGTCGGGCGGCGAGCAGCAGCGGGTGGCGCTGGCCCGCGCGCTGGCGCCGCGGCCCTCGGTCATGCTGATGGACGAGCCGTTCTCGGGCCTCGACAACCGGCTCCGCGACGGCATCCGCGACGAGACGCTCGGCCTTCTCAAGGAAGAGGGCACCGCGGTGGTGATGGTCACCCACGAGCCCGAGGAGGCGATGCGCATGGCCGACCAGATCGCGCTGATGCGCGACGGGCGGATCGTGCAGCAGGGCGCGCCCTACAACCTCTACAACAGTCCCGTGGACAAGGCGGCAGCCGCTTTCTTCTCGGATGTGAACGTGATCCGCGGCACTGTCCGCGGCGCACTGGCGCAGACCCCGTTCGGCGACTTCCTCGCCCCCGGCCATCCCGACGGCACCGAGGTCGACATCGTGATCCGCCCGCAGCACCTGAAGCTCGACTTCCACAGGGGCGGCCAGGCGCCGCTGCCCACCGCCCAGAACGGGGTGCCCGCTTTGGGCCGGGTGCGGCGGGCGCGCTATCTGGGCCGCGAAAGCCTGGTGGAGTTCGAGATGGCGTTCGACGGTTCGCGGCTGCAGGCGGTGGTGCCGTCGGTGTTCCTGCCCCATCCCGACACGCCGTTCTGGCTGCTGCTGCGCCGCGACCGCTGCCACGTCTTTCCGGCCGCCTCGGCGCGCTGACGCGGCCGGGGCGCGCCGGGAACCGGGCGACAGGCGACTTCCCGCTGCCCGCCCGGCGCAGGCCGTCGTGCCGCAGACGCGCGGGGGCCGATCACGGTTTCGGGTCTTAACCTCGGTCGCCAACTTCTCTACATGTGGTCCATCATTCAGGGCGGCGCAGGACGAACCTGTCCCGCAAGGGGAGACTCGAAGATGTTCGGCAAGTTTGGACCGCTGGAAATCGTGCTGATCGCCGCCGTGGTGCTGGTTCTGTTCGGACGCGGCAAGGTCTCGTCGCTGATGGGCGAGGTCGGCAAGGGCATCACCGCCTTCAAGCAGGGGATCAAGTCCGGCGGCCAGGAGGTCGAGCACGCTGCCGATGGCAGCGCTGCCCGCGACGTCACCCCGCCGGCGCCCGAGAAGGACAAGGTCTGAGCCGCCCGCGGCGGATCGGAGAACGTGTGAATCATGCTTGATGTCGGCTGGTCCGAACTTCTGGTGATCGGAGTCGTGGCGCTGATCGTGGTGGGTCCGAAGGACCTGCCGATCCTGTTCCGCCGGATGGGCGAGTTCACCGGGCGGATGCGGTCGATGGCGCGCGAATTCACCCACGCCATGAACCAGGCTGCTGACGAGGCCGGCGTCCGCGAGATGCAGCGCAACCTGCGCGACATCGCCAATCCCCGCGATATGGGGCTGGGCGCGATGCGCAACGCGGCGCGCGACTTCGCCACCGGCATGGGCGACGCCCCGAGCGCTCCCGCAGCGGGTCCGGCGGCGCCGCCCCCTGCGGCCGCCCCTGCCGCGCCCGCCGGCGCTGCGGCCGCGGCCGCGACGGGGGCGGCGGCAGCGGTTTCCCCCGACACCTCTGCCGCCCCGGCCGAGCCGCCACGCCCCGCTGCCAGCCAGGACGACCCGAAGGCATGACACGCCCCGACCAGGACGAGATCGACAATTCCTCGGCCCCGCTGATCGAGCATCTGGCCGAACTGCGCACCCGGCTGATCTGGTCCCTGATCGCCTTCCTCATCGGCATGATGCTGTGCTTCACGGTGGCCGAGGGCCTGCTGAACTTCCTCGCCCAGCCGATCGCGGATGCGCTGCGCGACCGGGGCGAGAACCCGCAGCTGATCTTCACGGCGCCGCAGGAGAAGTTCTTCGTGATGATCCGCATCTCGGTGATCGGCGGCATCGCGGTGTCCTTCCCGGTGATCGCCTATCAGTTGTGGCGCTTCGTGGCGCCGGGTCTCTACAAGAGCGAGAAGAACGCCTTCCTGCCCTTCGTGATCGCCTCGCCGGTGCTGTTCCTGATGGGCGCCGCCGTGGCCCATTACGTCGTCACGCCGATGGCGATGCGGTTCTTCATCGGGTATTCGGACACCATTCCGCGCCTGGCCAATCTGGTCGCCGGCAGCGGCAGCTTCGAGTCGCCCGGCGGCCCGGATGCCGCGGTCAACCCCGGCGAACTGAAGACTGTGTTCCTGGGATCGGTGCGGGAAAGCCTCGATCTGTCGCTGAAGTTCATCTTCGCCTTTGGCCTCTGCTTCCAGATGCCGGTGCTGCTGACCCTGATGGGCAAGGCCGGGCTGGTCACCGCGAAGGGCCTGTCGAACGTCCGGAAATACGCCGTGGTGGCGATCCTCGTGCTGGCCGCGGTGCTGACCCCGCCCGACGCGCTGTCCCAGCTGATCCTGTTCCTGGCAGTCTATCCGCTGTACGAGGTGTCGATCCTGCTGGTCCGCCGCGTCGAGAAGCGCCGCGAGGCCGAACTGAAGGCCCAGGGCCTGTGGACCGAGGCGGACGAGGAAGCCGCGGCCGGCTCGTGAAGGTCAAGGCCGCGCTGACCCGCATCGCCGCCGCGCTGGAACGGATCAGCCCGCCCCCGGCCGCCTTGCCCGACCTGGCGGAGGCCGCGGCCTTCGTCTGGCACACCGACCCCGACCGGCTGCAACCGGTGCGCCATGTCGCCCGGGTCGAGCTGCCGCTGCTGGTCGGGATCGACAGGTCGCGCGACACGCTGCTGGCCAATACGCTGAACTTCGCGCAAGGCTTGCCGGCGAACAACGCGCTCCTGTGGGGCGCGCGCGGGATGGGCAAGTCCTCGCTGGTCAAGGCAGTCCATGCCGAGGTCCGCGCCCGCGGCCACGACCTGAAGATCGTCGAGGTCAGCCGCGAGGATCTGCCCTCGATCGGCCGCCTGCTGGGCCTTCTGCGCCAGTCCGAGGCCCGGGTGGTGCTGTTCTGTGACGACCTGTCGTTCAGCCATGACGACGAGCATTACAAGAGCCTGAAGGCGGTGCTGGACGGCGGCATCGAGGGCCGGCCGGCCAACGTCGTGTTCTATGCCACCTCGAACCGGCGCCACCTGATGCCGCGCGACATGATCGAGAACGAACGCTCCAGTGCGATCAGCCCCTCCGAGGCGACCGAGGAGAAGGTCTCGCTCAGCGACCGGTTCGGGCTCTGGCTCGGGTTCCACCCGTGCAGCCAGGACGAATATCTGGCGATGATCCGCGGCTATTGCGACGCCTTCGGCATCGCCATCGATGATGCCACCCTGAGGGCGGAAGCCATCGAATGGCAGGCCACCAGGGGCGCCCGGTCGGGCCGGGTCGCATGGCAGTTCATCACCGACCTCGCCGGCCGCCACGGGATCACCCTGGGCTGAACCCGCGGCCGGGCGCAACGCAAAAGTCTTACCAAGACTTTTGCCAAGAGCCTTTGCAAGGCTCTTGGTCGGCCCGCGGGCGCGCCGTCGTCCCCGGCGCGCCTCAGTCGGACAGGTAGTCCACCGGATCGACGCTGTCGAAGCCCTCGCGCACCTCGAAATGCAGCACGGACGGGCTGCCGCCGCCGACTGAGGCGATGGTCTGGCCGCGGGCGACGGTGGTGCCCTTCTCGACGGTGATGTCGTCGACGTTGGCATAGACGGTCAGCAGGCCATTCGCGTGGCGGATCACGATGATCGGCACCTGATCGGTGTCCTGGGTGATCGCGGCGACGGTGCCGGCCTCGGCCGCCTTCACCGGCGCGCCGCTGGGGGCGCCGAAATCGACGCCCTCGTTGGCGCCCGGCTTGTAGGGGCTGACGATCTTGCCGGCCACCGGCTGGGCCAGCCGGGCGGTGTCCGAGGCCTTGGTCTGCGGCGCGGCCACCACCGGCGCGGTGTCGGTCTTCGCCGGTGCGGCGGCAGTGGCGGACGACCCCGAGGCGCCGCCGGCAGTCTGCGCCGCAGGCTGGGCCTTGGGGGCCTCGTCCTCGGGCTGGGGTTCGGCCGCGCTCGGCGGCTCCGGTGTGGGCGAACCGGATCCGGGCGCGGTCACCACGGCGGTCTTCGGCGCCGGGCCGGTAGATGTCGGGATCAGCAGGGTCTGGCCTTCGCGGACGGTCATCTTGGCGTCGAGCCCGTTCCAGTCGGCCAGCGAGCGCACGGTGATATTGTACATCCGGGCAATCGAATAGGCGGTCTCGCCGCGCTTGACCACATGGCGCACCGGTTCGGTCCCGGTCGCGGTCTTGGCGGCGGCTGCCGGCTTCGCCGGGGCCGCCTTGGGCGCCGGCGAGGTGGTCGGCGCCGGTGTCGCGGCCGTCGTCGACGGGGACGCCGCAGCCGGCTGGCCCTCGGCCCGGTCGAGCGCACTGCCGGCCAGGGTCGCCACGTCCACCGCGCCCCCTGCGGCAAGTCCCCCTTCTGTGCCGGCAGGGGCCACCCCGGCGGACGGTGTGCTGGCAGCGACGCGCTGGTTCAGCAGCACGATCTCACCGGGGTTCAGCGGCGCGTTCGCCGGCAGACCGTTCACCGAAGCAAGCGCGCTCGCGTCCAGCCCAAGCCGCTGGGCGATGCTCGTCACCGTGTCACCCTCGCGGGCCACCGCGACCTGATACGTCGGATAGGAAATCACCCCCCGGGCGTCGGGCTCGGGCCGTTCGGCGGTGGGCTGGCGCGGCGGGGCGTCGGTCTGGCCAATCAGGTCGGGGGCGCCCGGCACCGAAATCGTGGTGCAGCCGGCAAGGGCCAAGGCCACCAGTCCCAGGGCGGCGGCGGCGGGACGGCGCAGGGTGCGGCGGCGGAACTCTGTCATCGCTCGTATCCTCTTCACCGACCCGTTCTGGTGCGGGTCAGGATCAAATGTCGCCCTTGCCCTCGACCAGGGGCACGAAACGCACCGGCAGCAGTTCCTCGTAGTCGAGGCCGGCGGCGGTGCGGGTCACCTTGATCAGCGTCTGCACCGCATCCGACTGGCCGACGGGCACCACCATGATACCGCCCTCGCGCAGTTGCGCCAAGAGCGGCCCCGGCGGGTCCTCGGCCGCGGCGGTGACCATGATGCGGTCGAACGGCGCCTGTCCGGGCAATCCGAACGAGCCATCCCCGGTAAACACGGTAATGTTCGCCATGTCGAGGGCGCGAAAGCGCGCCTCGGCCGCTTCGGTCAGACGCCGGTGCCGGTCGATGGTATAGACCCGCCGCGCCAGGTGGCTCAGCACCGCCGCCTGATAGCCCGATCCGGTCCCGACCTCGAGCACGGTGTCGCGCGGGCCGACCTTCAGGGCCTGGGTCATGATCCCCACCACCGAGGGCTGGCTGATGGTCTGGCCGGATTCGATCGGCAGCGGCATGTCGTCATAGGCCCGGTCCGAAAAGGTGCCGCGGATGAAGGCGGCGCGGTCGGTCTTCTCCATCGCCATCAGCACGCGTTCGTCGGTCACGCCCTTCGAGCGGAGCGTGTAGATGAACTGGGCCATCCGTTCTTCCCGGCTGATCATTCCAGCGCGATCCGCAGCTCGTCGAGCCGGTCATGGGCGGTCAGGTCGGCCCGCAGCGGCGTGACCGAGATGAAGCCGGCGAGGTTGTCGGCCACGTCGGTGCCGGGGCCGGTGTCGACCGCCTGCTCGTTGCCGCGCACCCACAGGAAGCGCCGGCCCGAGGGCGAGACATGGGGTTCCACCGCAAAGGTCGTGCCGCGCCGGAAGCCCGCGCGGCCGACCTTCAACCCCTTGACCCCGGCGGCCGGCAGGGGCGGGAAGTTCACGTTGTAGAACACGCGATAATCGCTGTCCTCCCACACGCCCCGGTCCAGCAGCGCCCGCACGGTTGCGGCGCCATGGCGAGCGGCGGCATCGAACGGGTCTTCCAGCGTCGCGTTCAGCGGGCCGAAGAACTGCGACAGCGCGATCGCCCGCACGCCCTGAAGTGCCGCTTCCATGGCACCGCCAACGGTGCCCGAATACATGATGTTCTCGCCCGCGTTGTTGCCGCGGTTCACCCCGGACAGCACCAGGTCGGGCTTGCCGTCGATCATCACGTCGTGCAGCCCCGCCAGCACGCAATCGGCCGGCGAGCCCTCGGCGGCGAAGCGGCGGGCGTCCATCTGGGCGATCATCGTCGGATGGGTGTACGAGATCGCGTGCGCCACGCCGGAGCATGATCTGTTCCCGGTTGCCGCCTGCCCGCCCTATGCCCCGTGATTAGTCGAGCCCCCGCGTCGGGTAAACACGCCAAATCGCGCGCAGGCTCACGGCGCCGCGGGAACCGGCGCAAGGAGAAGCGCGGCCAGCCGTTCCGCCTCGGCAGCGGGCGCGGCGAGGGCGCTGCGATCCTCGCCGGGATAGAACCGCGCTCGGGTCGCCGTGGCCATCGGCGCCGGTGTCAGCACATGGACCCGCGGCCCGGTGCGCAGGGACTCGGCCTGCCAGCTTTTCGCCAGCGCGATCTGCGCCGCCTTGGTGGCGCCGTAGCTGCCGAAATAGCTGCCCTGGGCGCCGGGATCGTCGAAGAATACCGCCGCGGCCTCGGGCCGCTGGCCCAGCAGGGGCGCCACATAGGCGATCAGGCGGCGGGTCGCCTCGACATTGATGGCCAGCGACTTCGCCCAGTCCTTGTCGTCGATCATTGCCGCCGGGGTCAGCGGCGCGGCATGGACCGCGGCGTGGACCCAGAGCCCGACTCCGCCCCAGCGCTGGTGCACCGACAGGCAGAGGTGCTGCATCGCCCCGGCATCGGTGATGTCGAGCGGCGCCAGCGTGGCGCTGCCCCCCGCCTGCCTGATCCGGTCGTCCAGATCCTCGAGCCCGCCGACGGTCCGCGCGACGGCGATCACATGGCGGCCCGCGGCGGCCAGGGTCACGGCAAGGGCGGCGCCGAGGCCGCGCGAGGCGCCGGTGACAAGAACGGGACGGTCGGAAAGCGAAGCGGTCATGTGCCCCATTAGCGGGCAGGGGCGGGGGAGGACAAGAGCACGCCCCGACCGTGGCTTGACTTTCTGCGGGGCGCGGCGAAAAAAGGGGGGATGTTCTGACCCAATTCCGAGGAAAGCCCCGATGACCACCGACACCACGCTCAGCCAGGCGCTGCTGCCGAATTCCTCGCTTCTGACCCGGATCGCTCTGGTGGCGGCCGGATCGCTGCTGATCGGCCTGTCGGCACAGGTCAGCGTGCCGATGCTGCCGGTGCCGATGACGCTGCAGACGCTGGCGATCTCGCTGGTGGGGCTGACCTATGGGTCCCGGCTGGCCGGGCTGACGCTGCTGGCCTATCTGGCCGAGGGCGCGATGGGCCTGCCGGTGTTCTCGGGCGGCGGGGCGGGTGCGGCACACCTGGTGGGGCCGACCGGCGGCTACCTGCTCGGCTTCGTCGCCATGGCGTTCCTGACCGGCCTGATGGCCGAGAACGGCTTCGGGCGCGGCGTCGGCCGCCTGTTCGTGGCCGCGCTGGTGCCGGGGCTGCTGCTCTTCGTGCCGGGCGTCGCCTGGCTCTGGTACGTGACGCCGCTGGACCTGAACGGCGCGATTGCTGCCGGGGCGACCCCGTTCCTGATTGGCGGCGTGGTGAAGGCAGCGCTGGCGGCGCTGATCGCCGCCGGTGGCTGGCAGGCGGTGGCGCACCGCAAGGCCTGAACCTTCGGGAGACACGCGCGCAAGGCCATCGGGGCCGTCCTTCGGGGCGGCCCTTTTCGCTTGGGCAACCGGCTGGTGGCGCGAGGGACGGATTCGCGAAGGACGGGAGCACGAGGGACGGGGGCACGAGGGACGGGGGGCTTTGCCCCCCGCCGGTCCTGCCGGACCGGCTCCCCCCAGAGTATTTCGGCCAAGAAGAAGGGGTTCGGAAGGGGGTCAGCCGCCGCCGGGCCCGGCCAGCGCGCGCAGCGCCGCCTTGCACAGCCCCAGCGGCAGCCAGCCGCAGCCCCGGCAGAGCTGGTCCAGATCGTCCGGGTGGACGCGCTTGCGGATGCGCCGTTGCGCCTCGGCCCAGGTCAGCCGGTCGCCGGGCGCGAGGCCCAGCCGCGCCGCGTGGCGGGCGTCGAGCCCGGCGATCTGCATCTGCTCGGTGCAATGGTCGCCGCGGCGGCGGGGGCAGGGGGCGCAGATGTGGTCGGTGGCCGGGGCGACCTCGATCACCGTCCGGCCGCCATCCGGGGCGCGCAGCCGGCCCAGCACGATCGCCGACATGTTCGCGGTGAAGCGGTCGGAGTAGCCCTTGCCCTGATAGCCGAGGCTGCAGAGGAAATGGTGCGGCCGGAACCGCAGCGGCGCCGCGCCGCGGGACGTGCCGGCGGGAGAGCTGGAGGGCGCGGCAGCCGGCGGATGCGCTGGCCGCGCCGGGCCTGCGCTCACTCGGCCGCCTTCAGGGCGAAGCCGCGGTCGATCATGTCCGACGGCGCCACCGGGTAGTCGCCCGAGAAGCAGGCGTCGCAATATTGCGGCCGCTCCGGGTTGCGCCCGCCGGCCTCGCCCACGGCGCGGTAGAGCCCGTCGAGCGAGATGAAGCGCAGCGAGGTGACGCCCAGGTACTGGCACATCTCGTCTTCGGTCATCGTCGCGGCCAGCAGCTTGTCGCGCTCGGGCGTGTCGACGCCATAGAAGCAGGGCCAGGCGGTGGGCGGGCTGGCGATGCGGAAATGCACCTCGGCCGCGCCGGCATCGAGCACCATTTCCTTGATCTTGCGGCTGGTGGTGCCGCGCACCAGGCTGTCATCCACCAGGATCACCCGGCGGCCCTGCACCAGCGCGCGGTTCACGTTCAGCTTCAGCCGCACGCCCATGTTGCGGATCTGCTCGGTGGGCTCGATGAAGGTCCGGCCCATGTACTGGTTGCGGGTGATCCCCAGCGCGAAAGGGATGCCGCTTTCGGCGGCATAGCCGATCGCCGCGGGGGTGCCGCTGTCGGGGATCGGGATCACCAGGTCGGCATCCACCGCGGCCTCGCGGGCCAGCTCGACGCCGATCTGCCGGCGCGTTTCATAGACCGAGCGGCCGCCCTGCACCGAGTCGGGGCGCGAGAAATAGACGTGCTCGAAGATACAGAACCGGCTCGAGACCTTCTCGAACGGCGAATAGCTGCGGATCCCGTCTTCCGAGATCACCACCATCTCGCCCGGCTCGACCTCGCGCAGGAACGCGGCGCCGATGATGTCCAGCCCGCAGGTTTCCGAGCTGATCGCATAGCCATCACCGACTCGGCCGATCACCAGCGGGCGGACGCCCAGCGGGTCGCGCACGCCGATCAGCTTGGTCCGGGTCATCGCCACGATCGAGAAGGCGCCTTCGACCCGGCGCAGCGCGTCCTTCATCCGTTCCGGGATGTCGCGCTGGAGCGAGCGCGCCATCAGGTGGATGATGCATTCGCTGTCCGACGAGGACTGGAAGATCGAGCCGCGCTCGATCAGCTCGCGGCGCAGCGCGTTTGCGTTGGTGATGTTCCCGTTATGGGCGATCGCCGCGCCGCCCATGGAGAATTCGCCGAAGAACGGCTGCACGTCGCGGATCTGGGCGCTGCCCTTCGATCCGGCGGTGGAATAGCGCACATGGCCGATCGCCAGCGAGCCGGGCAGCCCCGCCATCACGTCGGCCTTGGTGAAGTTGTCCCGGATATAGCCGAAACGGCGGACGGTGTTGAAGCCGGTCTCGGGGTGATAGGCGGCGATCCCGCCCGCCTCCTGGCCGCGGTGCTGCAGCGCGTGAAGACCCAGCGCGACGAAGCTCGCGGCCTCGGCGGTGCCGATGACGCCGAAGACCCCGCATTCCTCGTGCAGCTTGTCGTCGCCCGCAGGCTCGAAGGGATGGCGGGGCATCGACTTGGGAGAATCCGTCATGCCAGCGGGATACCGCTGGCCGGGGCAGGCGTCGGTCACGAGCAGAGGCTCCGATTCCGTTGATCTTGGCCGGACAGATAAACCTAAACCCGGGTGGTGTCACGGAACGATCATATGCGGAACCGGACACGTTCCGGTGCGCGGGCGCAGGGCCCACAGGACAGGCAGGGCTGCCCGGCGATCAGGCGTCCTGACCGGCGCCGCAGGATCCGACCAGCGTTTCGTAGCGCTGTACCACCCAGCCCGGCGCGTCCTGGGGCAGCCATTGTTCCAGGTCGGTCTGCAGCCCGGCAAAGACCCGCACCGCGCGGCTGTCGTCCACCATCGGCACGCCGCCGGTGACCACGACCTTGTCGTAGACAACCAGCGCCACGGCGACCAGAAGGATGCCCCGGATGGCCCCATAGACGAAGCCTGCCGCCTGGTCGATGCCGCCAAGGGCCGATCGCTGCACCACGGTCGAGAACAGCGGCGTGAACACCGACACCACCAGCAGCGCCAGCGCGAAGACCGAGCTGAAGGCCGCGATCACCGACAACTCGCAGGATCCGCGCAGGAAGTCGCCCACATAGGGCAGTTCCTTCACCAGCGGTTCGGCCTGCGGCGCGAACATGTAGGCCAGGATGGCAGCCGCGACCCAGCCGACGATCGCCATCAGTTCGCGCACCAGACCGCGCGAATAGGCGAGGATCGCCGACACGACGATGACGCCGGCGACAACCCCGTCGACGATCGTGAACCCGTCCATTCTCTACTCCCTTCCCACCGCTAACCGGCCCCGAACACGCCGCCGACCAGACCGGCCAGGTCGGACATCGTCAGGAGGGCCATATCGCCCGAGGCGGGAGCCTTGCATCCCGGCGGCACAATCGCCTGTGAGAAACCAAGTTTCACCGCTTCTTTCAACCGGTTTTCGGTCTGTGCGACCGCCCGGACCGCACCCGAGAGGCTGATCTCGCCGAACACCACGGTCTCGCGCGGCAGCGCCACGTCCTCGCGCGCCGACAGGAGCGCCGCGGCGGCGGCCAGATCGGCGGCCGGTTCGCTGACCCTGAGGCCGCCGGCGACGTTCAGATAGACGTCGAGCCCGGCGAAGGGGATGCCGCAGCGGCTTTCCAGCACCGCCAGCACCATGGCCAGCCGGCCCTGGTCCCAGCCCACCACGCTGCGCCGGGGCATGCCGTGGGGGGCAGGGGCGACCAGCGCCTGGAATTCGCAGAGCACGGGCCTTGTGCCCTCGATCCCGGCGAAGACGGCCGAGCCCGGCGCCAGCTCGCCCCGGTCGGCCAGGAACAACGCCGAGGGGTTGGCGACCTGGGCCAAGCCGGTGCCGGTCATCTCGAAGACGCCGATCTCGTCCGCCGGGCCGAAGCGGTTCTTCACCGCGCGCAGGATCCGGAACGGGTGGCCGCGCTCGCCCTCGAAATAGAGCACGGTGTCGACCATGTGCTCGACCACCCGGGGCCCGGCGATCTGGCCTTCTTTGGTGACATGTCCGACAAGGATCACCGCCGAGCCGCGCCGCTTGGCGAAGCCGGTCAGTTCATGCGCCGCCGCGCGGACCTGCGCGACCGAGCCCGGCGCGCTGTCGACATTGTCCAGCCACATGGTCTGGATCGAATCGACCACCACCAGGCCGGGCCGGTCGGCGTCCAGCGTGGTGAGCACGTCGCGCAGGTTGGTCTCGGCGGCCAGTTGCACCGGCGCATCGCCCAGCCCCAGCCGGCGCGCCCGCATCCGCACCTGCGCCGCCGCTTCCTCGCCCGACACATAGACGGTGGAAAGCCCGCGCGCGGCAAAGGCGGCCGCCGCCTGCAGCAGCAGGGTGGACTTGCCGATCCCCGGATCGCCGCCGACCAGCGTGGCCGAGGCCGGCACCAGCCCGCCGCCCAGCACCCGGTCCAGCTCGGCCATGCCGCTTTCCGTGCGGGGCGGCAGCGGGCTGTCGCCGGCCAGCGGCTCCAGCAACATCGCCCGGCCGCGCCTCGACCCCAGCGCCTTCGCGCCCGGCCCGGCCGACAGCGGCTTTTCCTCGACGATGGCATTCCAGGCGCCGCATGCCTCGCAGCGCCCCGACCATTTGCCATGGGCGGCGCCGCATTCGGTGCAGGTGAAGCTCGGGGGTCTGGCCATGGCGGCGGTGGTGCCCGAAGCCCGCGCCGGGCGCAAGCCGCTCAGCGCCGGACCGGCGTCAGCCACGAGGTGACGAGCGAGACCAGCACGCAGCCGGTGAACAGCCACAGCCCCCAGGCGGTTTCCACCCGGGCAAGCCCCGCCCCCTTCACCACGACGATGTAGAGCGCGATCAGGAACACATCCGCCATCGCCAGCCGGCCGGCGAACTTGACCACCGGCAGGGCGCGGGGGCCGAGATGGCCGAACTGGATCGCCGCAAGGGTCAGGATCTTCGCATAGGGCGCCACCAGCGCCAGCAGCGCCACCAGCAGCGCCAGCCACGGGTCGGTGCCCATGAGCGAGCGGATCCCCGACAGGACCGAGATCTCGGACATGCCGAAGAAGGGCAGGATCCCGGCCCGGATCAGCGGCGCCGCCCAGGCGATCGGGAAGGCGACCAGCAGTGCCAGGTTGATCAGCGACAGGGCGCGGGTCATATCCCGCCCCGGATCAGCAGGGCCCCTGCCGCGACGGCGAGGGTCACGGCCAGCCGCCGGGCCTCGTCACTGCGGCTCGACCCGGCGATGCGGCCGACCTCGCCATCCAGCGCCAGCACGATACCGGCGGGGAACAGCACCGCCAGGGCCACAATCACCGATGGCAGGCCGAGCGCGCCGCCGCCGAAGACCAGCAGCACGGCCAGCGACGAGGTCGGCACCAGCTCGCCCATCAGCGACACGAAATGGCCCACATGGCTGCGCCTGTCGCACTGGGCCACGGCGCGGAACCACGCCACGGTCAGCACCGCCGCATGGCACCACAAGAGCATCGCGGTCAGCTTGACGACGAAGATGGGGGTCATGGCACCTTTCCTTCCGCGCGGAAGGATAACCCTCGGGGCGCCACGCGGGAACCGGCAAGCGCGGCGCAAGGGCGTTCGGCCTTGCGCCTTGCGGTCGCCGGACTCTGCCCGGAAGTCGTGCAGGAATGGTGCAGGGAGACGGGACCTTGGGCAGTCCCGGGCAAGGCCGACGGCCGCTCGGTCGGCATGGCCGGCCCGCTGGCCGGCGCGACAGGCAGCCGCGTGGATCAGCGCACCGCCTCGATCGGGCCTTCGGCGCGGCCGTGGATGAACTGCTGCAGGTAGGGGTCGGCGGCGGCGTCCATCTCGGCCACCGGGCCGGTCCACTGGATCACCCCGTCATGCAGCATCGCCACCTTGTCGGCGATCGCCCGCACGCTGGTCATGTCATGGGTGATGGTCATCGCGGTCGCGCCCATCTCGACCACGATCTCGCGGATCAGGTCGTTGATGACCCCGGCCATGATCGGGTCGAGCCCGGTGGTGGGCTCGTCGAAGAAGATGATCTGCGGGTCGGCGGCGATGGCCCGGGCCAGGCCCACGCGCTTCTGCATGCCGCCCGACAGTTCGGCGGGAAAGAGATCGGCCGTGGCGGGCTTCAGCCCGACCCGGCGCAGCTTCTCGATGGCGATGGCGCGGGCTTCGTCCCGGGGGCGCTTCTGCCGGCCGCGCAGCAGGCGGAAGGCGACGTTTTCCCAGACCTTGAGGCTGTCGAACAGCGCGCCGCCCTGGAACAGCATCCCGAAATGGGCCAGGAAATCGTCCCGGTCGGCCGGCTTCTCCACATCCTCGCCATCGACGGTGATGGTGCCGCCGTCCGGGTGCACCAGCCCGAGGATGCACTTCAGTGTCACCGACTTGCCGGTGCCCGAGCCGCCGATGATGACCAGGCTTTCGCCCTTCGGCACGCTCAGGGTCACGCCGCGCAGGACCTGGTGGTGGCCGAAGGCTTTGCGGACGTCGCGCAACTCGATCATGACCCGAAGAACGCCTCTGTCAGCAGGTAGTTCGAGGCGAGGATCAGCACCGAGGCCGCCACCACCGCCGCCTTCACCGCCGCGCCGACGCCCTGGGCGCCGCGGCCCGAGTTCATGCCGTAGTAGCAGCCCATCAGCGCGATCAGGAAGCCGAACACCGCGCCCTTCACCAGGCCCGAGCCGACGTCCCAGAACTCCAGGAACTGCATGGTGTTCTTCAGATAGGCGGTCTCGTTGAAGCCCAGCCGGGTGATGCCCACCAGATAGCCGCCCATGATCCCGATGGTGTCGCCGACGGCGACCAGGAACGGCACTGTCAGGGTCGCCGCCAGCACCCGGGGCGCGGTCAGGTATTTCATCGGGTTGGTGGACAGGGTGACCAGCGCGTCGATCTGTTCGGTCACCTTCATGGTGCCGATCTCGGCCGCGATGGACGAGGCGACGCGGGCCGCGACCATCAGGCTGCCCAGCACCGGGCCAAGCTCGCGGGTCATGCCGATGGCGACGATCTGCGGCACCACCGCCTCGGCGCCAAAGCGGCCCGAGCCGGCATAGATCTGCAGCGCCAGCGCCGCGCCGGTGAAGATCGCCGTCATCCCCACCACCGGCAGGCTCATCCAGCCGATGGTGATGACGGCGTGCCAGAACTCCAGCGGATAATAGGGCGGGGTCAGGATGTGGCGCAGGGTCTGCGCCGCAAAGACCGCCACCCGGCCAAGCCCCGCGATGCCGTTCAGGGTGCTGCGGCCGATCCGTGCGACCGGCGCCGCGACGCTCATGCCGTGCCCCGGTTGTAGCGCCGGCCATAGCGCGGGCCGAGCGAGGTGAGGATTTCATAGCCGATCGTCCCGGCCACCTCGGCCAGGGCATCGACCCCCTGGGCGGCGCCCAACAGTTCCAGCGTGTCCGGGTCGCGGTCCAGCCCGGTGACGTCGATGGTCAGAAGGTCCATCGAGACCCGGCCGACCAGCGGCACCGGAGTGTTGTCCGCGAACAGCGTCGCCTTGCCCGACAGGCTGCGCAGCAGACCGTCGGCATAGCCTGCCGCCGCGGTGGCGATCCGGCTGGGCCGCGGTGCCACCCAGGACGCGCCATAGCCGACGCTTTCGCCCGGCGCCACGTCGCGGACCTGGATCACCGGGAAGGCCAGCCGCACCACCGGCTTCGCCGCGGCGAAAGGCAGGCCGCCATAGAGCCCGATGCCCGGGCGGGTCAGCTCGAAGTGATACGCGGGGCCCAGCAGGATCCCGCCCGTGGCCGCCAGAGACCGGCGCAGGCCCAGCCCGTCGGTCATCGCCCGGAACGCGGCCAGTTGTGCGGCGTTCAGCGGGTGGTCGGGTTCGTCGGCGCAGGCCAGGTGGGACATCACCGCCCAGGGCTTCAGCGGCACCAGCCGGTCGCGCAGGCCCGCCCATTCCGCGGGTTCCATCCCCAGCCGGTTCATGCCGCTGTCCAGCTGCACCCCGAAAGGGCGGCCGGGCAGGCGGGCCAGGTGGCGTTCCGCCTGTTCGGCCGAGTTCAGCATCGGGATCAGGTTGCAGCCGGCGATCAGGTCGCTGTCGCCCTCCATGTGCCCGGACAGGACCGCCACCGCCGGGCCGTCGCCCAGCACCCGGCGCACCGCCGCGCCTTCGCTGGCCAGCGCGACGAAGAAGCTCCGCGCGCCCGCCTGATGCAGCGCGGCGGCCACGGGTCCGACACCCAGCCCGTAGGCATCCGCCTTGACCACGGCCGCGGTTTCCGTGCCGGTGCCGCCCAGGGCGCCGAGCGCGGTCCAGTTCTCCGCGATGGCGCGGAGATCGATCTCGAGATGAGCCTCTGCCATGGCGCTGTTCTGACAGTCCCGCGGGAAAGGTCAAGGGCGGCGCCGTCCGCGGGGACGATCGGCCGCCCCGCCGCCGCCCTGCCTGCGGATCGCGGCGGATGCGGGCCGGACCCCCTCGCGGCTTTTCAATCGCGCCCCCATGGGGTAATCCGCGCCCGATACGGAGACGGCGATGACCGAGATCAGGCTCTACAACACGAAGACCCGGGCGCTTCAGGCGCTGGAACCGACGGTGCAGCCGGGCCGGGTCGGGATGTATGTCTGCGGGCCCACGGTCTATGACCGGGCGCATCTGGGCAATGCCCGCCCCGTGCTGGTCTTCGACGTGCTGTTCCGGCTGCTGCGCCACGTCTACGGGGCAGCGAACGTCACCTATGTGCGCAACTTCACCGACGTGGACGACAAGATCATCGCCCGCGCCGCCGAGACCGGCCGCGAGATCGCCACGATCACCGAGGAAACCACCCGCTGGTATCTCGACGACATGGCGGCCCTTGGCGCGCTGGAACCGACCGAGACGCCGCGGGCGACCGCCTACATCCCCGAGATGGTGGCGATGATCGGGCGCCT
Source organism: Meridianimarinicoccus sp. (assembly GCA_044221805.1). Taxonomy (GTDB): domain Bacteria; phylum Pseudomonadota; class Alphaproteobacteria; order Rhodobacterales; family Rhodobacteraceae; genus Meridianimarinicoccus. Next base: position 17,526 of record JBGAOK010000039.1, read on the forward strand.
GATCGACCGGGGCCATGCCTATGAAGCCGAGGGCCACGTGCTGTTCGACGTGCGCTCCTATGCCGAATACGGTCGCCTGTCGGGCCGGTCGGTCGACGACATGATCGCCGGCGCAAGGGTCGAGGTCGCGCCCTACAAGCGCGATCCGATGGATTTCGTGCTGTGGAAGCCGTCGAGCCCCGAGCAGCCGGGCTGGGACAGCCCCTGGGGCCGCGGCCGGCCGGGCTGGCACATCGAATGCTCGGCCATGTCGCTGTCGCTGCTGGGCGCAAGCTTCGACATCCACGGCGGCGGCAACGACCTGATGTTCCCGCACCACGAGAACGAGATCGCCCAGTCGCGCTGCGCGCATCCCGAGGGTGCCTTCGCCCGGATCTGGATGCACAACGAGATGCTGCAGGTCGAAGGCAAGAAGATGTCCAAGTCGCTGGGCAACTTCTTCACCGTGAAGGATCTGCTCGACAAGGGCTATCCGGGCGAGGTGATCCGCTTCGTGATGCTGTCGACCCATTACCGCAAGCCGATGGACTGGACCGAGCGGAAGGCGGAGGAGGCAAGAAACACGCTCAGAGGATGGTTTCGGGCTACAGATGGCGTCAAGGCCGCCGCTCGGGCTCCTGAGTCTGTGACGCGGATGCTCGCGCGCGACCTGAACACTCCTGGTGCGATTGCGGAACTCCACTCGCTGCTTCGGATGGGCGAGCTTTCAGAGCTCAAGGCGGCCATGGCCTTGCTGGGCTTTCCAGCGTCGGAGGCCATACAATGGTACCGGGACCGCGGACTCATGACATCAGTTGATGACGCGCCTGAGCACGCGATGTTGATCGACCCGCTGCTTAGACGATGGCAAGTTCTGCGGCACGAGAAGAAATACGCCGAAGCGGACGCCTTCAAGGCGCATTTGGAAGAAGCTGGTCTGAAGGTGAGCGTCGCGGCGGGCGGAATTCCCAACGCAGAAGTTACCATCGACTTCGACCCCGCCAAGCTGGAGGCGCTGAAATGACCGCGCCCGCCTTCGCCGCCTGGACCGCGCCGCGCGACCGGCTCTATCTCTTCGACACCACCCTTCGCGACGGGCAGCAGACCCAGGGCGTGCAGTTCTCGCCGGCCGAGAAGCGGCGGATCGCGGCGATGCTCGATGCGCTGGGGGTGGATTACATCGAGGGCGGCTGGCCCGGCGCCAACCCGACCGACAGCGAGTTCTTCGCCAGCGCTCCGGCCACCCGCGCGACGCTCACCGCCTTCGGCATGACCAAGCGCGCCGGCCGGTCCGCCGCGAACGACGACGTGCTGGCCGGCGTCCTGAACGCCCGCACGCCCGCGGTCTGTCTGGTGGGCAAGACCCACGACTACCACGTCACCGAGGCGCTGGGGATCGGGCTCGAGGACAACCTAGAGAACATCGCCCTGTCGATCGAGCATGTCATCCGGCAGGGCCGCGAGGCGCTGTTCGATGCGGAGCATTTCTTCGACGGCTTCCGCGCCAACCCGGACTACGCGCTGAAATGCCTGCATGGCGCCTATAACGCCGGGGCGCGCTGGATCGTTCTGTGCGACACCAATGGCGGCACCCTGCCGGGCGAGGTCGCCGCAGTGACCCGTGCGGTGATCGACAGCGGCATCCCCGGCGACCGGGTCGGCATCCACACCCATGACGACACCGGCAATGCGGTGGCCAATGCGTTGGCCGCGGTCGAGGCCGGGGCGCGCCAGATCCAGGGCACCCTGAACGGGCTGGGCGAACGCTGCGGCAACGCCAACCTGACCACGCTGATCCCGACGCTCTTGCTGAAGGAACCGTTCCGGTCGCGCTTCCAGACCGGCGTCAGCGAGACCGCGCTGAAGGGGCTGACCCGGGTCTCGCGCCAGCTCGACGACATCCTGAACCGGCTGCCGCTGCGCAGTGCGCCCTATGTCGGCCCCTCGGCCTTCGCCCACAAGGCGGGGCTGCATGCCAGCGCCATCGCCAAGGATCCCTCGACCTACGAGCACATCGCGCCCGAGATTGTGGGCAATGCCCGGATCATCCCGATGTCGAACCAGGCCGGGCAGGCCAACCTGCGCCGCCGCCTCGCCGATGCCGGGATCGAGGTCGCGCCGGGTGACCCGGCGCTGGTGCGGATCCTGAACCGGATCAAGGAGGCCGAGGCGCAGGGCTATGCCTATGACACCGCGCAGGCGAGCTTCGAGCTGATCGCCCGGGACGAGACCACCGGCCTGCCGCATTTCTTCGATGTGGACTGGTACCGGGTGGTGGTCGCCCGGCGGCGCACGCCGAAAGGGGTCGAGCATTCCTCGGAAGCCAGCCTGCAGGTTTCGATCGGCGCCAGCGCGCACCGGGTCCATGCCTTCGGCCATGACGAGGTCGGCAAGGACAGCGGCCCGGTCAACGCGCTCTACCGCGCGCTGGTGCAGGGGCTGGCGCCCTACCGCGCCGCGATCGAGGACATGCGCCTGGCCGATTTCCGGGTGCGGATCTTCGGCATGGGCACCGACGCGGTGACCTGCGTCAGCATCGACAGCGAGGATGGCGAGGGCCGGATGTGGTCCACCGTCGGGGTCTCGGCCAACATCATCGACGCCTCGTTCGAGGCGCTGCTGGATGCGGTGGTCTGGAAGCTGGTCCGCGACGGCGTCGCGCCCAAGGGCGCCCCGGCCCCGCGCATCGAACTGCGCACGCCGTGAGCCTGGATGCCTGTGCCGACCTGGTGGCGCGGGGCGATCCGGACCGGTTCCGGGCGGTGATGGCGGCGCCGCTGGAGGCGCGGAAGGTGCTGCTGCCGATCTATGCCTTCAACCTCGAGGTCGCCCGCGCGCCGTGGATGACCGCCGAGCCGATGATCGCCGAGATCCGCCTGCAATGGTGGCGCGACGCCCTGGGCGAAATCGCCGAGGGCCGCCCGGTGCGCCGGCACGAGGTGGCGACGCCGCTGGCCGGCGTGATCGACGCCGAGGCCGCGCGCGTGCTGGACCGGCTGGTCGATGCGCGCCGCGCCGACTGCTACGGCGAGCCGTTCGAGGATGCAGTGGCGTTCCGCACCTATCTGGCCGAGACCGCCGGCGGGCTGATGTGGGTCGCGGCCCGGGCGCTTGGGGCGGTCGATCCGGCCCCGGTCCGGGCGGCGGGGCAGGCGGCGGGACTGGCCGGCTTCTTCCTGGCGCTGCCCGATCTGGCCGCGCGCGGCCGCCAGCCGCTGGCGCGCCTGGACCCCGCGACCCTTCAGGCGCTGGCGCGCGAGGGGCTTGGCCATCTCGCCGTGGCCCGGGCCGGCAAGGCGCGGATCGCCCCCAACGCCCGGGTCGCGCTGCTCGCGGGCTGGCGGGCGCCCGGGGTGCTGGCGCGCGCCGCGGCCGATCCGGCGCGGATCGCCGCGGGGGGCCTTGAGGAATCCGGCGCACGGAAAAGCCTGACCCTGATGCGCGCGGCGTTCCGCGGCATGATCTGACCGCGCTGCCGGTCAGTCCTGCGGCCGGAGCGTCAGCCAGATCAGCGCGCCCCCCGCCAGCGTCAGGAACGGCACCATGGCCAGGTTGACCGCCGTCCAGCCCGCCGCAGCCGTCCCGCCCGAGCAGTTCATCAGCCCGCCCGAGGCCAGCGAAGCCAGCGTCACGCAGCCGAACACGATCATGTCGTTCAGCCCCTGCACCCGGCCGCGTTCCTCGGGCGCATGGGCGGCCGACAGCATCGCGGTGGCGCCGATGAAGCCGAAGTTCCAGCCGATCCCCAGCAGGATCAGCGCGCCGAAGAAATGGGTGATCTCCACCCCTTGCAGGGCGACGATCCCCGAAGCGGCCAGGATCGCCAGCCCCGCGGCGACGATCCTTGTGGCGCCGAAGCGCGCAATCAGATGCCCGGTGACGAAGGAGGGCGCGAACATGGCCAGCACATGGCCGGTGACGATGTCGGCGGCATCGCCCTTGGTGAAGCCGCAGCCCACCACCGCCAGCGGTGTCGCCGTCATCACCAGGTTCATCAGCGCATAGGACACCATCGCCGAGATGATCGCGACCAGGATGCGCGGGTCGGCCAGCAGCTCGGCCCGGCTGCGCGAGGGCAGCGCGCCGGCGTCGGGGCGCGGCGGGACGGGGATGTCCAGCAGCGGGAACAGCAGCAGCCCGAGCAAGTTCAGCCCCACCGCGGCGGCATAGGTGCCCATGAACGGCACCAGCGTCGCATCCGCGGTCAGTTTCACCAGCTGCGGCCCGATGATCGCCGAAACCAGACCCCCGGCCATCACATAGCTGATCGCCTTGGGCCGGTAGGCGTCGCTGGCCGTGTCGGCGGCGGCGAAGCGATAGAAACCCTGCGCGCTCATGTAGATGCCGGTCAGGTACGAACCCAGCAGGAACAGCGCGAACGACCCCTGGCTGAGTGCCCAGGCCGAGACCAGCGCACCCAGAAGCCCGCCCAGGGCGCCGACCAGAAACCCCGCCCGCCGGCCGCGGGTCTGCATGAAGGCGCTGAGCCACGGCGCCGTGGTCATCGAGCCGAACACGATCATCGAGATCGGCAAGGTGGCGAGGCAGGGGGTCGGGGTCAGCATCTGCCCGGCCAGCCCGCCGATCACGAAGATCATCGCCATCTGGCTGCCGATCACCGCCTGCGCGGCGACCAGCACGGCGACATTGCGCCGGGCGCGGCGGTCGTCGGCGGGAAGGGGGTCGAGGGACTGGCTGCTCATGGGCTGGCTCTACAGGGCACGGGCGGAGCGCGAAAGGGGCGCCGCCGCATCGATGAGATGAGCGAAGGATCCCGCGACGCTGCCGCGCACCAGTCCCATCGGCGGCAGCGCGGCGCCTTCGGCATCGGTGGCGGCGAACAGCGGCGTCCCTTCGGCGCGCAGGGTCGTGGCATAGTGGAACTCGTGCGCCGCCCAGTGGCCGGGCAGGGCGCCTGCCGTTGCCGCCACATGGCGGTATCCCAGATGCAGGCGGCGCTGCGCAAAGCTGGTGTCCAGCCCCAGCAGTCCCGCCATGGCGTGACGCTGCCCGGCGGCGTCGGTCAGGCTGTCGCCCAGCACCATGTAGCCGCCGCATTCGCCATGGACCGGCACCCCGGCCGCGGCCGCCGCGCGCAGGCTGGCCATGAACCGCCCAGCTGCGGCGATCCGGCCGGCGTGGAGTTCGGGATAGCCGCCGGGCAGGAAGACGAACCCCGCCTCGGGCACCGGGTCGTCGGCCAGGGGCGAGAAGCGCCGGATCTCGGCCCCCGCCGCGCGCCAGTCGGCCAGCCAGTGGGGATAGGCGAAGCCGAAGGCCACATCCTCGGCCAGGGCGATCACCTGCGCCGGCGGTGTCAGCCGGGGTGCCGGCGCCGGGGGTAGGCGGCCGAAGTGGCCAGCGCGTCGAGATCGACCGAAGCGGCCATCGCCGCCGCCGCCCCGGACAGGAACGCCCCGGGCCCGTCATGTTCGCCCCGCCTGCACCAGCCCCAGATGGCGCGACGGCAGGGCCAGCGCCGCCTCGCGAAGAAGCACCCGGCGCCAAGCACGGCAATCCCAGCGGCGCCAGCGATACCTGGCGCAGCATTGCCGCGTGCGGGGCGAGCCGGCCAGTTCAGGATCACCCCGGCGATCCGGACCGCCAGGTCATGGCAACCAAGCCCGCAGCTGCAGGCCATCTGGGCGCAATCCACCACCAGCACCACCGGCAGGCCCAGTTGCCGGGCCAGATCGGCGGTGGCGCCGCGGCCAGCGGGCGCCGTCAACATGCCCCTCGACGCTTGAGCAGCCCCGGCGGCGGCCAGCGCCTGGCGTACCGGCGTCATCGCAGGCGTCGAGGTTGGTGCAGGGCAGGCAAGCGGCATGGTGTGGGGATCGATGTAGTCGGGCCCGACTTCACCCCATACTTGGTCGCAGGCATACATAACAGGCCGGTCACCGTGAGTGCGCACCGGACAGGGCGCGTAGGATCGAGCCCCGCCCTGTCCGACCAGGCCGGCCGCGCCGCGGACCGGCGCGGTCACGAGGCCTCGGCGGGCCGGCCGCGGTTCAGCGGACCGACGCCGGCGCCCACCGCCTCGGCCATGGCTACCAGTCCAGCACCCGTAGCAGCACCGCGCAGCCACGCACAGATCACCGCCAGCTCAGGCGCAGGGCGACGAATAGCCTCGACCCGCGCGAGAGGGTCGTCTCCCAGCACCGTCTGGTAAAGGCAGGCGCCGCGCCTCGAGTTCACCGCCGCCACCGAGGTCGGCGGTCGCGCCGCCGACGTCAGGCCGCCTGGCAGCCGATATGCTTCATGCCCATGTAGATCACGATCACCTGCGCCGCCCGCGCCAGCGCCCAGTCGATCGCCGAAGCTCGCCGGTCTGGTCATGGCCGGTGACGAAGGCGCTGATCTGGTTCACGTCGCGGTGGGTGACGGATGCCGGCATAGGCCAGCCCGCCGATCCGCTGGTGATCAGGCTTTACGGATCGGCACGCCTGCTGGGTCAGGGTCTGCTCCTCGCCGCCGCGGCCAGACGAAGGGATCGCCGCCCCCAGGCTGGGACGCCTGGCAGGCGGCCACCGAAGACGAGATGTCCCGCTGGGCGGCCGACGGCACGCCGCGCTGCCGGCATGGGCGATCTCGGCCGGGCCGGGCCCAGTCCAGCGGGCGTGTTCACCCAGCGCGTCGTAGACGACATCCGCCTGGCGCAGGGCGTTCAGCCCGTGCACATCATCAGCCCCAGATCTGGCCCCGCACCGCACAGCCACACCCAGCCCGGCCTGAGTTCGGGCCAGTCGCCAGCCGGCAGCCAGCCAGTGGGGTTGCAAGAGTCCATCCGCGCAGCAGCGCCGCTCGAACCAAAGACCCCAGGGCCCGCAGCCCCTGCGGCCGCAGGGCCCCGGCGCCCGGGGCGTGAAGGCGGCCGACCAAGTCCTCAAACCCTTCTTCTTGGCACAAATACTCCGGGGGACGGAAGGGCCATGCCCCAGAGCGAGCAGCACTGGCTGGCCACTCCGCGATCGGTCAGTTGCGCCGCCACGCCCGGGGCCTTGATCGGGCGTCCATGGCTGATCCCCTCCACCCTGCGCCGCGGCTGGACCACCGGCGCCTGCGCCACCGCGGCCACCAAAGGGGCGCTGATCCGGCTGTGGGGCGGGGCCTTCCCCGACCGGGTGGGCCCTCGTGGCGCAGGGAAGAGGACCCCGGGTGCCACTGGTCGATGAAGCGGCCGGGCCGGGCTGGGCGGAATGCGGCGTCATCAAGGATGCCGGCGACGACCCCGACGTGACCCATGGCGCCACCATCCGCGCCCGAGTGCGCGAGGCCGGCACCGGCGTCAGCTTCCGCGCCGGCGAGGGCGTCGGCAGGGTGACCCGGCCGCCGGTCCCGGTGGGCGAGCCGGCGACGTGCCCCGGGCGATGATGGCGGCCGAGGTCGCGGCGCTGGCCGCGCGCTTCGGCCGGCCCGGCAATGTCGAGATCACCCTCAGCGTTCCCGGCGGCGCGGCCTTGGCCGAAAGGACGTGGAACCCGCGGCTGGGGATCCTCGGGGGGATCTCGATCCTCGGTACCACCGGGGTGGTGCGGCCGTTCTCCTGCGCTGCCTGGATCGCCTCGATCCACCGCGGCATCGACGTGGCCCGGGCGGGCGGGCTGAGCCATGTGGCGGCCGCCACCGGCGCCACCAGCGAGGCGGCGGTGAAGGCGCTTTACGGCCTTCCCGACCATGCCCTTCTCGACATGGGCGACTTCGCCGGCGGCCTGCTGAAATACCTCGCCCGCCATCCGGTGCCGCGCCTGACCATCGCCGGCGGGATCGGCAAGCTTGCCAAGCTGGGGCAGGGCGCCCGCGACCTGCATTCGGCGCGCAGCCAGGTGGATTTCGACCGGCTGGGCGATCTGGCGCTGGCCGCCGGGCTTTCCGATGTGCGCGGGGCCGCAACGGCGCTGGAGGCGCTGACCCTTGCCGGACCGGGTCTTGCCGGGGCCGTCGCCGGAACCGCACGCGAAACGGCACTGGCGATCCTCGGCGGGGCGCCGGTGGCGGTGGAGGTGGTCGTGGTGGACCGGTCCGGGCAGATCGTCGGGCAGGCGGGCCCGTGACCCTGCGGCTGCTGCTGCTGGCCGGCACGGCCGAGGCGCGCCGGATCGCCACCGGGCTGGCCGCCCTGCCGGGGGTCGAGGCGGTGGCCGCGCTGGCCGGGGTGACGCAGGACCCGGCGCCGCTGCCCCTGCCGACCCGGATCGGCGGTTTCGGCGGCGCGGCGGGCTTCGCCGACTGGCTAGCGGCGGAACGGATCGGTGCGGTGATCGACGCGACCCATCCCTTTGCCGCCCGGATCACGCCGCGCACCGCGAGCGTCTGCGCCGGGCTGGGGCTGCCCCACATCGTGGTCAAGCGTCCGCCGTGGCAGCCCGGACCGGGCGAGGGCTGGACCGGGGCCGCGGACGAGGCCGCGGCGGCGCGGCTGGTTCCGCCGGGCGCGACCGTGTTCCTGGCCACCGGGCGGCAGCGTCTCGACCGCTTCGCCGGGCTTGCGGCGGCAAAGGTCTGGGTCCGCATCGTCGACCCGCCCGAGCAGCCGTTCCCCTTTCCGGCCGGGGGCTTCGTGGTCGCCCGCCCGCCCTTCCCGGTGGCAGAGGAAGTGGCACTGTTCGACCGGCTGGGGATCGACTGGTTGGTGGCGCGCAACGCCGGCGGCGCGGCGGGGCGGACGAAACTGGAGGCCGCCCGGCGTCTGGGCGTACAGGTTGCGATGATCGCCCGCCCGGCGCTGCCCGAGGGGCTGTCCCTGACCGATGTGGCGGGCGCGTTGGCCTGGGCGCAGGCGCTGGCCGCGGGCTGAGCCCGGCCCGGATCCTGCGGCTTTCGGGGGCGGCGCGCAGATTTCGCTTTCTCGGTGCTGGGTGCCCGCTAGAACAAAAGAGCAGCGGCATGCGGCGGGAGGATCGGGATGACGATGACCTTGGGTGGCGGCCGCCGCCGGACCGGGATCTTGTCGGGCCTGACGCTGGCCATGGTGCTGGCGCTGTCCGGGATCGTCCGCGCAGAAGGGCCGGAGCTGGTCCCGGTCCACATGCATCCGAAGCTGACCCGGGCCGCGGTCGATGCCGCCGTCACGGCGCTTGACCGGATGGCCACCGACGAGATCGCGCAGGGCACCGTGCCGGGCATGGCCATCGCGGTCGTGTTCGAGGGCGAGACGGTCTTCGCCGGCGGCTACGGGGTGCGCGAGGCGGGCACCGATCTGGCGGTGGATGCCGCCACGGCGTTCCAGCTCGCCTCGGTCTCGAAGCCTCTGGGGTCGACCGTGATCGCCGCGCTGATCGGCAAGGGGAAGATCGACTGGGACACGAGGATCGTCGAGATCGACCCGGGCTTCGCCCTGAGCGCGCCCTGGATCAGCGACCAGGTGACGATCCGCGACCTTTACGCCCATCGCAGCGGCCTGCCCGACCATGCCGGCGACCTGCTGGAGGATTACGGCTTTCCCCGCGATCAGGTGCTGCACCGGCTGCGCGACCTGACGCCCTCGTCCAGCTTCCGCGCCGGCTATGCCTATACCAATTTCGGCCTGACCGAGGCCGCGTTGGCCGCCGCCGGCGCCCATGGGCTAAGCTGGGAGGAGGCCTCGGAACGGTTCCTCTATGCCCCCCTGGGCATGACCGCGACCAGTTCGCGCTACGATGAGTTCTGGTCGCGCGAGAACAAGGCCCTGGGCCATGTGAAGGTCGACGGCAAGTGGGTCCACAAGGACCAGCGTCAGCCCGACGCCCAGAGCCCGGCGGGCGGCGCCAGTTCCTCGGTCACCGACATGGCGACATGGCTGAAGCTGATCCTCGCTCAGGGAGAATGGCAGGGCAAGCCGCTGATCCCGGCCGATGCCCTGGACGAGGCCCACCTGCCGCACATGCTGACCGAACCGCATTCGCCCTTCGGTTATCCCGGCTTCTACGGGCTGGGCTGGAACGTGGGCTGGACCCCGGACGGGCGGGCGAAGCTGTCCCATTCCGGGGCCTTCGCCATGGGGGCCGCGACCGCGATCAGCGTCTATCCCGACGACGGGCTGGCGATCGTGGTGCTGACCAATGCCGCCCCCTTCGGCGTGCCCGAGGCCCTGGCGGCCTCGTTCTCCGACACCGCCTTCTACGGCAAACCGCTGGAGGACTGGCTGCCGCTCTATGGCGCCCTGTTCCAGCAGATGGAGGATGCCGAGGCCGGGCCCGACTATGGCACGCCGCCCGCCGATCCCTTCCCGGCCGCACCGCGCGGCGGCTATCTGGGCCGCTATGCCAACGCCTATTTCGGCACCATCGAGATCATGGCCGAGGGCGAGGGCATGGCGATGCTGGTGGGCCCCGCCAAGCTGCGCTTTCCGCTGACCCATTACGACCGGGACATCTTCACTTGGGAGACGATCGGCGAGAATGCCATCGGCCTGTCTTCGGTGACCTTCACCCTCGACAAGGACCGCCGGGCCACCGGGCTTGTGGTCGGCCAGTGGGACCAGAACGGCGGCGGGCGCTTCGCGCGCCAGTGAGCCGCCGGGCGGAGGGCAGGCGATGCACGAGCGGATCATCCTGACCCCGGACTGCGTGGCCGAGGGCGCAGCCTATCTGGCCGGGATCGAGCCGCGCTTCGCCCGGGCGCTCGACTTGACCGGGCCGCTGCCCCTGCGCCGCCGGAAGGACGGATTCGAGACGCTGATGATCGCGATCGTCAGCCAGCAGGTCTCAGTGGCGGCGGCGGATGCGATCTGGAACCGGCTGAAGGCGGCGCGGCTGACCGGGCCGCGCAAGGTGCTGCGCGCCAGCGAGGACGAGCTGCGCGCCTGCGGCCTGTCGCGCCAGAAGATCCGCTATGCCAAGGCGCTGGCCGGGGCCGGGCTGCGCTTCGAGACGCTGCGCGCGGCGCCCACAGACGAGGTCGTCCGCACCCTGGTCGAGGTGCCGGGCATCGGCATCTGGACCGCCGAGATCTATGCCATGTTCGCCCTTGGCCGCGCCGATGTCTTCGCCCCCGGCGACCTCGCGCTTCAGGAAAGTGCCCGGATCTTGTTCGACCTCGATGCGCGACCGGGCGAAAAGGTGCTGCGCGAGATGGCCGCGCCCTGGTCGCCCTGGCGTGCGGTTGCGGCCCGTCTGCTGTGGTCCTACTACCGCGTCGTGAAGGAACGCGAGGGAATCCGATGACGCGAGCATTGCAGGCCGGCCGGCGCGCCGCAGTTTCCGGGCGGACCGGGTCGGTCGTGATCTTCCTGCACGGCTATGGCGCCGACGGGGCCGACCTGCTGGGCCTTGCCGATCCGCTGGCGCCGCACCTGCCGGACACCACCTTCCTGGCGCCCGACGCGCCGGAACGCTCGGTGGCGAATCCCTTCGGCTTCCAGTGGTTCCCGATCCCCTGGCTGGACGGGTCGAGCGAGGAGGCGGCCGAGGAAGGCCTGCAAAGCGCCGCCGCCGACCTGGACGCCTGGCTTGACCAGACCATTGCCGCCGAAGGCGTGCCCGCCGGGAAGGTCGCCCTGGTGGGTTTCAGC
>JBGAOK010000040.1:0-26835 GCA_044221805.1 Meridianimarinicoccus sp.
ATCGCCTGGCCCGACGACGTCCGCGCGGTCGGCATCGGTGGACGCTGGGGCTGGGGGTTCGCGGTCAACCTGCAGGAGCTGAACATCGCGGTGAAGGAAGTCATTGGCACCCTCGCCTATCGCCTGACCGGCAAGATGGTCCCGGTCCGTTCCGACGCCGGCCGCATCGTCTGCGGCGGCTAGGACGCCGGGGACGCTGGTCCGGGACAGCGCCGGGGGCTTCCCCGCCGCGCCGCCGGCGCTAGGCTCGCGCCATGACCGAAGGCTTCGTCACCCGCTTCGCCCCGTCCCCGACCGGCCCCCTGCATCTGGGCCACGCCTATTCGGCGATGCTGGCCCATGACATGGCCCGCGCCGCCGGCGGCAGCTTCCTGCTCCGGATCGAGGACATCGACCGCAGCCGCGCCCGCCCGGAATGGGAATCGCTGATCTTCGACGACCTGCACTGGCTCGGCCTCGACTGGCCCGAACCGGTGCTGCGCCAGTCCGACCGGCTGGGGGCTTATGGCGCCGCGCTCGACCGGCTCTGGGCGGCGGGCCTTCTCTATCCCTGCCGTTGCAGCCGCCGCGACATCGCCGGCGCCCTCTCGGCCCCGCAGGAGGGCGTCACTGTCACCGGCCCCGATGGCCCGGTCTATCCCGGCACCTGCCGCCCGGGCCCCGGCTGGACCCCCGAGGGCCCGCGCCCCGACGGCGTCCTCAGGCTCGACCTTGCCCGGGCGATGGCGCGGATCGGCGGACCTGGCATCGGCTACTGGGAGCTTGGGGAAAACCGCGAACGACTCTGGCAATTCCGTGCGATTGCACAATTGTTGACAGACGTTGGCGATACCGTGCTGTCCCGCACAGGCATGGGCACCTCCTATCACCTCAGCGTCACGGTGGACGACGCGGCGCAGGGCATCAGCCATGTGGTGCGCGGCGCCGATCTGGCCGAGGCGACCTTCATCCACCGGATCTTGCAGGATCTTCTCGGCCTGCCCGCGCCGGTCTATCACCATCACCGGCTGATCCGCGATGAAACCGGCAAGCGACTGGCCAAGCGCGACGATGCACGGGCGATCCGGCTCTACCGCGCCGAGGGGCTGAGCCCCGCCGACATCCGCGCCCTGGTCAGCCTGCCACCGGCGCCATGAGCTCGACCTCAGCGCCGCCGCGTACAGCACTGTAAAAGCACGATCTTCTGTTCGTGTGGCAGGCCGGCCCGGTCTGCCGCACCAGCACCAGCAGGCAGTCGCGGTCGCAATCGACCCGCATCTCGGCCAGTTCCTGCAGATGCCCCGAGCTTTCGCCCTTGACCCAGAACGCCTGCCGCGACCGCGACCAGTAGGTCACCTTGCCGCTCTCCAGCGTCCGCGCCACGGCTTCGGCGTTCATCCATGCGAACATCAACACCTCGCGCGTTGCAAGGTCTTGAGCAATCACGGGAATCAGCCCGTTCGCATCATAGCGCAGGCTGGCGGGATCGAATTCCATCGCGGGAGTCCTTTTCGGCCGGGCGTCCGGGGGCTAAGTAACCGGAAGCCGCAACCGGGGAAAGCCGCGATGGCCGAACGCGACCTGATCGACCTCTATTCCAAGCGCATCCTCGCGCTGGCCGCGGACATTCCCCATGTCGGCCGGCTCGACGCGCCGATGGGCACGGCCCGGGTCCGGGCGCCGCTCTGCGGCTCGGTCGTGACCGTCGATCTGGACATGAAAGACAACAGGATCAGCCGCTTTGCGCAGGACGTGAAGGCTTGCGCCCTGGGTCAGGCGGCCGCCGCGGTGGTCGGGGCCCATGTGCTGGGGCGCAGCCGCGACGAGATCGCGACGGCGCGGGGCGAGCTTCTGGCCCTCTTGAAGTCCGACGGCCCGGATCCGTCGCCGCCCTTCGCCGAGCTTTCAGTGCTGCGCGCGGCGCGGGATTTCACCAACCGCCACGCCTCGATCCTTCTGGCGCTCGACGCCACGCTGGCGGCGATCGACGCGATCCCGGCCGAGCTTCGGGGCACCGCCTGATCTGCATCAGGAACGCCGCACAATCATCTGAAGAAAAAGGCGCCGCGCTTCCGGGGCTGGAAGGCGGCGCCAGGTGAGGCGAAACCGGCAGATCGCAGGCAGGCAACCGGCGACGGCACCACCGGGCATGGTGGCACCAGAGTTTCGCGGGGCAGATCAGACAGCGGTCAGGAGGTTCCCCATCAACAGGAGCGTGAAGAACGCCAGCGCCAGCGCCGCCATTCCCAGAAGATCGCGCCAGAGGGTCTCTTCCGCCCCCTGCAAGGCCATTCCGACGTCCCGTAGCATGGTCACACCTCCATCCCCGACCGCTGTGTTCTTGATATGTTCCTTCCCGATTCGTGTAAAGGAAAATTAAGAACAATTAAGGAACACGCGGCGGGGGCCGGCCACCCCGCGGGGTCGAGCGGCCGTAAGCCTTGACCTGCGCCCGAAAACCGTTCAACCGGAAGTCGGTCAGCACCACCGCCCCCGGGTGAAGGATTGAAATGACACGACTTTCCCGCGGGGCGAGAGGTGGCGCCGTTCTCGACACGGGGCTCGACTGCATGGCCGGCCTGCTCGCCGGCGCTCTGGTCTGCCTCTACACGGTCTCGTTCGTCTCGATCCTCGTGCTTCCGGTGGCGCCGGAATTCCTGCCGCTGGCCCTGCGCATCGGGCTGGCCGGCGCGACCGTTGCCGTCGCCGTCGCCGCGCTGGGACCGAATCTCGCGCGCAGCGTCTGGCAGTCGCAGAGCGTCGTGGTGCTCGTCCTCGTCGGCGCCGCCGGGTCGGTCGCCGCCGCGCTGCCCGCCGCCCCGCCAGCCACGGTCTTCGCCACGCTCGCCGCGGCGGTCGCGCTGACCACGCTGCTGACCGGCGCCGCCATGCTGGGGCTCGGCCAGGCGGGCCTGGGCAGTCTGGCAAAGGCGGTGCCCTATCCGGTGATGGGCGGTTTTCTGGCCGCGACCGGCGCGCTTTTGCTGCTGCAGGCGGTGCACCTTGGCGCCGGGGGACGCGTCTGGTACGGCGCCGCCGCGCGGGAGACCTGGGTGCCGGGCACGGTGCTGGCGGCGCTGGCCGTGCTGGCGCGGATCGCCGCCCCGCGCCTGCCGGCCTTCGCCCTGTCAGTCCTTGCCTATCTCGGGCTTCTGGCCGCGGCGCGCGGGCTGAACGTCCCGCTGGCCAGCGATGCGACGCTGGGCGACCTGCTGCCGGCCGCGGGCACCGTCCGGCTGATGCTGCCCTATCTGGCAGGGGCGATCGACACGCCGGCGCTTGGCGCGGCGTTGCCGACGATGCTGGCCGGGGTGGCGCTGGCGCTTCTGGGCATGCTGCTGAACCTGACCGGGATCGAGCGCAGCACCGGACAGAAGGTCGACTACAACGCCGAGTTGCGGGCTGCGGGCGTTGCCAACCTGGCCGGGGGCCTGATCGGCGGTTTCGTCACCTATCCCTCGCTGACGCTGACCGCGCTGTCCCGGACGGTGTCGCCGCGGCCGGGGCTGGCGGGCATGCTGACCCTGCTGGCCCTGATGGCCGGCCTGGCCCTGGCCGGACCCGGCCCGCTCGCGGCGCTGCCGACCGGGCTGCTGGTTCTCGTGCTGGCCTATCTGGGCTTCGACTTCCTGGCGAAGTGGCTGGTGGTCGAGGCGCGCACCATGCCGCGGGGCGATGTCCTCCTGATGCTGGCGATCCTTGCGGTGACGCTGGTCTACGGCTTCCCGGTGGCGGTGGTGGCCGGCATTCTGGCCGCCGCGCTGCGCTTCACCTTCGCCTATGCGCGGATGCCGACGGTGCGCAACCGTCTGGACGGCCGGCTGCGGCTGTCGCCGACCGAACGGCCCGATGCCGATACCGCCCGGCTTCTGGTCCGCGGCCACGCCACGGCGATCCTGCAATTGCAGGGCTTCTTGTTCTTCGGCTCGGCCAGCCGGCTGGAATCCAGTCTGATGGCGGCGCTTGCGGCACCCGGGACCACCGCGCTGGTGATCGACTTCCGCGAGTTGCGCGGCGTCGACATTTCCGCGGTGCAGGTGCTCCAGCAGGTGCTGAAACGGGCCGCGGCCGAAGGGATCGCGGTCTGGTTCACCGAACTGGCGCCGCACCTGCGCCGGGATCTTGGCCCGGCCCTGCCGCCCGAGGCGCAGCTTCGCCCAACGCTGGATCTGGCGCTGAGCGAGATCGAGGAGACCCTGCTGGCCGAGGCCGGCGGCGGCGCCGACCCCGGCGACAGCGCCATCGCCCGGCTTCTGGCCGAGATCGCGGCCCGCCATCCCGGCGTGCTGGCGCCGCCGCGCCGGGTGCCGGCCGGCGCCGTGGTGCTGGAACCCGGCACCCCGGCCGAAAGCTTCCTGCTGCTGGAAAGCGGGCGGATGTCGGCGACCCTTGGCGGTCCCGGCGGCGTAAGGGTCGCCACCTTCCTGCCCGGCGCCGTGGTGGGCGAGATCGGGCTTCTGGCCGGGCTCGACCGCACCGCCGCGGTGGTGGCCGAGACCGCCTGCTCCCTGCGCGAGGTGACGCGCGACAGTCTCGACGCCCTGCAGCGCGAGGATCCGGCGCGGCTTCTGGCGCTTTATGCGCTGCTTGCGGCGCTGATGGCGCGGCGGGTGGCGCGGACCAATGCGCTGGTGCTGAACCTCGACCGCAGGGCGCCGGAATAGGCCGCCGGGCCGGTCCTAGCCGACCCGCAGCAGCGCCAGCGCCTTGTCCTGCTCGTGCAGCCACAGCGCCACCCGCAGCGCCTGCCCCCGCGGCGTCGCGAGGTCGGGGTCGCGGGTCAGCAGCGCGCGGGCATCGTCGCGGGCCACCGCCATCAGTGGCGCCTGGGTTTCCAGATCGGCGATGCGGAAGCGCGGCAGGCCGGACTGGGCGGTGCCGATGATGTCGCCGGCGCCGCGCATGGCGAGGTCCTCCTCGGCGATGCGGAAGCCGTCGTCGGTGTCGCGCAGGAGGGTCAGGCGGCGCTGCGCCGCCTCGCCCAGAGGGGCGTGGTACATCAGCAGGCAGGTCGAAGCCGCCGCGCCGCGCCCGACCCTGCCGCGCAACTGGTGCAGTTGCGCCAGCCCGAAGGCCTCGGCCTGCTCGACCACCATGATCGAGGCATTGGGCACGTTCACGCCCACCTCGATCACCGTGGTGGCGACCAGCACCCGGGTCTCCCCGGCCACGAAGCGCGCCATCTCGGCCTCGCGCCGGTCGGGCGGCATCTGGCCATGGACGAGGCCGACCACCCCCGGCCCCAGCGCCGCGCGCAGGCTCTGGAAGCGCTCCTCGGCGGCGACCATGGCGACGGTCTCGCTTTCCTCGACCAGCGGGCAGACCCAATAGGCCTGCCGGCCCTCGGCCACCGCGCCCTTCAGGTGCTGCACCACCTCGTCCAGCCGGTCGGCGCTGACCAGCGCGGTCTTCACCGGGGTGCGCCCGGGGGGCTTCTCATCCAGCACCGACAGGTCCATGTCGCCGTATTGCGCCAGCGCCAGCGAGCGCGGGATCGGCGTCGCGGTCATGACCAGCACGTCGGTGCGGTCGCCCTTGGCGCCCAGTTCCAGCCGCTGGCGGACGCCGAAGCGGTGCTGTTCGTCGACGATCGCGAGGCGCAGGTCGGCGAAGACCACGTCGGGCTGGAAAATCGCGTGCGTCCCCACAAGAATGCCGATGCCGCCCTCGGCCAGCGCGGCCAGCTTGGCCGCCCGCTGGGCACCGGTGTCGCGCCCGGTCAGGATCTCGACCCGGACACCGGCGGTCTCGGCCAGCGGGCGCAGGCTGTCGAGATGCTGGCGGGCGAGGATCTCGGTGGGCGCCATCAGCGCGCCCTGCCCGCCGGCCTCGACCGCGGTCAGCAGCGCCAGCATCGCCACCAGGGTCTTGCCCGAGCCCACGTCGCCCTGCAGCAGCCGGTACATCCGGGTCGGCCCGGCCATGTCGGCGGTGATCTCGGCGATGGCGCGGGTCTGGGCGGCGGTCGGCGGGAAGCCGAAACCGGCCAGCACCCGGTCGCGCAGATGGCCGTCGCCCCGGGTCTCGCGCCCCTTCGGCACCCGGACCCGGGCCCGGGCCAGCGCCAGCGTGGTCTGGTGGACCAGAAGCTCGTCATAGGCCAGCCGTTCCCGGGCCGGGGCTTTCGGCGACAGGTCGAGGGCGCTGTCGGGGGCATGGGCGGTGCGCAGGGCGGCCAGCCAGTCGGGCCAGCCGCGCGCCGCCAGAAGCCCGGGGTCGATCCATTCCGCCAGCAGGGGCGCCCGCGCCAGCGCGTCCTGGGCCGCCTCGGCCTCGGTGAGGACATGGTCGGGATGGACGATCTGCGCCATGCCGTCGAAGATCTCGACCTTGCCCGAGACCAACCGCACCGATCCGACCGGCAGGAGCTGCTCCAGATAGGCGGTGCGGGCGTGGAACCAGACCAGGGTGAAGGCGGTCTGGGCATCCTCGACCTGCACCCGGTAGGGCCGGCCGCGGGTGGCCGGCGGCAGGTGGCGGCGGATGGTGACCCGGACGGTCAGGGTGGTGCCGGGCGGCGCGCCAAGGACGCTGGGCTTGAGGCGGCGGTCGGCGCCGCTCTGCGGCAGGGTGAAGAGCAGGTCGCGCGGGCGCGTCACCTCCATCTGGGCGAAGGTCTTCGCCGTGCGCGCGCCGATCCCCGGCAGGGTGTCGAGCCCGGCGAAGAGCGGGAACAGGATCTCGGGCCGTCCGGTCACCGGCCTGGCCCGCCCTGCATTCTTGCCGCGGCCGCGCCCATCGGCGCCTCAGGCCTCACCGATCAGGGCGCGCCAGCCGGCCTCGTCGATGGTCTCGATCCCCAGTTCCACGGCCTTGGCGGCCTTGGACCCGGCGCCGGGTCCTGCCACCACCAGGTCGGTGCGCTTCGAGACCGACCCGGCGACCTTCGCCCCCATCGCCTCGGCTCGGGCCTTGGCCTCGGCGCGTGTCATGGTCTCGAGGTTGCCGGTGAAGACCACGGTCTTGCCGGTCAGCGCCGTCGCCGCCCCCGACGGCGCCGCCACCGGCTGGATGTCCAGCAGGTTGACCAGCCGGTCGATCGAGGCGCGCTCGGCCGGCTGGGTCAGCGCGGTAACGAGCGAGCTTGCCATCACCCGGCCGAAGCCGTTGATCACAAGAAGATCGGCGAAGGCGGCCTCGTCCCGCGCCGCGGCCTCGACCGCCTCGACCAGCGCGTCCCAGGTGCCGAAGGCGCGGGCGAGCAGCTTCGCGGCGGCCTCGCCGATGTGGCGGATGCCGAGCGAGAAGATCAGCCGGTCCAGGGCCACGCGCCGGCGCTCCTCGATCGCGGCAAAAAGGTTGGCGGCCGACTTCTCGCCCCAGCCGAGCTGTTCCGACAGCGGCGTGCGGCTGGCCGTCTCCAGCGCCGCGAGGGCGGCGGCGGCGTCGAAGGTTTCCAGCCCCAGCGCCTCGGCCAGCGCGGCGGACGGTCCGGCGGCGAGACCTTCGGCGGTCGGGGTTTCGGCGGAACCGGTTTCGGTGGCTGGGGCTTCGGCGGCCTCATCATCGTCGCGGACCGCGCGGGCCAGCAGGTCCGCCGGGGGCACCAGCGCCTTGGCGCCGGCCCGGTCGCGGTCGGCCAGGGTGAAGATGTCGGCCGGCTCGCGGATCCAGCCCAGCAGGTGGAAGCGTTCCACCTGCCTGGCGCCCAACCCCTCGATGTCGAAGGCGGCGCGCGAGACAAAATGCTTCAGCCGTTCCACCGCCTGGGCCGGGCAGATCAGGCTGCCGGTGCAGCGACGCACCGAGTCGCCGGGCTCGCGCACCGCCCCGGACCCGCAGCGCGGGCAGGTCTCGGGGAAGACATAGGGCACCGCCTCTGCCGGGCGGCGGTCCGGGTCCACGTCGGCCACCTTGGGGATCACGTCCCCGGCGCGGTAGACCTGCACCCAGTCGCCGACGCGGATGTCGCGCCCGCCGCGGATCGGGTTGCCCTGGGAATCGCGCCCGGCGATGTAGTCCTCGTTGTGGAGCGTTGCGTTCGACACCACGACGCCGCCCACCGTCACCGGCATCAGGCGGGCCACCGGCGACAGGGCGCCGGTCCGGCCGACCTGGATGTCGATGGCCTGAAGCTCGGTCCAGGCCAGTTCGGCGGGAAACTTGTGGGCAATGGCCCAGCGGGGCGTGGTGGAGCGGAACCCGAGCCGCGCCTGCAGGTCGAGGTCGTCAACCTTGTAGACCACCCCGTCGATATCATAGTCCAGCGCCGCGCGTTCCTTCTCGATGCCGCGGTATTCCTCGAGCATCTCGGCCGCGTTCCGGCACAGGCGGGTGCGCGGATTGACGGTGAAACCGAAGGATGCCAGCCGCTGCAGGGCGTCCCACTGGGTGGCGGCGAGCGGGGTGGAGACTTCGCCCCAGGCATAGGCGAAGAAGCGCAGCGGCCGGGCGGCGGTGATCCGGGGGTCGAGCTGGCGCAGGGATCCGGCGGCGGCGTTGCGCGGGTTGGCGAAGGTCCGGGCCCCGGCCTCGGCCTGCCGGGCGTTGAGGGCGGCGAAGGCGACGTGGCTCATGTAGACCTCGCCGCGGACTTCGAGGATGTCGGGCGCGCCGGGGATCAGGGCTGGGATCTCGGCGATGGTGCGGGCGTTCTCGGTCACGTTCTCGCCCACGCTGCCATCGCCGCGGGTCGCCGCCGTCACCAGCCGTCCGGCTTCATAGCGCAGCGATAGTGACAGCCCGTCGATCTTCGGCTCGGCAGTGAAAGGCAGCGGATCCTCGGGCCCGAGGCCGAGGAACTTGCGCACCGAGGTGACGAACTCGGCCACGTCCTCGTCGCTGAAGGCGTTCTCCAGCGAGAGCATCCGGCGCACATGGGTGACCTTGGCGAAGCCTTCGGCTGGCGCGGCGCCGATCGTGCTGGTCGGGCTGTCGGGCTGTTTCAGCTGGGGGAAACGCGCCTCGATGGCGCGGGTGCGCAGCTTCAGCCGGTCATATTCCGCATCGCTTATCTCGGGCGCATCGGCCCGGTGATAGGCCGCGTCGGCCGCCCTCAGGGCTGCCGTCAGGCCGTCAAGCTCGGCCTGCGCTTCGGTCTCGTCCAGATCCTCGACGGGACGTTCCGACTGTCCTGCCACCCTTCCGCCCCCATCCGGTCCCTTGTGCGGGTGATAGGGGCGCCAGGCGCCGACGTCCAGAGCGCGCCCGCGGCGAGCGGAACCCCCGCGCCGTCAGGCGTGGAGGGCGATTGAGGCGCGGCCGGCATCGGCCTCGGGATCGCGCAGCACATAGCCGCGGCCCCAGACCGTCTCGATGTAGTTGTCGCCGCCGGTGGCCTGGCTGAGCTTCTTGCGGAGCTTGCAGATGAAGACGTCGATGATCTTCAGCTCGGGCTCGTCCATGCCGCCGTAGAGATGGTTCAGGAACATCTCCTTCGTCAGGGTCGTGCCCTTCCGGAGGGAAAGCAGTTCCAGCATCTGGTATTCCTTGCCGGTCAGGTGCACCGGCTGGTCGCCGGTGCTGACCGTCTTGGCGTCGAGATTGACGATGATCTTGCCGGTGCGGATCAGCGACTGGGAATGGCCCTTCGAGCGGCGGATGATGGCGTGGATGCGCGCGATCAGCTCCTCCCGGTGGAACGGCTTGGTCAGGTAGTCGTCGGCGCCGAAGCCGAAACCCTTGATCTTCGATTCGGTGTCGTCCTCGCCGGTCAGGATCAGGATCGGAGTTGCCACCTTCGCCACCCGAAGCTGGCGCAGCACGTCATGCCCGTGCATGTCGGGCAGATTGAGATCGAGGAGGATCAGATCGTAGTCGTAGAGCTTCGCCAGATCGACCCCTTCCTCCCCCAGATCCGTGCAGTAGACGTTGAGGTTGGCGTGGGTCAGCATCAGTTCGATGCTCTTCGAGATCGTCGGATCGTCCTCGACCAGCAATACGCGCATTTCCGCTCTCCGTGCAGGGAAGGCCATGTTCACGCTTAACGTGAACAGCAGGTATTAACCTAGCGTTACCATGCCCGGGGACGGCGGAAAAACAATTCATAGTTGTCGGTAGCGCTGGAGACACGTGGTTTTCAGCGCGTCCTCCCCGAACCGGTCGACTGCCCGCGCCCAGCTGTCGAGCTCATCCTCGGACAGGCCATAGCGCTTCATCGCCTCGTCGCGGCTCAGCAAGCCGTGCTTGACGGCCTGGACCACCTTGGCCTTCCGGCTGGCGACCCAGCGTTCGGTTCGTTCGGGCGGCAGGTCGGCGCGCGACAGGATGCTGCCGTCCGGCAGGGTGACGATCCGCGGACCGTCGACTTTCTTGATATACATGACGAATTCCCTCACAACCACTGTCATCAGGGATGCCGCCGGCACGCTTAACGCGGAGTGCAATGCGCCCTTGTTTATGCTGCGGATTTTCCTATATATTCCGCCGAATTCCCGAAGATTCGGATGCACGTTCCCATGGCTGAGACGCTGAACTCACTCGGCTTTGCGAAGCCCCCCGCCGCCACGCGCGTCGTCGTCGCCATGTCCGGCGGCGTCGACAGTTCGGTCGTGGCCGCCCAGCTGGCCGAGGAAGGCTATGACGTGGTGGGCGTCACGCTGCAGCTTTACGACCACGGTGCGGCACTGGCGAAACAGGGCGCCTGCTGCGCCGGGCGTGACATTCACGACGCCCGGCGAGTGGCTGAAACCATGGGCTTTCCCCATTACGTGCTGGATTACGAAAACACTTTCCGTGCGGCAGTAATCGACGAATTCGCCGACAGCTATCTGGCGGGCGCAACGCCGGTGCCCTGCATCCGCTGCAACGAACGGGTCAAGTTCCGCGACCTTCTGGAAACCGCGAAGGATCTGGACGCCGACTGCATGGCGACGGGCCATTACATCCGGCGCAAGGTCGGCCCCGTCGGGCCGGAACTCCATGCCGCGGCGGACCCGGCCCGGGACCAGAGCTATTTCCTGTTCTCGACCACGCCCGAGCAGCTGGCCTATCTGCGCTTCCCGCTGGGGCATCTGGCCTCGAAGGCGGAAACGCGGGCGCTGGCGGCGCGCTATGGCCTGCCCGTGGCGGACAAGCCCGACAGCCAGGACATCTGCTTCGTGCCGAATGGCGATTATGCCGCAGTGATCCGCAAACTGCGCCCGGGTGCCGCGGATTCGGGCCAGATCGTCGACATGGCGGGGCGCGTGCTGGGCCGCCACGAGGGCGTGATCCACTACACCATCGGCCAGCGCCGCGGCCTCGGCATCGGCGGGCTGACCGAGCCCCTCTATGTGGTTCGGCTGGATCCGGACGCGCGGCAGGTGGTGGTCGGCCCGAAATCGGCGCTGGCGACCCGGACGGTGCCGCTGCGCGAGGTGAACTGGCTGGGTGACGCCGGGTTCCAGTCCCGCCCCGTCTGGGAGGCGCGGGTGCGGGTGCGCTCGACCCGCCCGCCGGTGCCGGCGCTGATCCGCCCGACCGGACCGGATACCGCCGAGGTCGAGCTGCTGACGCCCGAGGAAGGGGTCAGCCCCGGACAAGCCTGCGTGTTCTACGCCCCCGAGGGCAGCCGGGTGCTGGGCGGCGGTTGGATCTGGCGCAGCGGAGCGCGCCGCGCCGCGGCGGCCTGAGCCAGTTCAGCCGAGCCCGTCCAATACCGCCCGCGCCGCGCGCAGGCCCGGCGCCTCGCCGCCCGCGCCCAGACGCTCCATGGTCAGGCGTTCGGCGGCCAGTTGCGCCCCCGGGTCGGCCAGAACCGCCTCTAGCGCCGCGGCCAGCGCATCGGGCTGGCAGGCCTCGCCCAGGAACTCGGGCACCACGCGGGTCTCGCTGACCAGGTTGACCAGCGTCACGGTGTCGATCAGCGCCATCCGGCGCATGATCTGCATGCTCAGCCAGGCCATGCGGTAGCCGATCACCATCGGCGTCTCGGCCGCCGCCAGTTCCAGCGAGACCGTCCCCGACGCCGCCAGCGCCACATCCGCCGCGCGGAAGGCGGCGCGCTTGCGGGCGGCGGCCTCGGCCGGGGTCAGCCCGGTCGGATCCAGCACCGTCACCTGCACCGGCCAGCCGGCCACCAGATCGCGCACCAGCCCCGCCACCGGGGCGGCGGCGGGCAGCACCGCCCGGACCCCGGGATGGCGCTCCTGCACCCGTCCCAGCGTTTCTGCGAAGACCGGGGCCAAGCGGGTGACCTCGCCGCGGCGCGATCCGGGCAGGACCAGCAGCAGCGGCCCGGGCGAGCCGTCCAGCGCCTCGGCCCGGAAGGCGGCAGCCTCGGCTCCAGAGGCCTGGGGCTCGGCCACCACCGGGTGGCCGACGAAGTCGCAGCGCATGCCGGCCGCTTCCATGTAGGGCGGCTCGAACGGCAGCAGCGCCAGCACCTGGTCGATGAAGGGCGCCATCTTCGCCGCCCGCCCCGGCCGCCAGGCCCAGACCGAAGGCGCGACGTAATGCACGGTGCGGATCGCCGGGTTGGCGGCGCGGACCAGCTTCGCCACCCGCAGGCAGAAATCCGGGCTGTCGATGGTGACCAGCACGTCGGGCGGATCGGCCAGCACCGCCGCCACGGTCTGGTGCAGGCGGCGGCGCAGGTCGAGATATTTCGGCAGGACCTCGGCCAGCCCCATCACCGACAGCTCGTCCATCGGGAACAGGCTGGCCATGCCTTCGGCCTGCATCAGCGGCCCGGCGACGCCGGCGATGCCCGGCTGAAGCGCCTTCAGCCCGGCCATCAGCGCGGCGCCAAGGGCGTCGCCCGAGGCCTCGCCGGCGACCAGGAAGACCCGGGTCACGGCGCCGCGCCGGCCGGGCGGACCCAGAGGAACAGCCCCGCCGCATCGGCGGCCGCCACGGCCTCGTCCCGGTCCAGGATCATCACGCCGCCCGCCTCGATGGCGATGCCGGCAAGCCCCGCCGCGACGGCACCGGCAACGGTCGCGGGGCCGATCGCCGGCAGGTCGATGCGCCGGTCCTGACTGGGCTTCGGCCCCTTGAACAGCACCCCCCGCCCCAGCGCGGGATCGGGCCGGGCCGCACCGGCGGCACCAGCGACCCAGGCCAGCATCGCATCGGTGCCGGGCAGCGCCTCGACCGCCAGGGCCTGGCCCTGCGCCACCACCGCGCCCTGCCCCACATCGGCCCCGGCCAGCGCCGCCACGATGCGCGCGGCGCGGGCGGCATCCTTGCGGTCGCGTTCGCTGGGCTGGGCGCGGGTCAGCACGCCCTCGGGCGGCAGCAGATCGGGGGCGATCTCGTGGGCGGCGCGGACCGCGAAGCCTTCTGCCTCGAAGATGCCGATCACCGTGCGCAGAAGCCCGTCATCGCCCGCCTTCAGGGCCGGCACGAACCGCGCCGCAAGGGTCATGGTCTTGAAATCGAACCGGGTCGGGTCGAGCTTCGGGCGCTGCACGCCGCCGGCGAAGACCAGTTCGCCCACCCCTTCGGCCTTCAGCGCCTTGAACAGCGCGCCCAGCTTCTCGACCCGGAAGCGGATCAGGGGGCGGTTCTCGGGGTTCTCGACCTGGGTGCCCCTCCATCGCGGCCAGCACCACCGGCACGCCCCGCGCCGACAGGGTCCGGGCCAGATGCGCCGGAAGATTGCCCCGCCCCGCGATCACGCCGACCTTGCTGCCAGAGCCTGCCATCGCTCAGTGCGGGGTCAGGAACTGGCGGTCGGACTGCGCCTGCACGAAGCGCGCGATCTCCTGCACATAGGGGCTGTCGCTGTCCGCCTCGATCCGCCGGGCGCGGTCGATGAAGGCGCCCTCGCCCTCGGCAAGGCTGCGGAACGGCGGTGCAGCGCGGCGATGTCTATGCGCGAGACGCCCCGACGCTTCAGCCCGACCAGGTTGAGCCCGTCCAGGGCGCCGCGCGGCCCCTGCACCAGCCCGAACGGGATCACGTCCGCCGTCACCATGGTCACCGCGCCGATCATCGCGCCGCGGCCGATACGGACGAACTGATGCACCCCCGACAGCCCGCCGATGATCACGTCGTCCTCGATCACGCAATGGCCGGCCACGGCGACCTGGTTCACCAGGATCACCCGGTCGCCGATCCAGACGTCGTGGCCGACATGGGCGCCGGTCATCAGCAAGCAGTCGTCGCCGACCCGGGTCACGCCGCCACCGCCTTCGGTGCCGATGTTCAGGGTGGCACCTTCGCGAATTCGGGTGCGCCGGCCCACAACCAGCCGCGTCGCCTCGCCGCGGTACTTCAGATCCTGCGGCACCTCGCCGACCACGGCGCCGGGAAACACCACGCTGCCCTCGCCCAGTTCGGTGCGGCCGGTCACCACCGCATGGGGCTTCAGCACCACGTCGGGGCCGAGCGCGACCTCGGGGCCGACCACGGCGAAGGGGCCGATCTCGACCCGGTCGCCGATCACGGCGCCGGGTTCGATCACCGCCATGGGATGGATGCGCGCGGTTGCGGCGATGGACACCGGGATCAGTCCTGCCGCCGGTCGATCATCGCCATGAACTCGCATTCCGCCGCGGTCTCGCCATCGACCGTGGCAAGACCGTTGAACTTCCAGACCTTGCCGCCGCCGCGGACCGCGTCCACGCGCAGTTCGAGCACGTCGCCGGGCACCACCTTGCGGCGGAACTTGCACTTGTCGATGCCCATGAAATAGACCACCGCGCCGGTGCCCACGAGGTTCAGCGACAGCGACACCAGCACCGCCGAGGTCTGCGCCAGCGCCTCGACGATCAGCACGCCGGGGAAGATCGGCAGGCCCGGGAAATGGCCGTTGAACTGCGGCTCGTTCATGGTGACGTTCTTGATCCCCACCGCGCTTTTCGAC
This sequence comes from Meridianimarinicoccus sp., assembly GCA_044221805.1. GTDB lineage: Bacteria > Pseudomonadota > Alphaproteobacteria > Rhodobacterales > Rhodobacteraceae > Meridianimarinicoccus. The sequence goes on from JBGAOK010000040.1 coordinate 14,711, forward strand.
GCCACGATGTCCTTCACCTTGTCAACCAGAAGGAAAGGATACCGATGCGGGATCGCCCGCAGGATGACGTCGATATCGGCGGTCGACGGGATGGTTTCGGTCATGCTCGGCCCCGCGGTCTTGCGTTGTTGCCATCGCTTAACAACTGGCCGGGCGGCAGACAAGCGGACCAGTGCGCGCCGCGCGGCGCGGCGGCGCGAGACCTGCCACCGCCGTGCCGCGCTATTGGCTGCTGCCGCCCTGCGGCGCTGGCGTGCCGGGCAGACCGTCTGCGGGTGATCGGGGACCGACAGCGGGTGTCGGGGTCTCGGCCTGGGGTGCCGGGGTCCGGAGTCGCCGGAGTATCGCGCCCGACCGGCACGCCGAAGGCTTCCGGCGCCACCGCCCGGGTCCGGCTGGCGGCGCGAGGCGGTCGAGCCCGCTGCCGTCGCCCAGCCGCGCGTCGATCAGGGCGGCGATGGCCTGTTCGGTGATGTCGACGCCCGCCGCCGCGATCAGGACCGCGGCCGAGTCGATCAGCACCAGCGCGCCGCGGTTGCGCAGGATCTCGGCCAGCACCGGGCCGACCTGGGACAGGAACAGCTGCCGCTCGCGGTCCAGCCGCTGCTGCAGCGAGCGTGCCTTGGCGTCCTGTTCCGACCGGATCGACTCGACCTTCTGGTCAAAGGCCTGGGCAAGCGGGGCGAAGTCGCCTGGGGCAAGCGTCTTGCGCTGTTCGGTCAACGCCTGCTCTTCGGCGATCAGTTCGGTTTCGATGCGGCGGTTCTCGGCTGCCAGGGCGTCGCGCTGGGTTTCGAGATCGCGCTGAAGCCGCTGGCCGAAGGCCGATTGCAGAAACAGGGCGTCCTGATCCAGCGTCGCGACAGGCAGGGATGCGCCGATTTCCTGCGCCGGAGCGGGCGCCGCCGCTAGGACCAGACCGAGCGCCAGCGCCGCCGCTCGTGCGGCTTCAGAAGCTCGTCGCGACGGTGAAGTTGAAGTTCTGCGTCTCGTCATAGTCTTCCTTCTGGAAGGCGTTGGTAAAGTCGAAGCGCAGCGGGCCGATCGGCGTGGTCCAGAAGATCGAGGCGCCAATCACCTGGCGCAGGTGGAAATCGTCGTCCACCGGCACGCCGTTGGTCCCGATATTGTCGTCCAGCCCCCAGACCGAACCGGCATCGTAGAAGATGCCGCCCTTGATGCCGTATTCCTCGGGCAGGCCGAGCGGGAAATCGGCCTCGATGGTGAAGCCGACGGCGTAGTTGCCGAGGAGCGCGTCCTCGTTGATCGCCTGCAGGTCGCGCGGACCGATGCCGTTCTGCTTGAAGCCGCGCACATAGCCGCCGCCGAAGCGGTTGATCACCCGGGACGAACTGTCGACGAAGTTCAGCGCTCCGCCCCTGAGCCGGGCGTTGATGCCCACGTCCTCGTTCCAGACCGAGGTATCGTAGGCCACCGTGCCGGTGGTCTGGACATAGGTCGTGTCGCCGCCCAGGCCGCCGAACACCTGTCCGAAATCGAAACGGTAACCGGTGACCGGGTCGAGGCCGCTGCGCTTCGAGTTCCAGCTGTAGGCATAGCCGAGCCCCGAGGTGGTCAGCGTGCCCTGCTCCTCCTGCAGGATGACCGAGCTGTCGGTGCTGACGTTGCTGATGTCGTTGTTGGCCCAGATAGTTCAGCTCGAGCCGGCCGTTGTCGCTGAGCGGGAAGCTGATCGACGGGTTGAAGCCGAATTCGGTGGTGTCGTAGTAGGCGTTATAGTCGGTGGTCGACCGGTAGTAGATGTCGAACACGCCGGTGACATTGCGCCCGAACAGCGCCGGTTCGACGAAGGTCAGGTTCGAGTTCGCGTTGTCGACACCGGCGCCGATCTGGAAGTTGAGCTGCTGGCCGCGGCCCAGGAAGTTCGCCTCGCGCAGGCCGAACAGGACGCCGAAGCCGGCGTTGATCGAGTAGTTCGCGCCGAGCGAGATCGACCCGGTCGGCTTTTCCTCGACGTTCACGTCGACGATCACCCGGTCGGGCGCGGTACCCTCGCGGGTCTCCACATCGGCGGTGCTGAAGAAGCCGAGGGCGCGGATGCGCTCGGCGCTGGACCGGATTTCCCGCGGGTTGAACGGGTCGCCCTCGATCACGGTGAACTGGCGCCGGATCACCTGGTCGAGCGTGGTCGAGTTGCCCTCGATGTCAATCCGTTCGACCAGGATGCGCGGCCCGCGCACCAGCTTGAACTCGATGTCGAGCGTCAGGGCGCGGTCGTTCCGGGTGATCACCGGATCGGCCCGGATGAAGTCGTAGCCGTTCTCGATCGCGGCCCGTTCAAGGCGCGCCACCGTGTCCTCGATCCGGGTCGGCGAATAGGTCTGGCCGGTGCGCACGCGGATGTCGTTCTCGAACTGCGCCACGTCCAGCCCCGGCACATCGGTGGTCAGGTCGACGGTGCCGAACTTGAAGCGCTGGCCTTCCTGGATCGTGAAGGTCAGGAAGAAGGCGTCGCGCTCGCGCGAGAATTCCGGCGTCACCGACAGCACCTTGAAGTCGGCGAAGCCGCGCGAGCGGTAGAAGTCGGTCAGCAACTGGATGTCGAACTGGACCCGGTCCTCGATGAAGGTGTCGGCGCGGATCAGCTGGCGCAGCAGGCCGGCCTGCTTGGTCGCCAGAACCTGGCGGAGCCGCCGGTCCGAGAAGCTGCGGTTGCCGACGAAGCCGATGCGCTCGATCTCGACCACGGTGCTTTCGGTCACCTCGAAGACGAGGTCGACCCGGTTCTGGCTGCGCGGGATGATCTTCGGCGTCACCGTTACCGCCAGTCGGCCGGCCTGGTAGTAGGCATCGGCGATCGCCCGGGCATCGGCGTCGGCGGTCGATGGGCTGTAGACCCGGCGCGGCTTCGAGGTCAGCAGCTTGGTCAGCGTCTCGTCGTTGATGCGGCGGTTGCCCTCGATGCTGATCTGGTTGATCGTCGGAAATTCCTTGACCTCGATGATCAGGTTGCGCCCCGAGGGCGTCACCTCGACGGTCTCGAACAGGCCGGAATTCACGATGCGCTGCTTGGCGGCGTTGACCTCGCCCAGGGTCACCGGCGCTCCGGTGGGCAGGCCCGCGTAGCTGAGCACCGTCGCGGTTTCGATGCGCTGGTTGCCCTTGACCTCGATCGCCGAGAACGTCGCCTGTGCCAGCACCGACCCCGGACCGGCCGCACAGAAAACGGCCGCGCCCAATACAAGCCTCAGCCGCCGTCCTCGCTCCAGACGCCCGCTTCCGATCATCAGCCTGCCCCTTGTTCGCCTGTTCTTGGCAACGGGACTAGTCCCACCGTGGCGCCTTGTCAAAAATCCTGTGTCGCAAGCGGCAAGATTTCGGCGGGCTGCGGCCCGGCGGCGTCAGGTCAGGGGCAGAACAGGTCGTTGCTCAGGGCAAAGGCCATCAGCGCCAGGATCATGGCAAGCCCGCCCGCCATCAGCGCCCGGAGCGCGCCGTCGCTGGGCGGGTTGCCGGTCACCGCCTCGTAGGCGAAGAACACCAGATGTCCGCCATCGAGCACGGGCACCGGGAACAGGTTGATCAGCCCGACCGCCGTGGACAGCACGGCGATGAACCAGACGAAGCTCACGAGGCCCTGGCTTGCCGCCTCGCCCGAGGTCTGGGCGATGCCGATGCGGCCCGCTCAGGTTGCAGCTGCTGATCGCGCCGGTGATCATGTGCCAGAGGCCCGACAGGCTCTGCGCGACGATCGACCAGGTCTGTTTAGCCCCATAGCCCAGGGCGGTAAGCGCCCCGGCGAGACCGTCTCGGGCACGAAGAACAGCCCGCCGGTCACGCCGATCAGATAGCGCTTCTCGAACCCGCCGTCGCCGTTCGGGATGTCCATCTCGCGCGCCGCAAGGCTGCGTTCGAACACCTCGCCGTCGCGCCAGACGGTCAGGGCGATGGGGTTCCTGCGCCGCGGTCACCGCGGCGCGCAGATCCTCGAAGGACGCGATCCGCTTGCCGTCCACCGCAAGGATCACGTCATCGCGTTCCAGCCCGGCCGCCATGGCCGGCGATTGCGGCGTGATGCCGAGACCAGCGGCGGATAGGGATAGGGCGCGCACCTCGGTCTCGGTCCCGTCGCGCAGGATGCGGTAGCTCAGTTCCTGGCGGTTCGGCAGGGGCCGACGAATGTGTCGAAACTGTCGAACCCCGGAACGGTCTGGCCACCGATGGCGATGATGCTGTCGCCGCGGCGCAACTCCTGGCTATCGGCCGGCATCGGGCGCACTTCGCACCGTCAGCGGCGACCGGGTCTGGCCCTGCACCAGGATCACCGCCGAGAACACCAGGATCGACAGGGCGAAGTTGAACAGGGGGCCTGCCGCCACCGTCGCCGCCCGCGCCCAGAGCGGCGCCGCGTGCATCGTGCGCCGGAGTGCCGCCTTGTCCATCCGCCGCAGCACGGTGCCGTCCGGCCCGCTGGCCGCGTCGGCATCGCCAAGGAACTTCACATAGCCCCCCAGCGGCAGCGCGGCCACCTGCCAGAGCGTGCCGTGCCGGTCGCGTCGGCTGTAGATCCGCGGGCCGAAGCCCAGCGAGAACACCTCGGCATGGATGCCGCACCAGCGGCCGACGATGTAGTGGCCGTATTCGTGGATGGCGACGATGATCGACAACGCCACCACGAAGGCCAGGATGGTGAAGGCGAAGTTGCCGAAAGGCGGGATCAGTCCGAACAGGTCCAAGGTGGCGTCAATCCTTCTTAGAATGCCCGCCCGTCGGCAGCGACGTCGCTTGTCAGCGCGCGGCAGGATCAGCCCGGAACGCCCCGCGAGCATCCGGTCGGCCTCTGTCCGAGCCATGTGGTCCGCTGCCAGCACGTTATCAAGGGTTGCGTCGGCCTGCATCCCCGCATCGCCCGAAAGCCGGTCGAGCACGCTTTCGACCATGCCGGCCATGTCGCAGAAGCCGATCCGCCCGGCGATGAAGTGATCCAGCGCCCGTTCCTTCGCGCCGTTGAACATCGCCCCCGACAGGCCCCGCGCCGCCATCACCGCGCGGGCAAGGCGCAGGGCGGGATAGCGCGCGTCGCAGGGCGCGCGGAACGTCAGCGCGCCGATCCGGGTCAGATCCAGCCGCTCGACCGGCAGCGTCACGCCGGGCCAGTTCAGCGCATTGATGGCGTGGCGCATGTCGGGCGGGCCGACATGCGCCATCAGCGCCCCGTCGCGGAAGCCGACCAGCGCGTGGATCAGGCTTTCGGGATGGATGACGGCTTCGATCTGGCTCGGGTCGACGCCGAAATATTCACGGGTTTCAATCAGTTCCAGCGCCTTGTTGAACATTGACGCGCTGTCGATGGTGATCCGCTGGCCCATCGCCCAGTTCGGGTGGCAACTGGCCTCGGCCGGGGTGGCACTGGCCAGCCGCTCGATCGGCCAGTCGCGGAAGGCGCCGCCCGAGGCGGTGATGATGACGCGTTCGACCGCGCCGATGTCCTCGCCCACCAGGGCCTGGAACACCGCGGAATGCTCGCTGTCCACCGGCAGGATGCGGGCGCCCTGCGCGCGCGCCTCGGCCATCAGCAGCGGGCCGGCGCAGACCAGGCTTTCCTTGTTCGCCAGTGCCAGCGTGGTGCCGTGGCGCAGCGCACGGAAGCCCGGCACTAGCCCGGCGGCCCCGACGATCGCCGACATGAACCAGTCGGCCGGGCGGTCGGCGGCTTCGATCAGGGCGGCGGGTCCGGCGGCAGCCTCGATACCGGTGCCGGCCAGCAGCGCCGTCAGCGCGCCGTGGCAGGCGGGGTCGGCGGTCACCGCCAGCTCGGCACCCAGGCTCACCGCCTGCTCGGCCAGCACTGCCACGTTGCGCCCGCCGGTCAGGGCGACCACGCGGAAGTCGCCGCGGGCGCGCTCCAGCAGGTCGACGGTGTTGCAGCCGATCGACCCGGTGGAGCCGAAGATGGTCACCCGGCGCATGGTCTCAGCCCCGCCCCGGCGGGAAGTCGATCAGCTGCTCGATCAGCAGCAGGAACACCGCCGCCCCCAGCACCCCGTCGAACCGGTCGAAGAAGCCGCCATGGCCCGGCAGCAGGGTCGAGCTGTCCTTGACACCCACCTGCCGCTTCAGCGCGCTTTCGGCGATGTCGCCCATCTGCGCGGCCATGGACAACGCCACGCTGACCGCCACGATCTCAGGACCGGCAAGGCCGAGCCGGGCCGCCACCGCGCCCACCAGGCCGGCCGCGATCCAGCCGCCCGCGGTCCCCGACCAGGTCTTCTTGGGACTGACCCTGGGCCAGAACTTCGGCCCGCCCAGCCAGACGGCCGACGAAATAGCCGGCCACGTCGGTGGCGATCACCACCAGCACCAGCCAGATCAGCCAGCCGGCGGCGTAATGGCCGCGCAGGTCGATCATGCCATAGCCGGCCAGCACCAGAAGCACCGCGAAGACCGCATGGGCCAGCGATGCCCGGGTTGTGCTGCCGATCCCCAGAAGCGCCGGAAGCATCACCAGCGGCAGGCCCCAGCCCGGTGGCAGCAGGACCACGCCAATGCAACACAGACCGGCCGTCACACCGATCGCAGTCGCCCGCGGCGTCGCCGCCATCACCGACAGTTCCCACATGAGCACCGCCCACCAGGGCGCCGAGGACGAAGACGGCGAAAACCAGGCCGCCCAGCCAGATCGCGATATGTAGATCTCGCCGTGGCCAGCACCAGCGAGCTCAGCACCCGCGGCCCGAGATCGCCCCAGCGGCCGGTGCCGGGAGCGACGCCGCCGGTCATGACAGGACGGCACCGAAGCGCCGTTCCCGCGCCCCGAAATTCAGCAGGATGTCGGCGAAGTGGTCGGCCGAGAAGTCGGGCCAGAGCACCGGCGTGAACTCGTATTCGGAATAGGCCGACTGCCAGAGCAGGAAATTCGAGATCCGCATCTCGCCCGAGGTGCGGATCACCAGATCGGGATCGGGGAGGCCGCGGGTGTAGAGATACTGCTCGACATGCTGGGGGGTCACATCGGCCGCGGCGATCTCGCCCCGCGCGATGGCCGCAGCGAGCTCGGTGGCGGCATGGGCGATCTCGTCCCGCCCGCCATAGTTCAGCGCCACCGACAGGTTCAATCGGTCGTTGTAGCTGCGACCGGGTTTCCAGGTCGTCCATCAGCCGCACCAGTGCCGGATTGAGCGGCCGGCGGTCGCCGATGAAGCGGACCCGGACGCCCGAGGCGATCAGCTCGGCCGCCTCGCTTTTCAGGTAGCGGCGAAACAGCGCCATCAGCCCGGCCACCTCGGACCGGGCGCGGCGCCAGTTCTCGGTCGAGAAGGCGAACAGCGTCAGGTAGCGCACGCCCTGATCGGGACAGGCGCGCACGATCTCGCGCACCCGCGTGGCCCCGGCCTGATGGCCGCGCAATCTGGCCAGCCCCCGTCGCGTCGCCCATCGGCCGTTGCCATCCATGATGATGGCGACGTGTTGCGGCACCACTTGCCGGTTGTCCTTGCCGCCATCCCTATCCTCGTTGCGCGCGCATCACCACTTACCGGAGGGCTTGTGGACCAGCTCAGACCTGCATGATTTCCGTCTGCTTGGCTTCGAGCGTCTCGTCGATATGAGCGATATACTTGTCGGTCAGTTCCTGAATTTCTTCTGACCAGACCTTGTTGTCGTCCTCGCTCATGCCGGCCGCCTTGGCCTTTCTTGAGCCGGTCCATGCCGTCACGGCGCACGTTGCGCACGGCCACGCGCGCGTGCTCGGCATACTGCGCCGCCACTCGGGTCAGCTCGCGGCGCCGCTCCTCGTTCAGTTCGGGAATCGGCAGGCGGATGATGGTGCCGTCCACCACCGGGTTGATCCCGAGCCCGCTGTCGCGGAGCGCCTTCTCGACCCGGCCGACCAGGGCCCGGTCCCAGATGTTGATCGTCAGCATCCGCGGTTCCGGCACGTTGACGGTGCCAAGCTGGTTGATCGGCGTCATCTGGCCATAGGCATCGACGTGAACCGGATCGAGCATCGTCGCCGCCGCCCGTCCGGTCCGGAGGGTCAGGAACTCCTGGCGCAGCGCGGACATCGCACCTTCCATCCGCCGTTCAAGGTCGTCGGTATCGATCTCCAGAGCGTCGTCCGCCATGTTGGTTCCTTTCGTCGTACTTCCGACGGCCGTCTCTGCGCTGCTCCATCCCGGGTTCCCTGGGGCGGCGTCGCGGATTTCCTGCCTATAGCGTCAAGAGTGCACTCTTGTATAGGTGCCCTCGCCGCATAGGATGCCGCGAAAGCCACCCACTTCATCCAGCGAGAACACTATGATGGGCAGATCGTTGTCGCGGGCAAGAGCGATGGCCGAAGCATCCATGACGCCGAGGTGCTTCTGCAACACCTCGTCGTAGGTCACGCGTTCGTACCGCTTGGCGTCGGGGAAGCGGATCGGGTCCTTGTCGTAGACGCCGTCCACCTTGGTTCCCTTGAAGATCGCCTCGCAGCCCATCTCGTTGGCGCGCAGCGTCGCCGCGGTGTCGGTGGTGAAATAGGGGTTGCCGGTGCCGGCGGCGAAGATGCAGACGCGGCCCTTCTCCAGATGCCGCACCGCGCGGCGGCGGATATAGGGCTCGCAGACCTCATCCATCCGGATCGCCGAGATCACCCGCGTATGCACGCCCATCCGTTCCAGCGAGGACTGCATCGCCAGCGCGTTCATCACCGTGGCCAGCATGCCCATGTAGTCGGCGGTGGTCCGCTCCATCCCCTGGGCCGAACCCTGCAGGCCGCGGAAGATGTTGCCGCCGCCGATCACCATGCAGACCTCGGCGCCGAGGCCGTGCACCGACTTCACTTCCGACGCGATCCGTTCGACCGTGGGCGGGTGCAGGCCATAGCCCTGGTCGCCCATCAGCGCCTCGCCGGAAATCTTCAGCAGGACGCGCCGGTACAGCAGCCGGCTCGCAGTTATCGGTTCACTCATCACCGGTCTTCCCGTACACCCCTGCTTCGGGCGGAAAATGTCGCAGAGATGACGGGTTTGCAATTCGCTTTCGGCACCCGCGGCAGGGGAGCTGCCGATCCACCACGCCCGGGACGCGCCGCTTGCCTGGCGGCCCGGTCCTCGCGATCAGGTCTTCCGCATGGTTCCAGAGCTTGTTTCCAGCCTCGCCCGCGACCGCCCGGTCCTGATTGCCGGACCGACCGCGTCGGGCAAGTCCTCACTGGCGCTGGCGATTGCCGAGGCGCAGGGACGCACGGTGGTCAATGCCGATGCGCTGCAGGTGTTTGGCTGCTGGCAAGTGCTGACCGCACGGCCGGGCCCGGCGGATCTGGCCCGGGCCGAGCACAGCCTGTTCGGGCACCTGCCGTGGGACGCCACCTATTCCGTCGGCGACTGGCTGCGCGAGGTCGCGCCCCTGCTGGCCCGGCGGCCGGCCCCGGTCATCGTCGGCGGTACCGGCCTTTATCTCAGCGCCCTGACCGAGGGGCTGGCCGAGATCCCTTCCACCGATCCGGCGATCCGGCGCGAAGCAGCGGCGCTGCCGCGGCGGCGGGGCTCGAGCGCGCTGGTCGCGGATCTCGACGCCCTGACCCGCGCCCGGATCGACCTTGCCAACCCGATGCGGGTCCAGCGCGCCTGGGAGGTGCGGCGCCAGACCGGCCGCGGCCTGGCCGACTGGCACGCGGCGACCGGCGCGCCGCTGGTCCACCCGGCCGCGGCGCATCTGTTCCAGCTGCTGGCGCCTGTCGACTGGCTGTCGCCGCGGATCGACCGCCGGCTTGTCCAGATGCTGGAGGGCGGCGCCCTGGACGAGGTCCGCGCGATCGAGCCGGTCTGGACGCCGTCGTTGCCTGCGGCAAGGGCGATCGGCGCCGCCGAATTCGTTGCCGCACTCCGCGGCGTGATGCCGCTTTCCGAAGCGCTCGCCCTTGCGCAGACTGCAACTCGGCAATACGCGAAACGTCAGCGCACGTGGTTCCGGCGACGGATGGCGGGATGGCGCGCTCTGGCAGCCGAAACTCTGGGCGGGTGACGCCGACTGGTCTGGAAAACGCCGAAAAGTTAAAGCGATACGTGGTGAGATTGCGTGGACGAATCTGCCCTCGGTGCTTATGCTGGTCGGAACGCGGGGAACGACGATGTTTGACACCAACATCCACGATGTCGCCCAACGGCCGCTGAAGGCCGCCCATCTCGCATCTGGTCCGCGAGGGACGCTGGGCGATCGACGCGCCGCGCAGCTATCTGGTGCCGGTGCTGCTGTGGTACCACCGACAGGGCCGCTTCGCCATCGGCGACGAATTGCGTGGCTACACCGCCCACAATGCCATCTTCCTGCCGGCGAACACGCTGCATGCCTGCGAACCCTGCGGCCGCACCCAGGGCACCGCCCTGTTCCTTGGCAGTCGCCAGGACCTGCCGCTGCCCGACGGACCGATGCACCTGCGCCTGACCGGGCTGCAGCACCAGACCGAACTGAACCAGCTGGTCGAAGGCTTCCGTCTGGACGCCAACGCCGGTGGCCCGCTCAGCGGCGAGATCCTGCATCACCGGGCGGCGCTGATCCTGCTGTGGCTGCTGCGCCAGCAACTGGCCGAGACCTCGCCGCGCCTGCTCACCGACCGCCGCGCCACCGACCGCCGCGCCGCCATGCAGCGCGGCGACGCCGCCAGCCGCTGAACTGGCCGACGCCGCGGCGAGGCCGCGCGGCCGAGGCCGCCAGTTGCGGAACTGCGCCGACTCTGGCGGTGATCTTCGCCGTCGGCGCCGCCGACCCTCTGGCCGGACTTGCAAGGCTTGCCATGACACTGCCCAATCCCCGTTGCCGCTGTCGTTCTACTATGCGGTGATCTTCGTCTCGCTGCGGTCGCGGGCCGACCCGGCCTATGACCGCATGGCCGAGGAGATGCACCGCATCGCGCTGGCCCATCCCGGCTGTCTGGGCGCCGACAGCGCGCGGGGCGAGGACGGGCTGGGGATCACCGTCAGCTACTGGACGGACGAGGCCGCGATCCGCGACTGGAAGGCCGATGCCCGCCACATGACCGCCCAGCGTCTCGGCGCCGCAGCCTGGTATCAGGCCTATGCCCTGCATGTGACGAAGGTCGAGCGGTCCTATGCCGGACCGCGCGAGATCCCCCGACGGGATCCTCTGACCGGACCTGCCGAGGCGCCGGTCAGCCCCCGCCGCCTTCTCTTCCAGCGTCAGCCAGTCCTCCTCGGCCGCGTCCAGCGCCGCCTGGCGTTCGGCCAGAGCCTCGGTCGCCTTCTGGAACTTCACCGGCTGGCTGGCATAGAGCGCCGGGTCGGCCAGAACCTCGGCCAGCTTCGCGATCTCGGCCTCCAGCCGGGCGATCTCGGCGGGCAGCTTCTCCAGCCGGTGGCGTTCGGTGAAGCTGAGCCCATTGGCCGGCTTCGCGGGCGCCGCCGCGGCCTGCGGCTTGGCCGACGGCCGGGTGGCGGCTTTCGCCTCAGGTCTTTCCGGCCCGCCCCGTGCCGCCTCGGCCTCGGCCCGCTGGGCGCGATAGTCGCTCCAGCCGCCGGCATAGACCGCGCGCGCCCGTCCCCGTCCATCGCCACCGTGGTCGACGCCACCCGGTCGAGGAAATCGCGGTCGTGGCTGACCAGCAGCACGGTGCCGTCATAATCGTCGAGCACCTCCTGCATCAGATCCAGCGTCTCGACGTCGAGGTCGTTGGTGGGTTCGTCCAGCACCAGAAGGTTGCTGTCCCGCGCCATCAGCTTGGCCAGCAGCAGCCGCGCCTTCTCGCCTCCCGGCAGGGACGCGACTGGCGCCTGGCCGGCGTTCGTCGAACAGGAAGTCCTTCAGGTAGCCCACCACATGCCGGGGCGTGCCGCGCACCATCACCTGATCCGCCTGCCCCGAGACCCGCATCACTGGATCGCCGGTCAGCGTCTCCCACAGGGTCAGGGCAGGGTCGAGCGCGGTGCGGTTCCTGGTCGAACACAGCTATCTCGAGGTTGGTGCCCAGCACCACCTCGCGCTGTCCGGTGCCATCTCGCCGATCAGCATCTTCAGCAGCGTGGTCTTGCCCGCCCCGTGCCGCCTCGGCCTCGGCCCGCTGGGCGCGATAGTCGCTCCAGCCGCCGGCATAGACCGTCGCGCGCCCGTCCCCGTCCATCGCCACCGTGGTCGACGCCACCCGGTCGAGGAAATCGCGGTCGTGGCTG
>JBGAOK010000041.1:0-26601 GCA_044221805.1 Meridianimarinicoccus sp.
GATGGAGGACGCGATCACCTTTGCCGCCTGTTTCGACGCCAATGGCGCGGTGTTCGAGGCGCTGCTCGGCCCCGAGGACGTGGTGATCTCGGACAGCCTGAACCATGCCTCGATCATCGACGGAATCCGCCTGTCTAAGGCGCGGCGGCTGCGCTACGCCTCGAACGACATGGCCGACCTGAAGGCGCGGCTGGTCGAGGCCGCCGATGCCCGCGCCAGGTTGGTGGTCACCGACGGGGTGTTCTCGATGGACGGGGTCATCGCCAACCTGCCGGCGATCTGCGACCTGGCCGAGGCGCATGACGCGCTGGTCATGGTGGACGACTGCCACGCCACCGGCTTCCTCGGGCCGAACGGCGCCGGGACGCCGGACCATTTCGGCCTGGTTGGCCGGGTGGACCTGGTCAGCAGCACCTTCGGCAAGGCGCTGGGGGGCGCGATGGGCGGGTTCGTGGCCGGGCCGGCGCCGCTGATCCGGCTGATGCGCAACCGGGCGCGGCCCTATCTGTTCTCGAACGCGCTGGCCCCGGCGATCGCGGGCGCCGCGATCGAGGCGCTGGCGATGATCGGCGAGGGGGCGGAGCTGCGCGCCCGGCTGGCCGAGAACGCGGCGCATTTCCGGGCGCGGATGGGGGCGCTGGGGTTCACCCTGGCCGGGTCGGGGCACCCGATCATCCCGGTGATGCTGGGCGAGGCGCCGCTGGCGGTGCGCTTTGCCGCGCAGATGATGGAGCGCGGCGTCTATGTCACCGCCTTCTCGTTCCCGGTGGTGCCGCGCGGGCAGGCGCGGATCCGCACCCAGATGTCGGCGGCCCACACCATCGACGATCTCGACCGCGCCATCGCGGCCTTCGCCGCCACCGGCCGCGACCTGGGGGTGATCTGATGCGCGCACTAGTCAAGCAACGTCCCGAACCCGGTCTGGTGCTGACCGAGGTGCCCGATCCCGTCCCCGGCCCGGGCGAGGTGCGGATCCGGGTGAAGAAGGCCGCAATCTGCGGCACCGACATGCATATCTGGCGCTGGGACGCCTGGGCGCAGAAGACCGTGCCGGTGCCGATGGTCACGGGGCACGAATACATGGGGCTGGTGGACGCGGTCGGCCCCGGCGTCCACGGGGTGCAGGTCGGCGCGCGGGTCTCGGGCGAGGGGCACATCCCGTGCGGGGAATGCCGCAACTGCCAGTCGGGCCGCGCCCATATCTGCGCCCGGACCATGGGGGTGGGGGTAAACCGTCCCGGCGCCTTCGCGGAGTATGTGGTCATCCCGGCGGCGAACCTGCGGGTGCTGCCGGACGCGGTGCCGGACGAGATCGGCGCGATCCTCGATCCGCTGGGCAACGCGGTCCATACCGCGCTGGCCTTCGACGTGGTGGGCGAGGATGTGCTGATCACCGGCGCCGGGCCGATCGGGCTGATGGCGGCGGCGGTCTGCCGGCGGGCCGGCGCGCGCCATGTGGTGGTGAGCGACCTGAACGACGACCGGCTGGCGCTGGCCGTCCGCATGGGCGCGACCCGAGGCGTGCGTGCCGACCGGGACGACCTGCACCGGGTGATGGAAGAGCTTGGCATGCGCGAGGGCTTCGACGTGGGGCTCGAGATGTCGGGCGCGGCGCCGGCGCTGCAGGCGATGATCGGCAACGTCATCTGCGGCGCCAAGGTGGCGCTGCTGGGGCTGTTCCCCGAGCCGCCGAAGGTCGATCTGAACACGGCGATCTTCAAGGGCCTGACCTTCGAGGGCATCTATGGCCGCAAGATGTACGACACCTGGCACAAGATGCTGGCGCTGATCGAATCGGGCCTCGACGTATCGCCGGTGATCTCGCACCGGCTGCCGTTCGAGCGCTATGCCGAGGGCTTCGCCGCGATCGAGGCCGGGACGGCCTGCAAGGTGGTGCTCAGCCTCGACTGACCGGCGCTCACGCCACCGCGGCGCCGGCGTCGCGGCAGGCGGGGCAGAGCCCCACCGCCTCGATCACTGCCGCCTCGATGCGGAAGCCGGCCTCGGTCGCGGCTTCGGCCAGGGCGTTCCCGCCGGCGGGCATCTGCGCTTCGGCGACGTTGTGGCAGACCCGGCAGATCAGGAAGGCCGGCGAATGGCCGCCTTCCGGCTCGGCGCAGGCGATGAAGGCGTTCAGGCGCTCGATCCGGTGGACGAAGCCTATCGAGGTCAGGAAGGCAAGCGCCCGGTAGGCGACTGGCGGCTGCGAGCCGAGGCCTTCGTCCCGCAGCCGCGCCAGCACCTCGTAGGCGCCTTGGGCCTTGTGGGTGCCGAGCAGGATCTCCAGCACCCGCCGGCGCACCGGGGTCAGTTGCAGCTTGTTGGCCCGGCAATGGGCCTCGGCCGCGGCGAGGACCCGTCCGACGCAGGCGGCATGGTCATGGGCGCCGAAGCCCTCGGAATGGGTATGTGCCATGGCTGCAGGATCCCCAGTGCGACGGCGGTTGCAAGAGGCGAACGGATCGTCTAGGCCCCGGATGTGATAACATAACAGGTCAGTCAATGGCGCGCCTTTCTTCCGCCCTGTCGATCCTCGCCGCCGTCTGGCTTGCCGCGCCGGTCCGCGGCGGCGTGCCCGCCGTGGTGACCGACATCCCCCCGGTGCAGGGAATCGTCGCCGCGGTCATGGCCGGGGTCGGCGCGCCCGGGGTGGTCATGGGCGGCGGCACCGACCCCCATCACGGGGCGCTGCGCCCCTCCGAAGCCCGGGCGCTGGCCGAGGCCGATGTGGTGGTCTGGGTCGGCCCGCAGCTGAGCCCCTCCTTCACCCGGGCGGTGGGCGCGCTGGCCGAGGGGGCCACGCTGGTCACCCTGAGCGAGGTGCCCGAGACCGTGCTGCTGCCGGTCCGGGTCGCGCCGGTCTTCGCGGCGCATGGGAATGACGACGGCCATGACGACGGGGATGGCGACGGCCATGCCGATGACCAGGGTGCCGGGCACCCGGGCGATTCGGCGTCCGGACCGCTCGGCGCCGCGCCGAACGGGATGACCGACCCGCATCTCTGGCTCGACCCCGACAACGCGGCGGTCTGGGCCGGGGCCATCGCCGCGGCGCTCGCGGCCGCCGACCCCGCCAACGCCGCCACCTACGCCGCCAACGCCGCCGCCTTCACCGACCGGCTCGCGGTCCTTGAGGACGAGGTCGAGACCCTTCTGGCCCCGGTCCGCGGCCGGCCCTTCGTGGTGTTCCACGACGCCTACCAGTATTACGAACACCGGTTCGACATCCCCGCCGCGGCGGCCATCGCGCTGAGCGACGCCTCGGATCCCGGCCCGGCCCGGATCGCGGCGATCCGCGCCGAGGTCGCGGCCGTCGGCGCGGTCTGCGCCCTGGCCGAGCCGCAGTTCAACCCCGGCCTGATCCGGACGGTCTTCGACGGCCAGTCGGTCCGGATCGTGACCATCGACCATCTGGGCGGCAGCCTGAACCCCGGCCCGACGCTCTATCCCGACCTGATCCGCACCATGTCGCAGGCGCTGGTCGACTGTCTGTCGTGATCGACGCCATTCGTGAACCGCGCGGCCTTGTCTCCACTGCCCGGGCACTCCAAAGTCGCGCCATGCGGATCGAACCACAGATACCGGGGGCAACCGACCACCTGATCGCCTGCCTTCATTGCGACGCGCTGTACCGGTGGCCCGAGGTCCCCGACGGCGCCAAGGCACGGTGCACACGATGCCACGCGGTGCTGCTGGCACCGCGGACGAACGCGATCGCGTCGATCGTGAGCCTTGCGGTGGCGGCGCTGGTGATGATGGCCGCGGCGGTGTCGTTCCCGTTCCTGAATCTCGAGGCATCGGGCCTGACCAACGCGGCCTCGGTCATCGACACGGTCCGGTCCTATGCGCTGGCCTCCGGCATCATGGCGCCATTGTCGGCGCTGATGGCGGCCCTGATCGTGGTGCTGCCGGCCATGCGGCTGGGCGGTTTGATCTATGCGCTGTCGCCGCTGGTCGTCGGCCGTGCCCCCGCCCGCTTCGCCACCCCGGCCTTCCGGATCGCCATGGCGATGCGGCCCTGGGCGATGGCCGAGATCTTCATCATCGGCGTCGCCGTGGCCCTGATCAAGATCGCCGCCCTTGCCACGGTCAGCTTCGGCCCGTCGTTCTGGGCCTTCACGACCCTGGTGGTGCTGACCACGGCCAAGGATTCGCTGGTCTGCGAAAGGACGCTATGGCGCATTCTGGCAAGGTCCTGACGGCGCGGGGCGCGGGCCTGATCGGCTGCCGCCACTGCGGCACCGTGTCGGCCGCGGGCACAACGGTCTGTGCGCGCTGCCACGGCCGCCTTCACAGCCGCTTTCCCCTGAGCCTGCAGCGGACCTGGGCGTGGTGGATCGCCGGGCTGATCGCCTACATCCCGGCGAACCTCTACCCGATGATGATCACCCAGACCCTGGTCGGGACCTACAAGAGCACGATCGTCGGCGGCGCGATGGAGCTTGTGCACCACGGCGAGTTGTTCGTCGGCGGGGTCATCCTGCTGGCATCGGTGGTGATCCCCACCGGCAAGTTCCTTGCCATCGCCTATGTGCTGCTGGCGATCCAGTTTCCGCGCCGGATCAACGCCCACCTGTTGCACAAGGTCTACGAAGTCGTCGAATTCATCGGCCGCTGGTCGATGGTCGACGTGTTCGTGGTGGCCATCCTTTCGGCACTGGTGCATCTGGGCAGCGTGGCCGAAATCTATCCCGGAATTGCGGCGATCTGCTTCGGTTCCACGGTCATCCTGACCATGATATCCGCGCTGAGCCTGGATCCCCGCTTGATCTGGGACGCAACAGAGGAAAAGCCCCGTGAGCGAGCAGGGTCCAGGCGAGCTTGACATCGAGATTGAGAAGGGCCGTGGCCTGCGCGGCGTCTCGCCGATCTGGCTGGTGCCCGTCATCGCCATCGGCATCGCCCTGTTCATGGTCTGGGACGTCTATTCCAAGCGCGGTCCGCTGATCGAGATCACCTTCGACAGCGCCGAGGGCGTGGTCGAGAACACCACGGTCTTGAAGTACCGCAATGTCGACATCGGCAAGGTCGAGCAGGTGCGTTTCGCCGACGATCTGCGCACCGTCATCGTCTCGGTCCGCCTCGACAAGGACATCGCGCCCTTTGCCGATGCGGAGGCGCTGTTCTGGGTGGTGCGGCCGGAGGTTTCGGCGCAGGGCATCTCGGGGCTGGCCACGCTGCTGGGCGGGGTCTTCCTGGAAGCCTCGTTCGACGAGAAGCCGGGCGTGTTCCAGGAGCGATTCACCGGTCTGCCAAGCCGGCCGCTGATCACCGGCAACGACAAGGGGATCGAGTTCGTCCTGACCGCGCCAACCGCCGGGACGGTGCAGGCCGGCGCGCCGATCATCTACAAGGGCGTCGCGGTGGGCCTGATCGACAGCCCGGTGCTGAGCGCCGACGGCAAGATCATCTCGGCCCGGGCCTTCGTGCGCGAGCCCTATGACCGGCTGATCACCACCGCCTCGCAGTTCTGGGGCGCCTCGGGCGTGCGCGTGGATCTCGGCCCGAGCGGCGTGAAGGTCGACATCGCCAGCCTGACCGCGCTGATCCAGGGCGGGGTCGAGTTCGAGAACCCGGGCGAAGGCGGCCAGCCGGTAGAGCCCGGCCATGTGTTCGAGGCCCACGCCAACCGCGACGCCGCGAACAGCACCCAGTCGGTCGAGATGCAAGGCCCCGCGGTGCCGTTTGCCGCGGTCTTCGAAGGCTCGGTCGAGGGGCTGAGCGCCGGTGCGCCGGTGCAGTACAATGGCCTGACCATCGGCACGGTGAGCGGGACACAGGGACAGGTCTCCGGGTCCGGGGCCGCGACCGGGGTGGAGGTGCGGGTCGACCTGCGGATCGTCCCGGCGCGCCTGGGGATCGAGACCGACGAGATCGAGGACGACACCCGTGCCCTGTTCGAGGATCTGATCGCCGAAGGCTGGCGGGTCCGGCTGGCCTCGCAGGGGCTGTTGGGAACCTCGCTGCGGGTGGAACTGGTCAAGGTCGAGAACGCGCCTGCGGCGACCCTAGCCGTTGCGGCCGATGGCGTGCTGATGTTGCCGACGACCGAACGGAGCGTCAACGACGTGGCCGAGTCGGCGAAGTCGACGCTGGCCCGGGTCCAGAGCCTGCCGTTCGAGCGGATCGCCAATTCGGTCGCCACGCTGCTGGACAACGTCAACGCGGTGGTTGCCTCGCCCTCGGTGCGCGCGGCCCCGTCCGAAGTGGTCGGGCTGGCACAGGATCTGCGGGCGATCGTCGGGTCGGAACAGGTCAAGGGGGCTGTGGCCGGGGCCAGTGCCTCGCTGGCGGACCTGAGCCAGATCCTGTCGGATCTGGAAAAGGGCGGCGCCGTGGCCAATCTGGTGGCGACCATCGACAGCGCTGCCCGGATCTCGAAATCGCTGGAATCGACGGCCAGCGGCCTGCCGCAATTGTCGGACCAGCTGAATGCGCTGGCCGCCAAGGCGACCCAGCTGCCGCTGGACGAGCTGGTGGCCCAGGCCCAGGGTATCCTGGCCGCAGCCCGCGGACTGGCCGAGGCGCCCGCGACCCAGGGCCTGCCCGCACAGGTCAGCGCGACCCTGGACGAGGTCAACAAGGCGGTCGCCAACGTCACCGCGATCACCACGCGGGTCAGCGAAGGCACCGCCCTGACCAACCTGCTGGCAGCGCTTGACCAGACCAAGAGCATCGCCAACAGCATCGACCAGACGGCGCAGGGGCTGCCGGCGCTGGTGGACCGGATCAACGCCGTCGCGGCCGAGGCCCAGGCCCTGCCGCTGGATCAGGTCGTCACCTCGGCGAACGAACTGGTGCAGAGCGCGAACCGGCTGGTCAGCTCGGACGACACCGCTAAGATCCCCGCGGCGCTGGCCTCGTCGCTCGACCAGTTGGGACAGGCGCTGGCCGAACTGCGGGAAGGCGGGGCGGTCGGCAATGTGAACGCGACGCTCGCCTCGGCCAGCAACGCGGCGGATGCCATTTCGAAGGCCGCCGCCCAGTTGCCTGACCTGGCCGCGAAGCTGGACGCGCTGATCGTGCAGACCGAGACGGTGATGGCCACTTATGGCGACAAGTCGAGTTTCAATACTCAGACCATCGCCGCGCTGCGCGACCTCAGCGTCGCGGCGAAGGCGGTCACGTCGCTGGCGCAGACCATCGAACGCAAGCCCAACTCCCTGTTGATCGGACGGTGATGATGCCCCGCTTCCTGCTTCTCGTCACGCTGGCCTTCCTTGCGGCCTGCGGCTCCTCCACCCAGGTGCTGATGCCCACGGCTTCGCCCACGCTCAGGGTCCGGCCGCTGGTCAGTTCGATCGAGGTCCGGGACGTGTCGTTGCCACGCTATGCCGCCGGCGACGAGATCGTGCTGCTGACGTCGGAGGGCGTGCTCGACCCGATCCGCGGCATGGTCTGGGCCGACACGCCCGAGCGCGTCGTCACCCTGTCGCTGGCCGAGAACCTGTCTACCGTGACCGGGGTGCGGGTCTCGACCGAGCCCTGGCCGTTCCTGGAGCCGCCGCAGGTCTCGATCACCGTGCGGGTGGCGCGGCTGGTGGCGACCGAGGCCGGGATGCTGCGCTTTGCCGGCCAGTACGCGATCGCGCCGGTCGGCGCGGCGATCTCGGACCGTTCGGGCCAGTTCGACATTGCCGTCGCGCTGGCCGGAACCTCGCCCCAGGCCGTGGCGCAGGCCCAGGCCCAGGCGGTGGCCGAGCTGGCCGAGACCCTGGCGCGCCGTCTGGCGCGCTGAGCTTCCAGCTGCGCCGGCTGGCGCGCCGCGACCGCCAGCGCGCCGCCCGGTGCGCTGAGCCTCCCCCGCGCTGAGGCAGCTCTGCAGCCGTGCGGGCGGGGGTCGGGTCAGGCCCCGAAGACTTCGCGGTAGGTCTCGCGCAGCAGGTTCTTCTGCACCTTGCCCATGGTGTTGCGGGGCAGTTCCGCCACCAGTTCATAGCGCCGGGGCTGCTTGAAGCGGGCCAAAGTCGCCGCCACCGCAGCCTCGATGGCCCCAAGGTCCGGGCTGGCGCTGGCCTCGGGCACCAGGATCGCCAGCACGCCTTCGCCCAGATCCGGGTGCGGCACGCCGATCACCGCGCTTTCCCGGATCCCCGGCAGCGCGTCCAGTACCAGTTCGATCTCCTTCGGGTAGATGTTGAACCCGCCCGCGATGATCAAATCCTTGCTCCGCCCGACGATGGTCAGGTAACCGTCTTCGTCGAAACGGCCCAGATCGCCGGTGCGGAAGAACCCGTCGGGGCGCAGATCCTCGGCGGTCTTCTCGGGCATCTGCCAGTAGCCCTGGAAGACGTTCGGGCCGCGCACCTCGACGCCGCCGATCTCGCCCGCCGGAACCTCACGGTCGCCCTCGTCGGTCACCCGCACCTCGACGCCCGGAAGCGGCAGGCCGACGGTGCCGGCCCTTCGGTCGCCGTCATAGGGGTTCGAGGTGTTCATGCCGGTTTCGGTCATGCCGTAGCGTTCGAGGATCCGGTGGCCGGTGCGGGCCTCGAACTGGCGGTGGGTCTCGGCCAGCAGCGGCGCCGAGCCCGACACGAACAGGCGCATGTGGGCGGTCAGGGCGCGGTCGAAGCGCGGATCCTCCAGCAATCGGGTGTAGAAGGTCGGCACCCCCATCAGGCTGGTCGCCTGCGGCATCCAGCCGATCAGCGCGTCGATGTCGAGCTTCGGCAGGAAGATCATCGCGCCCCCGGTCAGGGCGACGATGTTCGTGGCCACGAACAACCCGTGGGTGTGATAGATCGGCAGCGCGTGCAGCAGCACGTCCCGGTCGGTGAAGCGCCACAGATCGGCCAGCGCCCGGGCGTTCGAGACTAGGTTGCGATGGCTCATCATCGCGCCCTTGGACCGCCCGGTGGTGCCCGAGGTGTAGAGAAGCGCCGCCAGATCGTCTTCGCCGCAGGGGACGGGCGGGAAATCGTCGGGGGCCGCGTCGGCCGCTTCCGCCAGCGTGCCGTCGCCGTCGGTGCCCAGCGTGGCCAGCCGTGCCCCCGCCCGGGCCGCCACCGGGGCCAGCGCCCCGGCCTTCCCGGGCGTGCACAGGAACAGGGCGGCGCCCGCGTTCTCGACGAAATAGCCAAGTTCGGCGGGGGTATAGGCGGTGTTCAGCGGCAGGAACACCACGCCCGACTGGGCGCAGCCGGCATAGACCGCCAGCGCGTCGGGCGACTTGTCGATCTGCACCGCGACCCGGTCGCCGGGCCGGACGCCAAGGCCGGCAATCGCGCCGGCGAAGCGGGCGGCGCGGGCGAGAAAGGCCCGGTGGCTGATCCTGCGCCCGTCGGGCAGGATCAGGAACGGCGCATCCCGTCCGGCATTGCGGCCGAAGATCTGGTCGTAAAGCGGGTTCACCATGACGGTCAGCGTCCTTTCGGCAGCGGTTCGGAAGGCCGGGGCGGCGGTTTCCTCCTAGCGGCCGGTCGGCGGCGTGGCCAGTGGGCAAGGGCGCGCGGGAAACCCGCCGATTTGCGGGGAATCGGGCGGAAAAAACCGGCTTCTGGTCAGGAACGCTTAAGATTTGTCGCGCTAGGGTCTCACCGTGCGCAGTGGGTGAGTGGCGAGTACATAGGTGCGATGACCCTGGCAACCGAACGGACCGGTGGTGCGGATCACCGGTCCGACGACCTCAGCGAGCCGGCGGCCCGCGCCGCGCGGCATCTCGGCCGGCCCTCGCTGGCGCCGGCGATCGTCTCCTTCGCCGGCGGCATGATCGATCTGATCCTGTTCTCGCTCGCCGCCTGGTTCGCGCTATATGTCCTGACCCCGAACGGGGCTTTCCATCCCGCGCCGGCGACGGCGCTGGCGGTGCTGTCCGGCCTGACCTCGGTCCTGACCGCGACCACGCTCGGGGCCTACCGGATGGTGCGGATGCTCCGCCGCCTGCCGTCGATGGCCCGCGGACTGGTGGCCTTCATCGCTCCGGCGTTCGTGGTCCAGGTGCTGGAGCGCGGCACGGGCGCCGCCCTTCCGGCGCTGGCCGTGCTGTCGCTGGCCGGGCTGGCGGTGGTGGTACCCAGCCGGCTGGTTCTGGCCGCGGCGGTGGACTGGGCCTATGGATCCGGCCTGACCCAGCGCCGCGCCATCGTCTATGGCGGCGGCCCCGAGGCCGAACGGCTGCTGCGCGCCCTGTCGGACCGGCCGGGCAACGACATCCGCATCTTCGCGATCTTCGACGACCGCGGCGCCGGGCGGGTCTCGGACCTGACCCTCGACGTGCCGAAGATCGGCCGCTTCGACGACCTGGTCGCCTTCTGCCGCCGGGCCGAGATCGACCTGATCCTGATCACCCTGCCGCCCACGGCCGAGCGCCGGATCGCCCATCTGCTCGACCGGCTGAAGGTGCTGCCGGCCCCGGTCCACCTGACCGCCTTCAGCGCCGATTATGCCTTCCGCGACGGGCGCGAGTCGCTCAGCGCGCTGCTGCCGGCCTCGTTCCGGCCCGAGCGGCGGATCACCAAGCGCTGCTTCGATCTGGTCTTCGCCGCGCTGCTGGTGGTGCTCGCGGCCCCGGTGATGCTGGCGGCGGCCATCGCGATCCGGCTGGAGACGCGCGGGCCGATCCTGTTCGCGCAAACCCGGCACGGCTTCAACAACCGTCCGATCCGGGTCTGGAAGTTCCGTACCATGTATGTGGACCAGTGCGACTTCGAGGCGGTCCGCGTGGTGACCCGGGGCGACCCGCGGGTGACGCGGGTAGGGCGGTTCCTGCGCAAGACCTCGATCGACGAACTGCCGCAGCTTTTCAACGTGCTGGTGGGGTCCCTGTCGCTGGTCGGCCCGCGCCCCCATGCGGTCGATGCGCGCTCCAGCCGGCAGGTCGCCTTCGAGAAGATGGTCGAAGGCTATTCGGCGCGCCACCGGCTGCCACCCGGCATCACCGGCTGGGCCCAGATCAACGGCTGGCGCGGCGAAGTCAGCGATCCGGACAGCCTGCGGGCGCGGGTCGCCTGCGACCTGTTCTATATCGAGAACTGGTCGATCTGGTTCGACCTGCGGATCCTGCTCAGAACGCCGCTCAGCCTTCTGGACACCCGGCGTGCCTATTGATGCCCTCGCGGTCTGCCTGACGGCAGGGAGGACTCCGCCGGACGGAGACCCGGGACCGGACACACCTGCCAGGCCGGCCGGGCGCCAAACGCGTCCTTCTGCGAGGGGCCTGATCGGCCTGCATGGCGGTGCGGGCCGGTTGTGTCGGGGGGGCGCGGGGCGCGGGGACTGCCGGGCGCTTCAGCTTCTTGCCGGATCCTCGGTGGCCGTCGCGCGTTCGGCTCGGCGGTTCAGGCTCAGGCGGCGGACGAACGCCACCAGGAACAGGGCGGTCAGCAGCAGCACGATGGTCGGCGCCGGCGCGCTGTCGAGGAAGAAGCTTGCATAGACACCGCCAAGGCAGGCCGCCAGGGTCACCAGGACCGCAACCACCAGCATTCGGTCAAAGCGCCGCACCAGCAGGAAGGCAATCGCGCCCGGCGAGATCAGCAGTGCCACCGCCAGGATGATCCCGACCGCGGACAGGGTTGCGACGATGGTCAGCGACAGGATCGACAGCAACCCGTAATGCAGCAGCCCCACCGGCAGGCCCGAGGCCCGCGCCTGCGCCGGGTCGAAGGCGTGCAGCAGGAAGTCCGGCCATTTCAGCACCAGGACCAGACTCACGGCGCCGCCGATCAGCCCGGCGGTCCACAGATCGTCGGCGCCGATCCCCAGCATGTCGCCGAACAGCACATGGTCGAGATGCTGGTCCGAGCTGACCGCGGTGAACAGCAGGATGCCCAGCCCGAACATCCCCGAGAACACCACGCCCATGACGGTGTCCTGCTTGACCCGGCTGTTGGCCTGCAGATAGCCGGTCAGCACCGAGCAGACCATCCCGGCGGCGAAGGCGCCGAGGATCAGGGGCAGCCCCAGCACATAGGCGATCACGATCCCCGGCAGCACCGCATGGCTGACCGCGTCACCCATCAGCGACCAGCCCTTCAGGACGAGGAAGCACGACAGCAGCGCCGTCGGCACCGCGATCAGCGCGGCAACCGCGAAGGCAGCCTGCATGAACGGGAACTGGAACGGCTGCAGCAGGGTCTCGATCACCGCGACACCTCGAGCGGGGCGCCGGGCGACGCGGCTTCGGTGGCCAGAGGCTGCAACGCCTCGGCCCGGCGTCGGCGCGCCGCGAGGATGCCGTGCTTCGGCGCGAAGACGAAGGCGAGCAGGAACAGCAGGGTCTGCAGGGTGACGATGATCCCGCCCGTGGCGCCGTCGAGGAAGTAGCTGGCATAGGCGCCGACGAAACTTGTCACCGCGCCGATGGCCACCGCCAGCGCGATCAGCCGCGGGAAGCGGTCGGTCAGCAGATAGGCGGTCGCCCCGGGGGTCACCACCAGCGCGATCACCAGGAAGGCGCCGACCGTCTGCATCGCTGCCACCGTCGAGGCCGAGAGCAGCACGAAGAACATCGCCTTCAGCAACCCGGGCCTGAGCCCGATGGAGCGCGCATGGGTCTCGTCGAAGAAGACGACCATCAGGTCCTTCCACTTCGCCAGCAGCAGGCCCAGGGACACCGCGCCGATGATGACCAGCTGCAGCGTGTCGCCGGGACTGATCGCGAGGATGTTGCCCATGGTGATGGTCTGGATGCTGACCGCCATCGGGCGGAGCGAGATCATGAACAGGCCGAGCCCGAAGAACGAGGTGAAGATCAGCCCGATCACCGCGTCCTCCTTCAGGCCGGAGCGCTGGTTCAGGAACAGCATCGCCGCTGCCGCCAGCCCCCCCGACAGGAAGGCGCCAAGCGCGAAGGGCAGGCCGAGCAGATAGGCGCCCGCCACCCCGGGCACGATCGAATGGCTCAGCGCGTCGCCGATCAGCGACCAGCCCTTCAGCATCAGGAAGGCCGACAGGAAGCCGCAGACCGCGCCCACCAGCGCCGAGACCCACATGGCGTTGGTCATGTAGCCATAGGCGAAGGGTTCCAGAAGCGTGGCGATCACGGCTGCCCGTCCCGGTTCCGCTCGTCCCGGTTCGGCTCGGCCGCCTCGCCCGAGGACAGCTTCTGGCGCCCGCCATACATCACCAGCGGGCGTTCGTCATCGGTGATGACCCGGACCCGGCGCGGGTCGTCGTCGTCGTGCAAATCGTGGCCGCCGAGGGTGAAATGGCGCAAGACGCCACCAAAGGCGCGTTCCAGGTTGTCGCGGGTGAAGACCTCGTCGGTGGGCCCGAAGGCCAGCACGGTCCCCTTCACCAGCACGGTCCGGTCGCAGAATTCCGGCACCGAGCCGAGGTTGTGGGTCGAGACCAGCATGACCCGGCCTTCCGCGCGCAGCTCGCGCAGCAGCGCGATGATCTGCTCCTCGGTCTTCACGTCGACGCCGGTGAAGGGTTCGTCCAGCAGGATCACCCGCCCGTCCTGGGCCAGTGCCCGGGCCAGGAAGACGCGCTTGCGTTGGCCGCCCGACAGCTCGCCGATCTGGCGATGGCGGAAGGCCAGCATGTCGACTCGCGCCAGCGCCTCGTCCACAGCCGAACGGTCGGCGAGGCGGGGCCGGCGCAGGAAGCCCATATGGCCGAAGCGCCCCATCATCACCACGTCCTCGACCAGCACCGGGAACGACCAGTCGACCTCCTCGGCCTGGGGCACATAGGCGATCAGGTTCCGCTTCAGGGCATCGGCGACCGGCAGGCCCAGCACCCGGATGGTCCCGCTAGCCGCCGGCAGGAAGCCCATGATCGCCTTGAACAGGGTCGACTTGCCGGCCCCGTTTATCCCCACCAGCGCGGTGATGGTGCCGGTCGGGATGGCGAAGCTGGCGTCGCGCAGCGCGGTCACGCCGTTGCGGTAGCTGACCGTCAGTCCCTCGGCGCGGATGCCGTCCTGCGGATCCGTGCCAGGGGCGGGCCGGATCCCCGGGGCCGCGGTCACGAGCCGTCTCCGGTCAGGCCGGTCACCACGGTCTGCGAGGTGACGCGCAAGAGGTCGAGATAGGTCGGCACCGGCCCGTCCGCCTCGCTCAGGCTGTCGACGTAGAGCACGCCGCCGAACCGCGCCCCGGTCTCGCGCGCCACCTGTTCGGCCGGCTTCTTCGACACCGTGCTTTCGCAGAACACCGCCGGGATCTGGTGGGCGCGGACCCCGTCGATCACCGCACGGACCTGCTGCGGCGTACCGGTCTGGTCGGCGTTGATCGGCCAGAGGTACAGCTCCTGCAGCCCGAAATCCCGCGCCAGGTAGCTGAACGCCCCCTCGCAGGTCACCAGCCAGCGCTGCGCCTCGGGGATGGTGGCGATCTCGGCCTTCAGGGGCTCGATGGTGGCACGGATCTGGGCCTTATAGGCCTCGGCATTGGCCAGATAGGTCGCCGCATTGGCCGGGTCATGGGTGGCGAAGGCCTCGGCGATGTTGTCCACATAGATTATCGCGCTGTCGAGCCCCATCCAGGCATGCGGGTTGGGCAGGCCCACATAGGCGCCGGCGCTGATCGGCAGCGGCGTCACGCCCTCGCTGACCACGACCGAGGGCACATCGCCGAGGTTGGACAGGAACTGCTCGAACCAGCGTTCCAGGTTGAGCCCGTTCCACAGGATCAGGTCGGCGTCCTGCGCCCGCAGGATATCCCGTGGCGTCGGCGCGTAATTGTGGATCTCGGCGCCCGGCTTGGTGATCGACACCACTTCGGCCGCGTCGCCCGCGACGTTGCGGGCCATGTCCGCCAGCACCGTGAAGGTGGTGACGGCCTTGAACGTCCCGTCGGCCGCGACGGGTGCGGCGGTCAGGACCCCGACCAGCGCTGCCGCGGCAGCCGACGACAGCAGGACCCGGACAGGAGCAGAGCGGAGGCGAAGCACCGGGGGCAAACCTTTCACGACGGGGACCGACTGTCTCAGACTATAGGATGCAAAAGCCGCGGCGCAATGAGATTGCGACTTATTCGCAATCAAAGTTGTGGGGCGGACGTGACCCCGGTGATGGCGCGCACTTAATTCTGCACATGATGGCGCGCCGAATGGGCCTGCCACGGCCGTATCGGGCTGAACTGGCGTGAGATTGCTTCCTTCGGGGCGATCCGTCGGGTTCCGGCGACCGTGCCGACGGGGTGTCAAAGCCCAGCCGCGACGTCGGTGCCAGTTGCGCGGGCGTCATCAGACGGTCAAGTCGGTGCGTTAGCGAAGTCTGGCGGGATGCGAACAGGAGATCAGGACCATGGCGATTGAAACGGTTGGCGTGATCGGCGCAGGGACCATGGGAAGCGGCATTGCGCAGAGCTTTGCCGTGGCCGGCTTCCCGGTGCTGCTGCAGGACCTGAGCGAGGATGCGCTGGCGCGCGCCAAGGCGGGCATCGGATCGAGCCTTGAGCGCCTTGCGGCCAAGGGCCGGATCCCGGCCGAAACCGCCGCTGCCGCGATCGCCCGGATCGACACCGCCACCGATGTGGCGCGCCTGGAAGGTCGCGATCTGGTGGTCGAGGCCATCGTCGAGAATGTCGAGATCAAGTCGAAACTGCTGCAGCGGCTCGACGGCATCTGCGGCGAGACCGCAATCTTCGCCTCGAACACCTCGTCGATCTCGTTGACCCGGCTGGCCGCCGCCTCGGCCCGGCCCGAGCGGGTGATCGGGATGCACTTCTTCAACCCGGTGCCGCTGATGCAGCTGGTCGAGATCATCCGCGCGCTGCAGACCTCGGATGAGGTCTGTGCGCAGATCATGGATCTGACCCGGGCCATCGGCAAGACGCCGCGGGTGTCCAAGGACAGCTACGGCTTCGTGGTGAACCGGGTGCTGGTGCCGATGATCAACGAGGCGATCAACTGCGTCTATGAAGGCGTGGCAAGCCCCGAGGACGTGGACGAGATGATGAAGCTGGGCGCGAACCATCCGATGGGCCCGCTGTCGCTGGGCGACCTGATCGGTCTCGATATCGTGCTCGACATCATGGAGACGCTCTACGGCGGCTTCTGCGACCCGAAATACCGGCCGAGCCCGCTGCTCCAGCAGATGGTCAACGCCGGCTATCTCGGCCGGAAAAGCGGCCGCGGCTTCTTCGACTACGGATGAGAGCCTCGATGCCCGGCACCGCGATGCGGCGCGACCTCGCCCCCGCCGGGGTCGGTGCCGGGATCGCGTCCGCGGGCGCGGCGTGCCGCACTACGGCCCCCCGCGAGGGGAGCGGGCGATGAGGCCGGTCTCGCCCCGGCGCACCCCGCGGCACGTCAAGACGGTGAACCTCGCCCTGCAGGGCGGCGGTGCCCATGGCGCCTTCACCTGGGGTGTCCTCGACAAGCTGCTCGAGGAGGACCGGCTGTGGATCGAGGCGATCTCGGGCACCTCGGCGGGCGCGATGAACGCGGTGGCGCTGGCGCAGGGGTTCCACGAGGGCGGCGCACCCGCGGCGCGGGAACGGTTGGCGGCGCTGTGGAAGGCGATCAGCGACAGCGCGCGGCTGAGCCCGATCCGGCGCACGCCCTTCGCGCGGCTGACCGGCTCGTGGTCGCTGGCGGGCTCGCCGCTTTATACCTTCTTCGACATCTGCAACCGGCTGACCTCGCCCTACGAGCGGAACCCCTTCAATTTCAACCCGCTTCGGGACGTGATCCAGACGGCGATCGATTTCGACAAGGTGCGCGCCTGCCGCGAGGTCGAGCTGTTCGTCTCGGCCACCAATGTGCGCACCGGCCGCGGCCGGGTGTTCCACCGCGAGGAGATGAGCCTTGACGTGGTGATGGCCTCGGCCTGCCTGCCGACGCTGCATCAGGCGGTCGAGATCGGCGGCGAGGCCTATTGGGACGGCGGCTACATGGGCAACCCGGCGCTGTTCCCGTTCTTCGACGGCAGCCCGTCGGACGACATCATCATCGTCCAGCTCAACCCGATCACGCGCAACGAGGTGCCCCAGACCGCCCAGGAGATCCTGAACCGGATCAACGAGATCACCTTCAACAGCGCGCTGCTGCACGAATTGCGCGCCATCGACTTCGTCAAGCGCCTGCTGGAGGACGGCCAGCTCGATCCGGCGCGCTACCGGCGGATGCATATCCACGTCATCGCCTCGAACAAGCGGATGCGGCCGCTGGATGCCTCGTCGAAGCTGAATGTCGAGTGGGATTTCCTGCAATGGCTGTTCGAGGTTGGCCGTGATACCGCGCGGAAATGGATCGAGGCCAACTTCGACATGATCGGGGTTCATTCGACAGTCAATGTGCGCGACATGTTTGAGGGCGTCGGCAACCTTCCCGCCGCCTCGCCATCGGCCCAGCTCGAGGATGACGGGCACTGACGCTGCCGGCCGGTTTGACCTGAGTCAACGCAGCGTTGCCGGACCTGGCGCATCGATCGGATCGGGGCTGCAGGCGGTGCTGGCAGGGTGCATCACGGGGACCGCGCCGATGCGGATGCGCGAATTCGGCGAGGGCGCCATAACAGGGTGACCCGGCCCCGCCGAACGGGTCGGACCGCAGGGGGCGAAGATGGTGACACGACCGGGACTGCTGACAAGACGCGTGGCGATGACTGTCCTGGCGCTGGCCTCGGTCATCCTGGCCGGTTGCCTGGGCGGACCGAAGACGAAGCTGGAGATCGCCGCCGGGTCCGAGAACGCGACGCTCGAACCTCTGATCCTCGACTGGGCAAAGGACAACGGGGTCGAGGTCGCGATGACCTATCTCGGCTCGGTCGACATCGCCCGCGAGCTGGCGAAGGGACCGGATGGCGCGTTCGACGCGGTCTGGCCGGCGCATTCGATCTGGATCGAACTTGGCGACACAAGGAAGGCGACCAAGCACGCCCAGTCGATCCTGCGTTCGCCGGTCGTGCTGGGGCTGCGCCGCTCGATCGCGCGCGAGTTGGGCTGGGTCGGACGCGACGACATCACCATCGCGATGATCCGCGATGCGGCGGCGGCCGACGCCTTCCGGCTGGCGATGACTTCGGCGACGCAGTCGAATTCCGGCGCCTCGGCCTATCTCGGCTTTCTCTATGCGCTGGCCGGCAATCCCGACATCCTGACCCGCGACAACCTTGCCGACCCCGCGCTGCAGGCCGCGGTCCGCGACCTTCTGGCGACCGTCGATCGCTCGTCGGGGTCGTCGGGCTGGCTGAAGGAGTCGCTGATCGAGAACCCGGGCGCCTATGACTCGATGTTCAACTACGAATCGATGATCCTCGAGGCCAATGCGGCGCTGGTCGCAAAGGGCGAGGAGCCGCTGCAGGTGATCTATCCCGCCGATGGCCTCTCGGTCTCGGACAGCCCGCTCGCCTATGTCTCGAAGGGCGACGCCGAGAAGGAGAAGGCGTTCCTCGATCTGCAGGCCTTCCTTCTGTCGCCCGAGACTCAAGGCAAGCTGAACGCCCAGGGTCGGCGGGCCGGGCTTCTGGGTCTTGCCGCCGGCGCGGCGAACCCGGCGGTCTGGAACCCCGACTGGGGCGTCGATCCGGACCGGGACATCGCGCCGATCCCGACCCCCGCGGCCGACGTGATCGCCGAGGCGCTGCGCCTCTACCAGACCGAGCTTCGCAAGCCCTCGCTGACGATCTGGCTTCTGGACGTCTCGGGGTCGATGGAAGGGGCACCGCTGGCCGAGATGAAGGCGGCGATGCGGCTGGTGTTCGACCCCGCGAC
The DNA here is from genome assembly GCA_044221805.1 of Meridianimarinicoccus sp. Classification (GTDB taxonomy): domain Bacteria; phylum Pseudomonadota; class Alphaproteobacteria; order Rhodobacterales; family Rhodobacteraceae; genus Meridianimarinicoccus. The sequence goes on from JBGAOK010000041.1 coordinate 18,609, forward strand.
CGCGGCGGTGAACCTGCTCCAGCCCTCGGCCCGGGACATCTCGGTGGTGATCCCGTTCAGTGACCAGGCGCTGGAACCCCTCGTCGTCGCGGGTGCGGATCCGGGCGCGCTGGCCGATGCGCTGGCCGCGGTCGAGGGGCTGCAATCCGGTGGCGGCACCGATCTTTACGGGGCGCTGCTCGCCGCCTTCGAGGTGCTGGAGAGCTACCGCGATGACGGCACGCTGGCCGACCACCTGCCGGCGATCGTCGCGCTGACCGATGGCGCCTCCGAGACCGGCAACCGCGACCGGATGCTGGCGGCGCTGGCCGCCAGTGGCCTGGGCGAGATGGTGCCGATCCATGCCATCGCCTTCGGCGAGGCCGACGTGGCGCAGCTGGACGAGCTGAACGCGAAGACGCTCGGCCGGCAGTTTTCGGGCAAGGGCGATCTGGCCGGGGCGCTGCGCAGCGCGAAGGGATACAACTGATGGCCGGCTGGACGCTTCCCGAAGGCCCGCGGCAGGTCGTTGCGGCGATCCTCGCCAGCCTCGGGTTTCTGGCGCTGTTCCTTGGCGGCGGGCTGGCCTGGTGGCTCAGCCTGGTGCTTGGGGTCGCGATCTATGCGGCCTTGCTGCTGGTGATCCGGCGCCGGCACCGCGCGGCCGAGATCCTTGTGGCCGACCGGGTCACCGCCGCGCAGCTGGACGAGGCACTTGGCGCGCTCGACAAGGTGGTTGCCCGGCTTCGCAAGGCCGCGGATGCCGCACCCGAGACGGTGCAGCCGGTGATCGACAGCATGGCCGCGCGGGTCGCCTCGATCCGGGCGCAAGTCGCTTCCGACCCGCAGGACTACGAGAAGACCCGCCGCTTCATCAGCTTCTTCCTGCCCGCCATCGTGGGGGCGGTGGAATCCTATGTCGGGCTTGCCGCCGACGCGACCGGCAGCCAGAGCGGCCGCCTCGATGCCCTTGCCGACCGGATCCGTGGCTTCCTGCCGGTGATCGAGCGCATCGATGACGCCTGCCGCGAGAACAACTTCACCGCCCTTGAGGTCGAGGTCGCGGTGCTTGACGAGCAGCTCACCAAATTCAGGGGAACAACCCGATGAGACGCACCGCCATTGGCCTCGGCATCCTTCTCGTGGTGGCTCTGGTGGCGCTGGTCGCGTCCCGGCTTGACCCGGCGTCGCTGCTGCGCCGGGCCGAGGCGCGGGCGCCGGTCGATCTGGCGATCTTCTACGGTGGCGAGAAGACCGCCTTCCTGCAGAACCCGGACGTCCGGGACATCATCGAGGACCGTTACCGCATCACCCTTGACGCGACCCGCGCGGGGTCTGTCGAGATGGTCACCACGCTCGATACCACCGGCAAGGATTGCCTCTGGCCGTCGAACATGGTCGCCGTCGAGATGGCGCGCAACGCCGGCAAGCCGGTCACCGGCGAGACCACGGTCTTCAGTTCGCCGATCGTGTTCTATGCCTGGACCGAGGTCGCCGATGCGCTGCAGGCCGCCGGCGCGGTCAAGGACGAGAACGGCGTCCTGAGCGCCGATATCGGCCAGATCGCCGAGATGATCGGTTCCGGCAAGCGCTGGAAGGAGGATCTGGGTCTGAACATCTACGGGCCGTTCCGGATCTTCACCACGGATCCGACGAAGTCGAATTCGGGCAACATCTTCGCCGGGCTGCTGGTCACCGCCTTCAATGGGGGCGAGACGCCGACGCCGGACACGGTGCCGGCGCTGTTGCCGCGGGTCGACAGCTATTTCGCCGCCATGGGCTACATGGAGGCGTCGTCGGGCGACATCTTCGAGGCCTTCCTGAAGCAGGGCATGGGGGCGCGGCCGATCATTGTCGGCTACGAGAACCAGCTGGTCGAATTCCTGCGCGCCAATGCCGAGTATGCCGACCTGATCCGCTCGAAGATCCGGGTGATCTATCCGGCGCCGACGATCTATGCCTCGCATCCGCTGATCGCTCTGACCCCGGACTGCAAGCGGCTGGCCGAGGCGCTGAGCGATCCCGAGGTTCAGGCGCTGGCTTGGTCCGGGCACGGCTTCCGCACCGGCCTGATCGGGGTCGAGAACGACCCTGCGGCGATCGAGGTGGCAACGCTGCCCGCCACCGTCCCTCTGGTCGTGCCGATGCCATCGGCCGAGGTGATGGAAGCGGTCGTGCACTCGCTCGAATAGCGGGCGGCGCCACCTGCGCGGGTGCGGCTGTCGCCCCCGCGCAGGTGGTCCGGTGGGACGGAGGTCGCCTCAGGCGGACCTGAGGCGACGGGCGGCCAGCCAGCTGGCCAGGGCCATCGCCCCCGCGGTGGCAAGGCAGAGCGGCAGCCCGCCGGTCTGGAAGCTGAGGCCCGACAGGAGCGTACCGATCAGCCGCCCCGCGGCATTGGCCATGTAGTAGAAGCCCACGTCGCGGGTGATGCGCTCGGCCGATCCGAAGGCGAGGATCAGGTAGGAATGCACCGAGGAATTGACCGCGAAGACGAAGCCGAACAGCAAGAGGCCGACAACCAGCAGCCCGGTCAGCCAGGGCGACGGGCCGCCGGCCAGCGCGGCCGCCGCGGCCAGCGCGAAGGGGATCGGCACCAGAAGCCCTGCCCAGAGGATTGCCTTTTCGGTGGTTGCGGCTTCGGGCTGGCCCTTGCCGCCAAGGATTTGCGGCGCCGCGGCCTGCACCGCGCCATAGGCGATGATCCAGAGCGCCATGAACCCGCCGACAAGGAAGAAGGCCTCGCGCCGTCCCTCGGCAGTGCCGTCCGACAGCACCGACTGGAAATAGACCGGGATGCCCACCACGAACCACACGTCGCGGGCGCCGAACAGGAACATCCGGGCAAGGCTGAGACGGTTGACCCGGGCATCCTTGGACCGCCAGCCGCCCCAGGCTTCCTCGGATTTCATCCGCCCCGGCAGGCCCGCCGGCAGGAACAGGAAGACCGCGATCAGGATCACGGCCAGAACCGCGGCCATGCCCCAGACCGCCGCCTTGAACCCGGCCAGACCCAGCAGCGCGGCGCCGAGGAAGAAGCCCAGACCCTTGACCGCGTTCTTCGACCCGGTCAGCGCCGCGACCCAGCGGAACAGTCCGCCATCCTCCTTCGGGGCCAGGAGCTTGACCGCCGACTTGGACGACATCTTGGCAAGGTCCTTGGCCACGCCCGAGACGCCCTGCACCGCCATCACGAAGGCGACCGAGGCCGGGATGCTCCAGGCCGGGTCAAGCTGCGCCAGCGCCACCAGCGCGCCGATCTGCAGCGCCAGCCCGCCATAGAGCGTCGCCGCCAGCCCGAACCGGGCGGCAAGCCAGCCGGCGGCAAGGTTGGTCACGATCCCGGCGATCTCGTAAAGCAGGAACAGCCAGGCCAGCTGCACCGGCGAGAAGCCCAGCGTGTTGAAGTGCAGCAGCACCAGCATCCGGAGCGCGCCGTCCGACAGCATGAAGGCCCAGTAGGCCGCGGTAACGGCGGCATAGGCCTTCAGCGGATCGGGCGGCGGGCCGGCGGTGGTCGTCGCGGAAGTCACAGCGTGCCCGCCACCATGCGGGTAATATCGGCCAGACGGCAGGCATAGCCCCATTCATTGTCGTACCAGGCGTAGATCTTCACCTGGGTGCCGTTGATGACCATGGTGGACGGCCCGTCCACGATCGAGGAGCGCGGGTCGTTGATGAAGTCGCAGGAGACGAGGGGCCGCGTCTCGAACCCGAGGATGCCGGCCAGCGGGCCGTCGGCCGCGGCCTTGAACAGGGCGTTCACCTCTTCGACGGTGGTGGCGCGTTCCACCTCGAAGACGCAGTCGGTCAGCGAGGCGTTCAGCAGCGGCACCCGCACCGCGTGGCCGTTCAGCCGGCCCGTCAGCTCGGGATAGATCAGCGTGATCGCGGTGGCGCTGCCGGTGGTGGTCGGGATCAGGTTCATCAGCGCCGAGCGCGCCCGGCGCATGTCCTTGGCGGGACGGTCGACGATGGTCTGGGTATTGGTCACGTCGTGGATCGTGGTGATCGAGCCATGGCGGATGCCGATGCTTTCATGGATCACCTTAACCACCGGCGCGAGGCAGTTCGTGGTGCAGGAGGCTGCCGTCACAAGGGGTTGCGAGCCGTCGTAGAGGTCGTGGTTCACCCCGTAGACCAGGTTCAGCGCGCCGCCGTCCTTGACCGGAGCGCTAACCACGACCTTGCGGACCCCGGCAGCGTAATAGGGCGCCACCTTCGCGGCGGTCTTGAACACCCCGGTGCAGTCGATCACCAGATCGACGCCCAGTTCGGCCAGCGGCAGCGCCTCAATGGTCTTCTCGTGGGTGAGCCGGACCTGCGTCCCGCCCAGCACCAGCGCGCCGTCGGCATGGGCGACCGGCGTCGACCAGCGGCCGTGGATGCTGTCGAACTCCATCAGCAGCGCGTGCTGCTCGGCGTCGCCGACCGGGTCGTTCAGCAGGACAAGCTCGCCGCCCGCGCCGCTGTCGATCAGGTCGCGCAGCACAAGCTTTCCGATCCGGCCAAGGCCGTTGAGGGCAATCCGGGGCATGGCGGTCACCCTTTCTCGGCCGCGAGGGCCTCGGCGCCAAGGGCGTCGACCCGGGCCTGCAGCGACAGCCGGTTCAGCGACGCGAAGGGAAGCTCGACGAAGGCTGCGATCCGACGCCGGAGCCCGGCATAGGTCTGGGCAAAGACCAGCGCCTTCTCGGCATCGGTCCCGGTGGCCTTCACCGGGTCGGGCAGGCCCCAGTGACCGGTGATCGGCTGGCCCGGCCAGGGCGGGCATTCCTCGCCCGCGGCGGCGTCGCAGACGGTGAAGACGAAATCCATCACCGGCGCGCCGGGCTGCTGGAATTCCGAGACGTGCTTCGAGCGCAGGTCGGCGATGTCGTGGCCGTTGCGCTTCAGCACCTCGAGGGCGAAGGGGTTGAGCTCCGTCCCCGGCCTTGTGCCGGCCGAGAAGGCCCGGAACTTGCCATTGCCCAGGTCGCGCAGCAGGGCCTCGGCGAAGATCGACCGGGCGGAGTTGCCGGAGCAGATGAACAGCACATTGAAGTCAGTGGCTTGCATGTCCGCGGTGTCCTTGTGGGCGGAGTGGAGGGAGCCGAGCAGGTCGGGCCGGGCGCGGCCCACGTCGAGCGCGAGGTAGCCGATCAGCGCTTCGGTGGCGTCGAGATCGACAGCATAGAACAGCGACCTTCCCTGCCGCCGGACCTGGATCAGGCCCGCGGCGGTGAGATCGGACAGATGATGCGAGAGCGTGTTCGGCTTCAATCCCATGGCTTCGGCGATCTCGGTCGGCCGCACGCCCCGGGGGGCGAAGCGCATGAGAAGGCGAAACACCGCCAGACGGCCCGGATGGCCGAGCATGGCGAAGGCATGGGTGGCGCGAGTCTGTTCCATATTTCCCGAATAAAGGAAATAAAGAGACAGTCCAGTGAAGCTTTGATGACGGGGCCGGCAGGTGTCACGGACTGATCCAGATCACGGCGCGGGGCCTCCGCCCATGCGCAGATGCGAATGAAATGGAGTGCGCCCCATGATCGTCGCCGTCCTGTCCGCCCTGGCCGAGCCGACCCGCCTTGACGCGATGCGCCTTCTGGCCGGCGGGTCGGAGTTGTGCGTCTGCGACCTGATGCGGAAGCTGGGCGCGACCCAAAGCCGGATGTCGCGGCACATGCAGGTCCTGAAGCAGGCGGGGCTTGTGTTGGACCGGAGGGATGCGCAATGGGTGCGCTACCGGATCAACCCGGAATTGTCGCCGCCCCTGGCACGGCTGGTCGAGGCCGCGCTGGACCGCGAGTTCGCGGACAAGGAGGCTGAAGCATGAGCGTGTTCGGCTGGATGAACGACCAGCTGCTGCGGATGGTCTGGCTGGACGGTCTGGTGGCTCAGGCCGTGGTGGCCATCGGGCTTGACCCTGCCTCGCGGCTGGGCGGGTCGGTACAGTTCTTCGTCTATGACGTGATCAAGATCTTCATCCTGCTGTCGGTGCTGATCTTTGCGGTTTCCTACATCCAGAGCCATTTCCCGCCCGAGCGGACCCGGGCCATGCTGGGCGGGCGCAGGGGGATCGGCGCCAACACGCTGGCGGCCCTTCTGGGCACGCTGACCCCGTTCTGCTCCTGCTCGTCGATCCCGTTGTTCATCGGCTTCACCGCGGCGGGGCTGCCGCTGTCGGTCACGTTCTCCTTCCTGATCTCCTCGCCGCTGGTGGACCTCGCCTCGGTGATCCTGCTGGCGTCGATCTTCAACTGGCCGATTGCGCTGGCCTATGTGGTGGTCGGGCTGGTCATTGCCATCGTCGGTGGCACGCTGATCGGTAGGCTTGGGATGGAAGATCAGGTGGCGGCCTTCGTCCGCACGGTGCCCGTGACCGGGGAGGCCGCGACGATGACGAAGGCCGAACGGCTGGCCTATGCCAGCGATCAGGTGGCGGAAATCGTCCACCGCGTCTGGCCCTATGTCCTGATCGGCGTGGGCATCGGGGCCGCAATCCACAACTGGGTGCCGGCCGACGTGATCTCGGCGCTGCTGGGGCAGGACAAGTGGTGGTCGGTCCCGGTGGCGGTGCTGGTGGGGATCCCGATGTATGCGGACATCTTCGGCACCCTGCCGATTGCCGAGGCGCTGGTGGGCAAGGGTGTGGGGCTCGGCACGGTGCTGGCCTTCATGATGGCAGTCACCGCGCTGTCGCTGCCCTCGCTCATCATGCTCAAGCGCGTGGTCAAGCTGCCGCTGCTGGTCGCCTTCACCAGCGTTGTCACGGTCGGCATCCTGTCGATCGGGCTGATCTTCAACGCGACCTCCGACTGGTTCATCTGAGAAGGGAACGGGACATGATCATCAAGATCCTGGGTTCGGGCTGCAGGAAATGCCTCGCGCTGGCCGACAACGCCAAGGCGGCTGCCGCAGCGGCGGGCAAGCCGGCCGAGATCGTCAAGGTCACCGACGTCGCCCAGATCGCGGCCTATGGGGTGATGTCGACGCCCGGTCTTGTGGTGGACGAGAAGGTCGTCTCGACCGGCAAGGTGCTGACGGCGGCAGAGATCGGCAAGCTTCTCTGAGCCCGCATCGGGCCCGCGCCTGCCACCCCGGCGGCCCGGCCTTAGGTGGCGCGGGGCGTTGAGGGCGGGCCGCCCCGGTGTCCGGCACCGGAGCGGCGGGCGGCTCACATCGCCGGCTGCCGGCTGGTGCGGGGGCTTTCCCGGCCCGTCCGGTCCCAGCCCAGAACCGCGTCCAGCGACCACCGCCCCGGACCCTGCGCGATCAGAATCAGGAAACAGGTGGCCCAGAGCCCATGATTGGGCCATGCCGAGGGATAGACGAAGATCTGGATCACCGCCGTCATCCCCAGCAGCGCCAGCGCCGAAAGCCGGGTCGCCAGCCCCAGCACCAGCAGGATCGGGAACAGGTGTTCGGAAATCGCCGCCATCCAGGCGGCCAGATGCGGCGGCACCAGCGGCAGGGCGTATTCGCTTTCGAACAGGAAGAAGGTCGAGGGCTTCAGGCCCAGGCCCTCGACCTTGGTGCGGCCGCTGGCCCAGAACACCGCGGCGGGGAAAACGCGCGCGGCCAGCGCGATCAGGTCGGGCGGGACAAGGGCGCCAAGGGCGTTCAGGCGGGCAAGGGGCAGGCGGATCATCGGGGGGTTCCTTCACAGACAAGCCCGTCGCGCAGCAAGAGCGTCAGCACGGGCACAGGGTCACGATCAGGGGCGGCCAGCGTCAGCGGCAGGCCCCGGCTCAGGTCGTCGATGATGGCGGCATCGGCGGGCGCCAGCCGCGCCACCGGCACCTGGAAATCCGGGCTGCGCCAGATCAGGGCGGTCTCGGGGCCGTCCGCGACGCAGGTGCCGTCCGCCTCCGGCTGGTTCGCCCGCCAGATGCTGACCGCCGGATGCGCCAGCCGCAGCAGGTGCAGCGAGGGGTGCAGCCGCAGCGGCCGGTCGGGCGGCAGCGTGCCGGGCGGCAGGGCGGTGGCATCCGCCGCGTGAAAGGCCAGCCCGCGCGCCCATTCGATCCGT
>JBGAOK010000042.1:0-26213 GCA_044221805.1 Meridianimarinicoccus sp.
CCAGTCGTCGATCCTCCGCACCCATCCCAAGACCGAAGACCGCATTGCCCGCCTGCTGGCGCTGCGCAAGGCCGAGACCATGGAGGTGACGATGCCGGAGCGCCGCACCCCTCCGGCTTCCTCTATCGTGCCGCCCATCCGTCCGCCGCGCATCCACTGGCACCGTTTCGGCATCTGGTATTGAGGGCGCCCGCGTGTTCCTCAGCTTCTTCACATCCTTGAAGACCGCCGGCCTCCCCGTCTCGCTCAAGGAATACCTGACGCTGATCGCGGCGATGGATGCCGGTGTGGCGGCCTATGCGGCGGAGGACTTCTACTATCTCGCGCGCGCCGCGCTGGTGAAGGACGAACGCAACCTCGACAAGTTCGACCGGGTCTTCGCCCATGTCTTCAAGGGCCTGGACAGCGCTGGAGAAGAACTGCTCGCCGGAATCCCCGAGGAGTGGCTGCGAAAGCTCACCGAGAAGTTCCTGACTGACGAAGAGAAGGCGCTGGTCAAGGCGCTGGGCGGCCTCGACAGGATTCTCGAGGAACTGAGGAAGCGGCTGGAGGAGCAGAAGGGCCGCCACCAGGGCGGCAGCAAGTGGATCGGCACCGCCGGCACCTCGCCCTTCGGCGCCTATGGCTACAACCCCGAAGGCGTCCGCATTGGCCAGGCCGAAAGCCGCCACCGCAAGGCGGTCAAGGTCTGGGACAAGCGCGAGTTCCGCAACCTCGACGATCAGGTCGAACTGGGCACCCGCAACATCAAGGTGGCGCTGAAGCGCCTGCGCCGCTGGGCGCGGGAGGGCGCGCACGAGGAACTGGACCTCGACGGCACCATCCGCGCGACCGCCGAACACGGCTATCTCGACGTCAAGACCCGCCCCGAACGGCACAACGCGGTCAAGGTGGTGCTGTTTCTCGACATCGGCGGGTCGATGGACGACCACGTCAAGGTGGTCGAGGAACTGTTCTCGGCCGCCCGGGCCGAGTTCAAGCATCTGGACCACTACTACTTCCACAACTGCCTTTACGAAGGCGTGTGGCGCGACAACGCAAGGCGCTGGACCGAGCAGACCCCGACCTGGGACGTGCTCCACACCTACGGGCCCGACTACAAGTGCATTTTCGTCGGTGACGCCTCGATGAGCCCCTACGAGGTCCTGCATCCCGGCGGTGCCAACGAGCACTGGAACCCGGAATCCGGCGAGACCTGGCTGCGCCGCGCGGGCGAGAAATGGCCCGACCACCTGTGGATCAACCCGGTGCCCGAGAAATACTGGGACTACACCCAGTCGATCGGCCTGATCCGGCAGATCTTCGACGACCGAATGGTGCCGATGACCCTGGAAGGGATCACCCGGGGCGTGAAGCGGCTGGGCTGAACCGCCCCGCGACCTGGTCGCAGGGCGGGACGGGGTCCCCTCGTCTCAGGCCTTCCGGCGGCGCAGCGCCAAAAGGCCACCCAGCGCCGGCAGCATCAGCCCCAGCGCCTGCGGCAGCGGCACTTCGCTGATCGAAATCGACAGGCTGTAGGCGTTCAGTCGATGCTTGCTCTGCGCCGTGGTGTCGCCGATCTGAATGCGCCAGGTGCCGAAGGGATCTTCGCCGTTGAAAGCCGACAGCGCCTGCGACGGCAGGAAGGAGCCGGTCTGGACCGGCAGGGCGAACAACGTGCCCGACGCCGAATCGTCGAACGTCATCACGCCCCGATTGCTCGGCGTGCCGCCGACCAGATCGCCCGCCTGCACCAGTCGCACCACGGTCCCGCTCGGGCTGCGCAGGCTCAGGAACAACTGGTCGTTCGCGGCGGTACCGCCAAGCGGCGGACAGCTGCCGTCGCGCTCGACGTCGCCGCCGCAACCGGACACGTCCAGCGTGACGTTGACATCGGTGATGATGCCACTCACACCCACCAGCGCCTTGGCGGCGCGCCGGGAGCCATCGACCTTCAGGCCCAGTGGACTCGCATTGGACACAACAATGGTCGCGGCTTCTGCTGGCGCAAAAGCACAGATGCCAGCCGCCAGCACGGCAAGCCGCAAGAACGCAATCATGGAATTTCCCCTCAATAACCCTGGATCACCTCGCATCGGAAGTTAACCACAATCTCTCATTTTTTGCAATATAACCGGGGGTTTGCCGGAATCTTCATCCCGTGATGGAATCCCGCAAGCGGCAGTTGCGGCTTTCCCGTCCGGCGAGCAGAAACGACGTTTACCAAGCGTCAAGAAAGCGTCGGATCCGGCAGCGGGTCCGCCCTGCGACAACGCTCAGGCGCCCGGAGACCGCACAACCGCTGCGTTCCGGGGACGCTGGGCGGCGGGGTGAGTCGCAGGCCGAAGCCCGGACGCGACCGCGCGCAAGGGCCGGCCCGCAGGCGGCCTGTCGCCAAGCGGCCCGGCCATCGGCATCGCTGAAATGTCCGGCCCGGGGGCACAGTGGCGGTCACGACATTACGCCAGCAGTTTCCCCTCGTCCGCCGGCGCTTCCCAGGGTAGAGCCGGGCACGGAAGATGTTAGCGCCGGAAGGAAGCCGCCATGAGCCGGGAGACCCCGCCGCCGCCCCTCGCGGGCGTGCATCACGTGGCGATCATCGCCTCGGATCTGGACGCCAGCGTCGCCTTCTGGGAAGGCGCCATGGGCCTTCGCGTGGTCGACCGCAACTTCCGCGCCGCGCGCAACAGCTGGAAGGTCGACCTGCGCCACCCCTCGGGCATCGGGATCGAGCTCTTCACCTTCCCCGGCGCCCCCGAACGCCCCTCACGGCCCGAGGCGCAGGGCCTGCGCCACATCGCCTTCGCCACCCCGGATCTCGACGCCGCCGTGGCCAGCCTGACCGCCCGCGGCATCGCGGTCGAGCCCGTCCGCGTCGACGAGTTCACCGGACGCCGCTTCACCTTCTGCGCCGATCCCGACGGCCTGCCGGTGGAGTTCTACGAGATCTGACCCCGGCCGGACCGGACCGCCGGACCCGCCTGCGGCGCGATCAAGGTCCGATGAAAGTCCGATAGAAGTCCGATGCCAGTCCGATCGCCGTCCGGCGCCCCGGTGGCGGCCCGGTGGCGCCCCTGGGGGCAGCCTTTCGGCGGCCCTCTTGCCCGCCGGGCCGCCCGCGCCCATCTTCAGCCCATGCTGAAGCTGATGCCCTTCCTGCTGGCCGTCCTCTATGCCGTCGCGATGTACGCGATCTCGGCCGCCCGCACGAAACGCGAGCTGGACGCCAAGTCGGCGGACCTGCTCGACCCCGGCCTCGCCCGGCATTTCGACAGGCTTGCCAAGGCCCTGGACCTGCCGCGCATCAAGGTGATGCTCTACGAGGTGGCCCCGGTGAACGGGCTGGCCGCCCCCGATGGGCGGATCTTCCTGACCCGCGGCTTCTACGAGAAATACCGCGCCGGCCACGTCACCGGCGAGGAGATGGCGAGCGTGGTCGCCCATGAACTGGGCCATGTCGCGCTTGGCCATACCCGCAAGCGACTGATTGATTTTTCAGGACAAAACGCGCTAAGGACCGCCCTCGCGGTGTTCCTGTCGCGCTTCCTGCCCGGCATCGGGGTCTGGATCGCCAACGCCGCCGCCACGCTTCTGGCCGCCCGGATGTCCCGCGCCGACGAGTTCGAGGCCGACGCCTATGCCACCGCCCTGCTGATCAAGTCCGGCATCGGCACTGCGCCGCAGAAGAGCCTGTTCCGCAAGCTCGGCGCGCTCACCGGCGCCGGCGGCACCGGCGTGATGCCGGCGTGGTTCCTCAGCCATCCCCACGCCGACGCCCGCATCGCCGCGATCGAAGCGAACGAGGCGCGCTGGGTCAGGACCGTCTGAACACGCCGCCGGCCCCAGCCGGGGCGCGGTGTCAGGCCGGTGCCCGGCGCAGCGCCAGCGCATCCGCCAGCACGCCCCTCAGCACCTCGCGCGGCACCGCGTCGGTGACGAAGGCCGCGCCGATGCCGCGGGCCAAGATGAAGCGCAGCTTGCCGTCCATCACCTTCTTGTCCTGCCCCATCAGCGCGATCAGCGCGTCGGCGTCGGGCAGGTCGCCGGGAATGTCGGCCAGATCGCGCTTCATTCCCATCGCTGCCAGATGGGCGCGCACCCGGACCGGATCCTCCTGCGAACACAGGCCCAGCCGCGCCGACAGCTCGAAGGCCAGCGCGCAGCCGATCGCCACGCCCTCGCCATGGAGCAGCCGGTCGGAATAGCCGGTCGCCGCCTCCAGCGCGTGGCAGAAAGTATGGCCAAGGTTCAGCAGCGCCCGTTCGCCCTGCTCGGTCTCGTCCCGGGCCACGATACCGGCCTTCATCTCGACCGACCGGGTCACCGCCCGGATCCGCGCCGCGCCGTCGCCCGCCGCCATCGCCGGGCCGTTCCGTTCCAGCCAGTCGAAGAAGGCGGCGTCGCCCAGCAGCCCGTACTTCACCACCTCGCCATAGCCGGCAAGGAAATCGCGCGGCGGCAGGGTGGCCAGCACGCCGGTATCGGCCAGCACGAGGCTGGGCTGGTGGAAGGCACCGACAAGGTTCTTGCCCTGCGGCGTGTTGATCCCGGTCTTGCCGCCGACGGAACTGTCGACCTGCGCCAGCAGCGTCGTCGGCAGCTGCACGAAGCGCACGCCCCGGCGCAGCACCGCCGCCGCAAAGCCGACCAGATCGCCGATCACCCCGCCCCCCAGCGCCACCACCACGTCGCGCCGTTCCACCTGCTCGGCCAGCAGCCATTCCACGCAGCGGGCGAATTCGGTCCAGCCCTTGGTGGATTCCCCCGCCGGCAGCACCAGCGCGGCGGACTCGATCCCGGCCGCCGACAGCGCCGCCCGCAGCGGCTCCAGATGCCGGGTCGCGACATTGGCGTCGGTGACGATGGCCACCCGCCGGCGCGTCAGCAGCGGCGCGATCCGGTCCCCGGCCGCGGCGATCAGCCCTTCGCCGATCTCGACGTCATAGGCGCGGCTGCCCAGTTCGACACGGACGGTTTCAGCGGGGCGGGACATTCTGGTTCACCTTCAGCACATCGGGGCAGTCCGCCAGCGCCGCGAGAACCGCGTTGGCGGTGTCTTCCACCGAGTAGTTGGAATAGGTCGAGACATGCAGCGGCGCGAGGGCATAGACCGGCTCGCGCGCCTCGTAGAGCGTCTTCAGCGTCTCGTAGGGGTTTTCCGTCTGCAACAGCGGCCGGGTCGAGCGATAGCGCACCCGCGCCCAGAGCAGGTTCAGTTCCGCCTTGAGCCAGACCGCAATGCCGTGCTGCTCGATCAGGTTCCGGTTGCGCTCGGCCAGATAGGCGCCGCCTCCGGTCGACAGCACGCAGGGCGGGCCGGTCAGCAGCCGCCCCAGCACCTGGGTTTCCTTCTCGCGGAAGAAGGCCTCGCCGTAGTCGCGGAAGATCTCGGCAATGGTGCTGTTCGCCGCCGCCTCGATCTCGTCGTCCTGGTCCACGAAGCGGACGTTGAGCTTGCGCGCAAGCGCGGTGCCCACTGCCGTCTTCCCGGCACCCATCATCCCCACAAGGACAACCGTCTTCTTCAGCTTGTGGGGCACCCGACCCGTCCGTTCCCGAGCGAAAATATTGCGTCTCTATGACGTGATCTTGTCGCGGTTCCCATATAGAATGTTGCAACAGCGGTCAAAACGCGGACACAGCGCGGACCGGACGCAGGCCACAGGCACAGGAAACCAGAAAAAAGTGCGGACTTTCAAGATACTGTCGTTTCTTCTTCTGCTCGCCGGCGCGGGACTGGTGGGGTTCGCCTATTTCGGGGACCTGACGCCCCAGCAGACCGAGATGCGAATCCCGGTCACCGTGAATGGCAGCTAGGGCGGGACGCCCCGTCCCCGGGCTGGCCGCAACGGCCGCACTGATCCTGCTGGCGGGCTTTCCCCTGCGTGCCGACGACCGGGCGCCGCTGTCGGCGATCCCGTGGCTGTCCGAGACGCTGGCGAAGCCCCAGCCGGCGGTGGTGCCGCCGCCCCTGTCCGCCGGCAAGCCGAAGCCCGCCGCGCTGACGAAGCCCGTCCCGGCGCCGCCGGCACGGCCCTCCCATGCCGGCGCGACCGCTCCCTCGGCCCCGGCGGCCCCGGCCGCGCCCGAACCGCCCAGCACCGGCGCCGCGACCGAGGACATCACCGTCCAGTCGATCGAAGGCCCGGACCGCGGTGCGGCGGGGCTGGTTTCGCCCCAGGTGGCGGGGCTGCCGGCCGACCTCTGGCTCGGGTCGGACGCGACCCGGCTGGCAGGCACGCTGCGCGCGATGCCGCCGCTGACCCACCCGGCGCTGCAGGATCTGTTCGACACCCTTCTGGTGGTCGAGGCCGACCCGCCGCCGGCCAGCGGCGACACCCTGCTGGTGGCGCGGGTCGATGCCCTGCTGCTGCAAGGCGCGCTCGAGCCGGCGCAGGCGCTTCTGGAACGCGCCGGCCCCGACACCCCCGACCTGTTCCGGCGCTGGTTCGACATCTCGCTCCTGCAGGGGACCGAGGACCGCGCCTGCGCCACCTTCGACGCCAAGCCCGACCTGACGCCGAACTATCCGACCCGGACCTTCTGCCTGGCCCGCGGCGGGCGCTGGTACACCGCCGCGCTGACGCTCGAGACCGCCACCGCGCTCGGCCAGATCGATGCGGCGGCGCGGGACCGGATGGCGCGCTTCCTCGACCCCGACCTGTTCGAGGGCGAAGCCAGCCCGCCCCTGCCCGATCCGGTGACGCCGCTGGACTTCCGGGTGCTCGAGGCGATCGGCGAGCCGGTCCCGACCGCCGGCCTGCCGCTGGCCTTCGCCCAGACCGACCTGCGCCACATCATCGGCTGGAAGGCGCAGCTGGAAGCCGCCGAACGGCTGGCCCGCGTCGGCGCCCTGCCGGCCAACCAGCTTCTGGGGATCTATTCGGCGCGCAAGCCGGCAGCCTCGGGCGGGGTCTGGGACCGGGTCGCGCTGATCCAGGCGCTGGACATCGCGCTGACCGCGGGCAATGCCGAGGATGTGGCGGGAACCCTGCCCGAAGCCTTCGCCGCGATGCATGCGGTCGGTCTGGAAGCGGTCTTCTCCGAAATCTTCGCGCCGCGCCTGATCCGGCTGGCCCTGCCCGACCCGGCGGCGGCCCAGGCCTATCAGATGGCGCTGATCTCGAACGGACCCGCCGCGTTCGAGCCGCCGCGCACCGGGCTGAGCCTGCCGCGGATGGTCGACTACGCCGCGGCGCTGGCGCAGGGGACGCCGCCCTCGGTCGCGGCGCCGAACGAGCTGGCCTCGACGCTGCATCGCGGGCTGACCGCCGATGGCGTGCCCGAACGCTATGCCGAAGCCGTCGCGTCGAAGCGGCTGGGCGAGGCGCTGATCGAGGCGATCACCGTGCTGGCCGAAGGCCCTGGCGCCGATCCCACCGATGCCGGCGACGCGGTACAGCTGATCCGCGCCGCCGGGCTTGGGGACGCGGCGAAGCAGGCGGCGCTTCAGGTGCTGCTGCTGGACCCGAGGGGCTAGCCAAGGGATGAGCGTCACCTGGATCTCGCGGTTTCTCGAGGCCCATGCCGCCGAACTGGATGCCGCCGTCAACACCCAGCTGGCCTATGGCCGCGACCTGAAGGATTTCCACGCCTGGCTCGCGGCCCGGGGCGGCGCCTTCGCCACCGCCACCCGCGCCGACATCGAGGCCTATCTGGTCCATTGCGACGCCCAGGGTCTGGCCGCGACCACCCGCGCCCGCCGGCTCGCCTCGATCCGCCAGCTCTACCGCTTCGCCTTCGAGGAAGGGCTCAGGGCCGACAACCCGGCGATCCGGCTGAAAGGCCCCGGCAAGCCGCGCAGCCTGCCCCGCACCCTGAGCGAGGCCGAGGTCACCGCGATGCTGGACGCGGCCCGGCAGCAGGGCCGCTCGGACACCGACCGGCTGCGCAACACCGCGATGATGGAACTGCTTTATGCCACCGGGCTTCGCGTCACCGAACTGGTGAGCCTGCCGGCGGCGGCGGCCCGGGGCGACCCGCGGGTGCTGCTGGTGCGCGGCAAGGGGTCGAAGGAACGGCTGGTGCCGCTGTCCGGCCCGGCGCGCGCCGCGCTGGCCGACTGGCTGGTGGCGCGCGACGCCGCCGCCCCGGTCGGGCCGAAGGTGCGGCCCTCGCCGTTCCTGTTCCCCAGCCGCGGCAAGGCCGGCCATGTCACCCGGCAGGCCTTCTTCACCATGATCAAGGGGCTGGCGCTGGCCGCCGGGATCGACCCCGCCAAGGTCACGCCGCACACCCTGCGCCACGCCTTCGCCACCCATCTTCTGGAACACGGCGCCGATCTGCGCGCGATCCAGATGCTTCTGGGCCATGCCGACCTTTCCACCACCGAGATCTACACCCATGTGGTGGAATCCCGGCTGAAGGAGCTTGTCCTGACCCGCCATCCTCTGGCAGAGCCGCCTTTCCGGGACCCGGACGACGCCTGAGGAGACCACGATGACCCAGACCCTTCACATCATCGGCGGCGGCATGGCCGGGTCCGAGGCGGCCTGGCAGGCGGCGGAAGCGGGCGTCGACGTGGTGATCCACGAGATGCGCCCCGAGGTCGGCACCTTCGCCCACCGCACCGGCAACCTGGCCGAGATGGTCTGTTCCAACTCGTTCCGCTCGGACGACGACGAACAGAACGCCGTCGGCCTGCTGCACTGGGAGATGCGCGCGGCGGGCAGCCTGATCATGGCCGCGGCCGATGTCCATGCCCTGCCCGCCGGCGGCGCGCTGGCGGTGGACCGCGAGCCGTTCTCGGAAACCGTCACCGCGCGCCTCCACGCCCATCCCCGGGTCCGCGTCGTCGCGGGCGAGATCACCGAGATGCCCCGCGAGGGGCAGTGGATCATCGCCACCGGGCCCTTGACCTCGGGGCGGCTGGCCGAGGCGATCCGGGCCGAGACCGGGGCCGAGGCGCTGGCCTTCTTCGACGCCATCGCGCCGATCGTGCATTTCGACTCGATCGACCTGTCAAAGGCCTGGTTCCAGTCCCGCTACGACAAGGGCGAGACCGAGGCGGAGCGCCGCGCCTACCTGAACTGCCCGATGGACCGCGCCACCTATGACGCCTTCATCGACGCCTTGCTGGCCGCCGACAAGACCGCCTTCCACGACGGCGAGGCCGAGGCCCCGCTGGGCGCCACGCCCTATTTCGACGGCTGCCTGCCGATCGAGGTGATGGCCGAACGCGGCCGCGAGACGCTGCGCCACGGGCCGATGAAGCCGGTCGGTCTGACCAACCCGCACGCGCCCGAGGTGAAGGCCCACGCGGTGGTGCAGCTGCGCCGGGACAATGCGCTGGGGACGCTCTACAACATCGTCGGTTTCCAGACCAAGATGAAGTACGGCGCGCAGGCCGACGTCTTCCGGATGATCCCGGGGCTGGAACAGGCGCGCTTCGCCCGGCTGGGCGGGATCCACCGCAACACCTTCCTGAATTCGCCCACGCTGCTCGACGCGCAGTTGCGGCTGCGCTCGCGCCCGAACATCCGCTTCGCCGGCCAGATCACCGGAGTCGAGGGCTATGTGGAATCCGCCGCCATGGGGCTGCTCGCCGGGCGTCTGGCCGCCGCGACACTCCTCGGCCGCCCGCTGGCCGCGCCGCCGCCCGAGACCGCCACCGGCGCGCTGGTGCACCACATCACCGGCGGGGCCGAGGCGAAGACCTTCCAGCCCATGAACGTCAATTTCGGCCTGTTCCCCCCGATCGACGCGAAGGGCGGCCGCCGCGGCCGCATGGTCCGCTACAAGGCCTATACCGACCGGGCCAAGGCGGCGTGGACGGACTGGCTGACCCACAGCGCGATGAGCCCGGCATGAACTATATCCTCGCCATCTTCCTGCCGCCGCTGTCGATCGGCATCGCCGGCCGGCCCATCGTGGCGCTGATCACCCTGTTGATCTGGATTCCGGCGATCCTGCTGTCGGGCGGGCTGACCCATCCGATGTTCGTGCTGCTGGCCTGGTTCCTGATCCACCAGTCGCGCACCGCCCGGCTGATGGACCCGCGCAACCGCCGCTGAGACCGCTCAATCCTCGGCCACCGGCACCAGCAGCACGCTGCGCCCCGAGAGCGCGGCGTGGAAGCACTTCCGATCCTCGGCCCGGCGCAGTTCGACCGTGGTGAGCGAGACGCAGAGCTTGCCGTCGTCATAGTCCCAGCCGCCAAGGAACGGCCGGCCGTAATAAGTGCCGACCAGCACCCCGTCGGGGCCGACGGTCACGTCCACCCCTTCGCCCCTGAGTTCCTGGCCGATGATCGCGTCGCGGAACTCGCGCCGGCTGTCGATGATGTCGCGGGAATAGAGCCGGGTTTCCTCGGCCCCGGCTTCCTCGGGCGGCAGGTGGGGGTCGCCGCAGGCGGACAGCAGGACGAGAAATACACAAAGCCGGAACGCTGACATACCTGCACCCCTCAACCATGGCCTTCACGGCCCGGCTGCCCACCCGGTCCCGGTCTAGCGCATCGCGCGCCTCCGGGCCGTCAGTTTCCAGCAGAATGGTTAATCCCCGGTCGACCGTAGCTGGACGCGGTGCGGCAAATCGAAGGGACTCCGCGCAAGGGGGGTTTCCGCCCCGACAGGTTCCGCCGATACTCGCGGCGAACGACAGGGGGCGGGATGACACGCTACGAATACAAGGTCATGGCCGCGCCGACGCGCGCGCCCAAGGTCCGCGGCGCCGACACCGTCGAGGCGCGCTTCGCCGTCACGCTGGCCGAGGTCCTGAACAAGGCGGGTGGCGAGGGCTGGGACTACCTGCGCGCCGAGACCCTGCCGGTCGAGGAACGCGCCGGCCTGACCGGCACCCGCACCAGCTTCCGCACGGTGCTGATCTTCCGCCGTACCCTCGCCGACCCGAGCCCCGGCCAGCCCGCCGAGGCGCCGCCCCGCCTGATCGAGGATCACACCCCGCCAGCCGGCACGACCGCCGCCATCCCGGCCCCCGAGGCCTGACCGGCGGTCCCGTCCGCCACGCCGGGCCGGCTGTCATGTGGCGCAATCCTCGTCGGCAAGCCCCCGCAGCACCGCTGTCCTGGGGTCCGGGCCCGCCCGAAACACATCCCTACTGGGCCGACTGACCCGCCCCCTCGCCAGGCTGCGCCATTGTCCCCAGCAGCGCTCCGAGATCGCCCTCGGACGCACCACGCCAGTCGGGATAGGCAGCGAAGAAGCGTTCTGCCAGTGGCGAGACGTCCTGCAGCCCAAGGGGGCGGACGCGGGCATAGATCCGTGCCGTCACGCCTCCGGCCAGGGCGTAGCTGTCCGGAAGCGCCGACATCGCCGCGCCTATCCCGGTCCCCTGCGAGATCTCGTCGGCCGGGAACTGGATCACCCGTTGATCGGGCGGATTGAGATGAAGCGGCGTCGGCTGTCCCACGACGAAATAATCGGCCATCAGTGATGCCCAGCGAAAGCCATCGCGGCTGTCGACCTGAGAAATCCACTCGATCCGATGATTGAGATCCGGAGACAGCGCCGCCAGCAGCGAATCCGACAAGATGGGTGAGGACGCAAAGACCGCGACCTTCTTTTCCGGGTCCAGTGCCTTCAGATCGGCAAGCAGGCGCTGATACTCGGCGTAATTCTCAAGGTACAGGGGCGGCGTGTGAATTTGCGGGAACAGCACGCGCGCCTGATCGGCGACTTCCCAGCGATCCGGAAGATAGGTGCTGACGAAATTCAAGGCCAGAAGCAGCCAGAGCACCGGACGCGCCGGCCCCAGCCGGTCGTGAAGGAAGGCCAGCCCCGCATAGAAGCCGGGGAACAGGAACAGGCCAACGGGCAGGAGATGCTGCAGGGATGGCGCCTGGACACGGGCAAAGAGCAGCGCCGTCAGAACCGCCGTGCAGAACAGGAACAAACTTTTCATTCGGCGCTGCATCAGGTCGACGAGCAATCCCAATGCCGCGAGCCCCAGCGCAAGGTATCCGAAATATCCGGTGTATTGTGAAATCTGCCATGCGGCATCGCTCTGGTAGGCCGAATAGGCGTCCGAATAACTTGTCTGCAGAATCTTCCGGACCAGATCGCCTTGGAAGACGATGAGGGCGACCAAGAAGAAGATGCCGGCCACCGAATAGCGCAGAATGGTCCGTCGCAACTCTGTGACCACCGGGCGGTGGTTCTTCATGATCACCAGAAGCGCTGCGGCACCGCTGGTCAGGATCAGGGCGACGACGGCGAAGGCATACCACCGCCGCAGCAGGAAGGTCGCCCACAACAACAGGCCGAACCAGATCGCTTCCTTGAGCGTCGCTCGGCTCAGAAACGATGTCCGCAGCACCAGCAGCGTCGCCAGCCCCAGCGGAATGAGCCCGGCCACGTCGATCATCCCGCGCAGCGCCGCGTTCCAGAAAACCGGGAAAGCCAGGGCGGCAAACACCGCCAGCGGCCGGAGCGGCGACAGATCGCCGAGACTGGTCTGGGCCAGCCGGGCAGCAATCAAGGCCGCCGGCACCAGATAGACCGCGATGATCGCCGCAACATAGAACTCCCGACCACCGCCGAAGATCCAGTAGACCGGCGTCAGCGGAACCACGCCCGAAGGGTTGTAGTCATCCCCCCGCACCGACTGGACTACACGGGACAGCCACCTTGCCGGACTTTCCAGTGAGGTCTGCCCGTAATCGGCATAGGCATTCCAGTATCCGCCCCAGTCCCACAGATAGGCAGGATGTTCGTTGAGAACATAAAGGACCGAGAATGCCACCGCCGGCAGGGCACAGATGAGGTAAATCCGCATCCACGACCATTTCGCGGACACGGGCAAGGGTTCGTGGGGAGTCATTGCGGTGCCCATCCAGTTGGATGCGAGATCAACGGCGCGTCATCGGGAAGGACCAGATGCCGGTATCCGAAGGGAAATGGACGACAAGGGCCATTGTGGCGCGGCATCAGGAGCCCCGGACCGCAATTCATTGTCTGCCGCTACATCCATCGCCCTCGGCTGACGCCAAGCGGCCCCTTGCGTCATGCCACCAGATCCACGCGTTGGCGGCTTTCGGCTGACGCGGGCACCGGATCGAACGGGCGAAGATCATAGTCCTCGGCCAGGTCCGGCGATGCAACCACGTCCGAGACGAGGAACAATGGGCGCTGCTTGGCCTCGAAATAGAGCCGGCCCAGGTATTCGCCGAAGACCCCGAGAATGAAGAACTGCATGCTGAACATTGCCAGGACGATCATCGTGACGGAGGTCCACCCGCTGATGTTCCGACCGGCAAAGTACCCGATCAATGCATAGGCCATAAGGAGCACCGCCGCGATCACGGAAACAAACCCCAGGTAGGTTGCCAAACGCAACGGCCGTGTGGAAAATCCGGTGACCGCATCCACCGCGAAACTGATCATCTTGCGCAACGGGTACTTGGTTTCCCCGGAAAACCGTGCGGCGCGAGAATAGGGAATGGCCTCCTGCCTGAGTCCCATCCAGCTCACCATGCCCCGAATGTACCGATAGCGCTCGGGCATGGCATTCAGCATATTGACCGCCCGTCGACTCATCAGTCGGAAATCGCCGGTGTCCCGCGGGATCCGGACATCGGACAGCCAGTCGAGGATGCGGTAAAACAGGAAGGCCGATGCCTTCTTGAACGCTGTCTCGCCTTCGCGTTCGATCCTCTGGCCGAAAACCACATCGGCACCTGCATCCATACGTTGCATCATGGCGTGCAGAAGCTCTGGCGGATCCTGAAGATCGGCATCCAGGATTAGCACCCGGTTGCCCCTGCAAAGGCTCAGCCCGGCCGTGAGGGCAAGCTGGTGGCCGAAATTGCGCGACAGGTTCACCGCAACGATATGCCGATCGTGGCTGGCATGATCCGCAAGAATTGGCCAGGTCCGGTCTGTCGATCCGTCATTGACGAGGACCAACTCATAGCTGTCGCTGACGCAGCTTTGGCAAACGCCCGTCACGCGCCGAAGCAGTTCGGCGATACACTCCTCCTCGTTGTAACATGGCACGACGATCGAGAGTCTCAAATTGGGCACGAGAATCATCCAATGCAGTCTGGGCCTGGCTGATACTGACAGCAGTGCCTCTTGAGTCGCAATATCACATCGATATGTCATTGTATGGCCATCCGTCAGTGTCAATCGTCACACGGCGGCTCTGCCCCACGGCCATCGGCGCGTATCGCCGCAAGTTGCCCCGCCGCCGGACCGCGGAATTCCATCTCCGCCACGCCGTCATGACAGGTTCCCGGCGCTCGGCCTGAGGGCGGCGGGAAAGGGGAAGTCACGTCTCACGCACCGTACTGCGCAGACGCGGCCCTGCGCTGCCTGTCTGCAGCGCGCAGGGACCGGACGTCGATTGACGCCGTTTTCAGACGTCTTTTCAACAATTTGCCGGAAGAGAATGGTGCCCGGGGGCGGAATCGAACCACCGACACGTGGATTTTCAATCCACTGCTCTACCCCTGAGCTACCCGGGCACGGGGAACGCCGCTGGCGTTCGGGTGGGCGCGTCTTAAGCGAGGCTTCGGCCGCTGTCCAGAGCCGAAATCGCGTTTCCTCAGTGCGGCGGGCGCCCGCGACCGGGTGCGACGGGCGCGTCCTTGGTGCCACCCTCGTCGCCCTCGTCGCCCTCGCCGGTCCCGTCGGCCTCGTCGGCGGGGATCGCATAGGCCCCGGTCAGCCAGCGGCCGAGGTCCACATCGGCGCAGCGCCGCGAGCAGAACGGGCGATAGGCCGCCACCACCGGCTTGCGGCAGACCGGGCAGCTCACGGGAAGGCCTCGCGCAGCGGCAGGCGTTCGCGTTTCCGGCTCAACTCCACATGGCCCAGCGTGGTCCAGCCGACCAGCGTCGTCTCGACCGTGTCGGCCCGGAAGGCGGCGGTGATCACCTGCTCCAGCGTCTTGCGGTCCTTCTTCGCCATCGGCGCGAAATCCACCACCACCTGCCCGCCCAGCCCCCTGAGGCGAAGCGCCCGCGGCAGTGCCCGCGCGGCGGCGATGTTCGCCTTCAGCCCCGCGGCGGGGCTGGTATCGGGGCCGGTGTTCACGTCGACCGCCACCAGCGCCCGGGTCGGCTCGACCTCCATCCAGCCGCCGCTGCCCAGATCGACCCGGGGCGAGGCCAGCGCGGCGATCGCCTCGGCGCCGCCATGGGTCTCGAAGCAGCCCGGCGCGTTGA
Organism: Meridianimarinicoccus sp.; assembly: GCA_044221805.1. GTDB lineage: Bacteria > Pseudomonadota > Alphaproteobacteria > Rhodobacterales > Rhodobacteraceae > Meridianimarinicoccus. The sequence continues at coordinate 15,107 of JBGAOK010000042.1, forward strand.
TCACGTCGATGGCGGCCACATCGCTCCAGTCCCGCCAGGCCAGCCGGTCGGGCGCCGGCCCGTCCAGCAGCAGCTCGGGCTTGCCGCGCTCGGCGCCGGTGACCCGGATCGCCGCCTCGACGGTCAGGGCGATGTCCTCGGTCAGCTCGTGGTCCGGCGCGGTCTCGGCGGCCGAGCGCAGGATCATCCCCATCCCTTCGGGCAGGGTGAGACGGTCGGCCAGCGCCTGCAGCGCCGCGCGGCGGTCCTCGTCGCGGATCGCCCGCGACAGGTTCACCCCGGGGCTTCCCGGCGTGGCGATGCAGTGGCGCGACTTGAACAGCAGCCGCGCGGTCACCGGCACCGCCTTGCCCGGCTCGGCATAGCCCGAGACCTGCACCAGCAGCGGCGCGCCCTCGGGATGGCCGGTGGACTGGCGCAGGAAGCCGCTCAGCCCGCCGGGCAGCTGCACGATGCGCCCGCCGGTGCCCTTCAGGGGGCGCGAAAGCGTGCCGCGGAAGATCGCGCCGGCCCGCGGCATCCCGGCCGGCGGGTCGACCAGAAGGTCCTCCAACACCCCGTCCTCGAACCGCGCCGCCGCCGGTCGGCCCTCCAGCCGGTCGATCAGGACCTGAGTGCCTTTCATGCCGCCGCTCCTTCGGGACGGGCAAAGACCGGATAGCCGGCGGCGGCCAGCAGCGCCGCGGTTTCCGCCAGCGGCAGCCCAACGATGGCCGAGAACGAGCCCTCGATCCACGGGATGAAGGCGCCGGCCGGGCCCTGGATGCCATAGGCGCCGGCCTTGCCGCGCCAGTCGCCGCCGGCCAGATAGGCGGCCAGCTCGACCTCGCCCAGGGGCTTCATGCGCACCCGGCTTTCGACGCTGCGCTCCCAGATCCGGCCATTCCGGCGCACCGCCACGGCGGTCACCACCCGGTGCCGCCGGCCCGACAGGGCGCGCAGGAAGGCCTCGGCCTCGGCCGCGTCGGCGGCCTTGCCCAGGATCCGGCGGCCCATCGCCACCGTGGTATCGGCGCAGAGCACGACCGCGTCGTCGGGCGCGGCCACCGCCGCCACCTTTTCGCGGGCGATGCGGCCGCAATAGGCCCGGGGCAGTTCGCCCTTCGCCGGGGTCTCGTCGATGTCGGGGGGGCTCACCGCGTCGGGCACGACGCCCAGCGTCGCCAGCAATTCCAGCCGCCGCGGGCTGGCCGAGCCGAGAATCAGGCGCGGCCGGGAAGTCCCCCGGGCCGCGCCGGAGGCGTCCTGCCGATCCGTCGCCACGCTTACTTGAACCGGTAGTTGATCCGGCCCTTGGTCAGATCATAGGGCGTCATCTCGACCTGCACCCGGTCGCCTGCCAGAACGCGGATGCGGTTTTTGCGCATCTTTCCTGCCGTATGCGCGATGATCTCATGGCCGTTTTCCAGCTCGACCCGAAACGTCGCATTGGGCAGGAGTTCTTTCACGACGCCTGGAAACTCGAGCAGTTCTTCCTTGGCCATGGTCACTCCGTGCTTGGGGGGTGCCTGCCTGCGGGCAAGCGACCGTTAGATGCGCGCAAACGGCCGGCAAATCAAGGCAGGAACGGCTCAGAACGCGACGACAGCGGGAATTGTGGCCGCGGCGCTCTCAAGCCAGTGGCCGGGCACGTTGACCGCAGCGGCCCCGCGCGCCGCCGAGATCGCCCCCGGGGCAAGATCGGCGAAGACCCAGCCGGGGGTGTCGGCCGCACCCCGGGCGAGGATGCCGTCGTCCGGAAACCCGGTATCGGGTGGGGAATAGATGCCGGCACGGCCACGATTCTGGTCGACAAGCTCGCAGCCCGCCACGCCACCCAGGATCGGCGCATGGACCGCCACCGCCTGCCCTTCCAGCGCCCGCGCCCGGGCGCCTGCGCGCACCCGCGCGTCGCCTGCCGGGGTTTCGGTGCAGGACGGGATCAGCAGCAGGTCCGCCGCCAGCGGCCGGGCGTTCAGGGGAAACTCGCTGTCATAGCAGATCAGGATGCCGATCCGGCCGAAGGCGGTGTCGAACACCCGGCTGTCGGCGGCGGGCACCAGCGGCGTCTCGCGCCGTTCCCAGGGGGTCAGGATGCGCTTGTCCTGGTGGGCGATGCCGCCATCGGGCGCGAGGAAATAGGCCCGGTTCACCAGCCCGTGCGGCGCCCGGACCGGCAGGCTGCCGGCGACGATATAGGCGCCGTGGCGCCGGGCCAGCGCGCCCAGGACGCCGGCGTACCACGCGGCCGCCTCGGCGGCGCGGTCGCACCATTCGGCGACCGGCGCTTCGTCCGGTCCGTCGCAGAGCGCGGCTTCCATGCCGGCATATTCCGGGAAGACCAGCACGTCGGCCGCGTCGGCCCGCGCCACCCAGCCGGCCAGCTTCGCCGCAACCGCGGCGCGGCCCTCCAGCCGCTCGACCGGATAGGCCGCCGCCGCAAGGCGCAGGGGGCGCGACGGGATCACAGCGCCCGCGCCCAGAGCTGCAGGGGCTTCCGGCTCGGTTCGGCCTCGCCGATGTCCTTCCAGGAAAACTGCGCCAGCGCGCCTTCGACCGGGGCATAGCCGCGGGCGCGCCAGAACCCGTCCAGCGCCCGATAGCCGGCGGGCCGCAACGGGTGATCCGCCGGGCGGACCACGGAACAGAACACCGACCGGGTCGCGCCCAGGTCCCGCGCCTTCGCCTCGCGCAGGTCGAAGAAGCGGTGCCCGGCGCCCTGGCCGCGATATTCGGGCAGCAGCACGCTTTCGGCGCAATAGAAGGTGTCCGCCACCGGGAAGCCGGCCACCGCCAGCGGCGCCGCGAACTCGGCCGCGTGGTCTTCCATCGGCGTGCCGGTCGCGGCGCCGACCAGCCGCGCGCCGTCGAAGGCGCCGATCACCACGGCGGCGGGGCTGTCCAGATAGGGCCGCAGATACTGCCGCTCGTAGTCGAGATCGCCGTCATAGAGATAGGGCCAGTCGCGGAACACCGCGATCCTGAGCCGCGCGACATCCTCGATCGCGGCCGCCAGCGCTTCGCCCGCCAGCGTCTCGATCCGCAGGGTCATCCCTTCACCTGCCGCAGCCAGTCCGCAAGGTTGTAATAGGTGGTCACCCGGGCGATCTTGCCATCCTTCAGGGTGAAGAACGACCCCGCCGGCAGCACATAGGTCTGCCCCCGCGCCTCGGGCAGCGCGCCGTCGGTCTTCAGATAGGTGCCGTTGACCACGAATTCGGCGGCGGCGCGGCTGCCGTCGGCGTTCACGAAGACCACCATGTCGGTCAGGCGTTCTTCATAGCAGTCAGTCATGTGGGCGTTGAAGGCCGCGAACAGCGCCTTGCCGCGGCGGATCTCGCCTTCGTTGACGTGGTGGGCCACGTCCTCGGCCAGTTCGTCCAGCATCGCGTCGGTATCGTCGCGGTTGAAGGCGGCGAAATAGCGTTCGATCGCGGCGCGGCTTGCGTCATGGCTCATGGTCTGGTCCCCGTCCTTTTGGCCCGTTTTGTGGCCGGGGGCGGCACCCCCGTTACGGGTGCCCTGCCTATCCGATCATGCGGGTGCGGCAAGCCCCGCAAAAGGTCGGTGTTTCCCCGGCCCTGCCCGCCGGCCTCGCCCTTCGCCGCGTCGGGGCCCGGCTCAGCCGGCCATCATGGCGCAGACCAGCGTGAACAGGCGCCGCGCGGTGGCGGCGTCGACCTTCGCCTTGCCGTCCAGCGCGGAACTCAGCGCCTCGGCGCCCTCGTGGTGGATGGCGCGCCGCGCCTCGTCCAGCGCCTCGATCTCGGCCGGGGGCTTCGAGCGCACCGCCTCGTAATAGCTCCGGCAGATCTGGGTGTAGTCCTTCACGATCTGGCGCAACGGCCCGACCGAGACCGAGAACGCCGCCGCCGGCGCGCCCCCCGCGGTCACGAGGTCGAAGGCGAGCTTGCTGCCGCTCAGCCCCAGGGTCAGCCGATACGGGCCTTCGGGCGCGCCGACCGGCTCGAAGCGGTTCTCCTCGAGCAGGTCGAACACCGCCACGCGCTGTTCCTGCTCCAGTTCGGGCGGGGGCGCCCGGTCGCCGGCAGTGGCGACGATCAGATCACAGAGCCGTCCGGTCATTGTGCCGCCTCGTTCAGCCGGTCCAGCCGCGCCAGAACCGACAGGCCATGCGCCTCAAGGCTTTCGGAGGACGCCAGCCGTGCCGCGGCGGGGCCGACCGCCCGCAGGGCGCCGGGGGTCATCCGCGCCAGTGTGGTGCGCTTCAGGAAATCGATCACCGAAAGCCCGCTCGAGAACCGCGCCGAGCGCGCCGTGGGCAGGACGTGGTTCGGCCCGCCCACATAGTCGCCGATCGCCTCGGGCGTCCAGGCGCCCAGGAAGATCGCGCCGGCATGGCGGATCCGCGCCGCCAGCGCCTCGGGGTCGGCCACGCAGAGTTCCAGATGCTCGGGCGCGATCCGGTCGGCCAGTTCCGCCGCCTCGTCCAGATCGCGCACGACGATCACGGCGCCGAAATCGCGCCAGCTCGCCCCGGCGATCGCGCGCCGTTCCAGCGTCTCCAGCCGGGCCTCGACCGCCCGGGTCACCGCCGCGCCGAAGGCCGCGTCGTCGGTGATCAGGATCGACTGGGCCGAGGCGTCGTGCTCGGCCTGCGACAGCAGGTCCAGCGCGATCCAGTCCGGGTCGTTCGCCGCGTCCGCGATCACCAGAATTTCCGAGGGCCCCGCAATCATGTCGATACCGACCCGCCCGAACACCCGCCGCTTCGCTGCAGCCACATAGGCATTCCCCGGCCCGGTGATCTTGTCGACCCCGGCGATGGTCGCGGTCCCGTAGGCCAGCGCCGCGATCGCCTGGGCGCCGCCGATCCGGTAGACGGTCTCGACCCCGGCCAGCCGCGCCGCCAGCAGCACCAGGGGGTTGGCCACCCCGTCCGGGGTGGGCGCGCAGATCACCACGCGCTCGACCCCCGCCACCCGGGCCGGGATCGCGTTCATCAGCACCGACGACGGATAGGACGCCAGCCCCCCCGGCACATAGAGCCCGACCGCCGCCACCGGCGTCCAGCGCCAGCCCAGCGTCGCGCCGCTGGCATCGGTCCAGCTTTCGTCGGCGGGCATCTGGCGGTCGTGATAGGCGCGGATCCGGTCCGCGGCCAGTTCCAGCGCGGCACGGTCCGCGGCCGGCACCGCCGCCACCGCCGCATCGATCTCGGCGGCGGTGAAGGCCAGGGTCGCGGGGGTCAGGGCAAGGCGGTCGAATCGCTCGGTCAGCTCGATCACCGCGGCGTCGCCGCGGGCGCGCACATCGGCGATGATCGCCGCCACCGCCTCGTCCACATCCGGCGCGTCCTCGCGCTTCGCACCAAGCAGCGCGGCAAAGGCCGCTTCGAATCCGGGCGCCGAGGTGGAAAGCTGGACGGGCATACGCGTTAACTCCTTGGTGCCGGTCCATACGGACTCGGACACGACTCCTCAAGACGCGCAAGGATGGTGGCGCAACCAAGGCGCGGGGCGGTGCCGAAGCGCCGCAACCCACAGCGCCGGACCCCCCGGCGGCTCCTGCCCGGGGACCGTTCAGGCGCCAGCGTCGCCGTGGTCCGGCACCCGGCCCGACGGCGCCACATAGGGCCGCGTGACGTCGCGGACCTGGATGTCCAGGCATTCGACGGTCAGCCGGATCGCACCGTCGCCGGCCAGGGTCAGCACCACCTCGCCCGCGCCGTCGCCGGCCGGCACGAAGCTGACCGCCAGCAGCGACAGCACCAGATCCGGGTCCTGCCGGTCGAAGCCCTGCGAGGCGACGCCCAGCACGTCGCCCACGGCGACCAGCGTGCGCACCCGCTCATAGGCGCGCCCGGCGGCCTCGGCGGCGGGCCGGTCCTCCCAGCGGAACCGGTTCACCAGCATGGCGAAGCGCCGCGCCTTGCGGTCGAAGCGCAGGTCGGTTGCCGGGAACACCGCATCCTGCAGCAGCGCCGAGACCACCGACACGTCGTCGGGCTCCAGCGCGACCAGCCGCAGCGGCGCGGCAGCGTCGTCGGCATCCTCGAACCGCGCGTCCTCGCTCATTCGCTCACCCGTTCGATCTGCACGCCGCAGGCGCCCAGCTTTTCCTCGACCCGTTCATAGCCGCGGTCAAGGTGATAGACCCGGTGCACCACGGTCTCGCCCTCGGCCGCCAGCCCGGCCAGGATCAGCGAGACGCTGGCGCGCAGGTCGGTCGCCATCACTGGCGCACCCTTCAGGCGCTCGACCCCGGTGACCGTGGCGGTGCCGCCATGGACCTCGATCTGCGCCCCCATCCGGACCAGTTCGGGGGCATGCATGAAGCGGTTCTCGAAAATCCGCTCTTCCAGCACGCTGACCCCCTGGGCGGTGCACATCAGCGCCATCATCTGCGCCTGCAGGTCGGTAGGGAAGCCGGGAAAGACCTCGGTCACCACATCCACCGCCGCCACGCGGCCGTTGCGGCGGGTAACGCGCAGGCCGTTCGGCGTGGTCTCGATGTCGATCTCGGCGGCGTCGAGCTTCTCGCAGAACGCGCCCAGCAGGTCGAGCCGCCCGCCGACCAGCTCGACCGACCCGCCGGCGATCGCCGGCGCCAGCATGTAGGTGCCCAGCTCGATCCGGTCGGGCAGCACCGCATGGGTCGCACCATGCAGCCGGTCGACGCCCTCGATGACGATCTCGGATGTGCCGGCGCCCTCGATCCGCGCCCCCATCCGCACCAGGCAGTCGGCCAGGTCCCGGATCTCGGGCTCGCGCGCGGCGTTCTTCAGCACCGTGGTGCCCTTCGCCAGCGTCGCCGCCATCAGCGTGTTCTCGGTCGCGCCGACCGAAGGGAAGCGGAACTCGATCACCGCGCCCTTCAGCCCGCCCGCCGCCTTGGCGTGCAGATAGCCTTCGCGCAGCTCGATCACCGCGCCCATCGCCTCCAGCGCGGCGATGTGGATGTCCATGGGACGCGCCCCGATGGCGCAGCCGCCGGGCAGCGACACCACCGCATGGCCCTCGCGCGCCAGAAGCGGCCCCAGCACCAGGTTCGACGCCCGCATCTGGCTGACGATCTCGTAATCGGCCACATGGCTCGACAGGGCATGGCTCGACAGCGCGGCGACCTTGCCGTCGCGCAGGGTCGAGACCTCGCAGCCAAGGGATTCCAGCAGCCGGCCCATGGTGGCGATGTCCGACAGCCGCGGCACGTTGGTCAGCGTCAGCGGTTCCTCGGTCAGAAGCGTCGCCGGCATCAGGGCAAGGCAGGCGTTCTTGGCACCGGCGATCGGGATCGTCCCCGACAGCGGCCGGCCGCCCTGCACGACGATTCTGTCCATGCGTCAGTCCTCGTTCTCGTCCGGCCGGGCTTCTGTCCCCGTGCTCTGTGCCCCGCGCGCCCGCGCCTGCCGCTTGCGCCGGGCCAGATTGGCCTTCAGCGCGGCTTTCAGCCTGTCATCGCGGCTCTGCTCCGGCCTGTCGGAGCCGGTGGTCCCGGTCTTTTCGTCCATGCGCCTCCTTAGCGCGCATGGTCGCAAGGGTCCAGATCAAGCCCGCGGCGGCCCCGGACAGGGCCGCAACCGCCCCGCGGAAAATCGCGCAGGCGCCTCTTGCGCGCTCCAGACTTTGCGCGTATCAGCCCTGCCACGCACCGGGGGCCACGGCCAACGGCGCCGTGCCTGACGGCCAAGACGCGGATTTCCCCTCGCAAAGGGACCGCATCCGGGCGCGGGCGGATCGAACGAAAGGGCCGTTCCAGAGCCCGCTTGCACCGGTTTCATCCCCGGTCGAGCCATCCGGAAGACAGAGGGCTGCGGTAGCTCAGTGGCAGAGCACTCCCTTGGTAAGGGAGAGGTCGAGAGTTCAATCCTCTCTCGCAGCACCATCCCCTACATCATCTGACAGCTGGCAGGATCCGGGCGCAACACCGGGACCGGTGCCGGGTCGGCGGTGGCCCGTCAGCGCGCAGCCTTCAGGAATCCCGGCAACCCCCGGACGCCAGTTGATTTTCCCGCCCACCAGCGAGAGAATGGCGCATCGCGTCCCCCCGCCGACCGCCATGCGGCCCCGGCCGGATCGTCAGGGACTTCGTGATACGGGAAACGCCCATGGCCCTGACGCTCCATTCCCACCCGCTGTCCTCCTATTGCTGGAAGGTCATGATCGCGCTCTACGAAACCGGTACGCCGTTCACGGCCGAACTGGTGGATTTCTCCGATCCCGGGTCGGCGGCGCGGTTCCTCGACCTCTGGCCGGTGGGGAAGATGCCGGTTCTGCACGACGCGGCCCGCAGCCGGGTGGTGCCGGAAAGCTCGATCATCATCGAATATCTCGACATGACCTATCCCTCGGCCCGGCCGCTGCTGCCCGCGGACCCCGACGCGTTGCTCGAGGTACGGCTCCGGGACCGGTTCTTCGACCTGCATGTCCACGACCCGATGCAGCGCATCGTCGCGAACCGGATCCGGCTCGAGGCCGACCGCGACCCCTTGAGCGTGATCGAGGCGGAACGGCGGCTCGACATGGCCTATGTGATGGCCGACCGCCAGGCCGCCCGGGCGGACTGGGCCGCCGGCGACAGCTTTTCCATGGCCGACTGCGCTGCGGCGCCGGCGCTGTTCTATGCCCGCATCCTGCGCCCGTTCCCGCCCGAGGCGAGTCGTCTTGCGGCCTATGCCGATCGGCTGTTCGACCACCCCTCGGTCGCCCGGGTGATTGACGGGGCCCGACCGTGGTTCCGCTACTTCCCCTTCGCCGACCGGCTGCCGGCGCGCTACCGGGACCCGGCCTGAGCCGCCCCGCTCAGGCCGTCCTGCTCAGGCCGTCCTGCTCAGACCGCCCCGCTCAGATCGCCCGGCGCACCCAGTCGACGATCCCCGCCGCCGGCAGCGCCCCCGACTGGCGCGCCGCCTCGCGCCCGCCGCGGAAGGCGGCCATGGTCGGGATGCCGCGGATGCCATAGCGCGCGCCCGCCTCGGGATGGTCCTCGGTGTTCAGCTTCACCAGCCGCGCGGTGCCCTTCAGGCTCTGCGCCGCCTGCTGGAACTGCGGCGCCATCATCCGGCAGGGGCCGCACCACGGCGCCCAGAAATCCACCACCAGCGGCAGCCCGTCGCTGCGCGCCGCCTTCTCCAGCGTCGCCACGTCCACTTCGCGCACCTTCCCGTCCAGCAGCGCCGCGCCGCAGGTGCCGCATTTCGGCCCCGCGCCCAGCCGCTCCGCCGGCACCCGGTTCACCTGGCCGCAGTCCAGACAGGTCAGTTTCACGCCTTCGCCCATTGCCGCCTCCACCATATTCCCGTTGGCGCATATATGGGACGCCCTGCCGCGCTGTTAAGTCCTTGCCCCGGCCGCCCCTGCGCCACCCGGCCATTGACGGCACCGCCGCCGGCGTGGTCGTCCTTGCAGCAACCGGCCCGCCCCGGCCGCCCCCTTGCCGCAGGATCGCCCGATGTACCAGTCCGCCGCCCTGCTCGCCTTCGCCGCCTTCCTCTATGCCACGATCTCGGCCCCGGTGGCCCGGTCCTGGCTGTCCGGGCCGATCCTGTTCGTGGCGGCGGGGTTCCTGATGGGACCGGGCGGCTTCGGCCTGCTGCAGCTCGACATCGACGCCGAAGGCCTGCGGCTGCTGGCCGAGCTGACCCTTGCCATCGTGCTCTTCACCGATGCCGCCAATGCCGACCTTGCCCGGATCCGCCGCGCCGCCGGCCTGCCGGAACGGCTGCTGATGATCGGCCTGCCGCTGACGCTGCTGCTGGGCTTCCTCGTCGCGATGCCGCTCTTCCCCGGCCTGAGCTGGGTCGAGCTGGCGCTGCTGTCCGCGGTGCTGGCGCCCACCGATGCCGCGCTCGGCGCGCCGGTGGTCAGCAATCCGGCCGTCCCCCCCGACACCCGCGAGGCGCTGAACTTCGAAAGCGGCCTGAACGACGGCATCTGCGTGCCGGTGGTGCTGCTTCTGCTGGGCGTCGCGGCGGGGATCGAGACCCCCTCGGGCCCGGCCGCCCATATCCTCGGCGTGGTCGTCGAGGCGCTGGGGATCGGCCTCGTCGTCGGGCTGGTGCTCTCGGGCCTCGGCGCCCTGCTGCTGCGCCGGGCCGGAGGTGCGGGCTGGATCTCGGAAGACTGGGCCGGCATCTCGGTCGTGGCGCTGGCGATCGGGGTCTTCGCCGCGGCCCAGGCGCTGGGGGGCTCGGGCTTCGTCGCCTGCTTCGTCGGCGGCATCGCCTTCCGCGCCCCCGCGGCCACCCGCCACCGCCTGCTGGTGGGCGCCGAGGGCGCCGGCGACGCGCTGGCGCTGGTGACCTGGGTGGTGTTCGGCGCCGCGGTGGTCTGGCAGGTCGCCGACCGGGTCACGCCCTCGGTGGTGGCCTATGCCATCCTCAGCCTGACGCTGGTGCGGATGCTGCCGGTCTGGCTCTGCCTGTCCGGCACCCCGCTCGCCGCCGCCCAGAAGCTGTTCATCGGCTGGTTCGGCCCGCGCGGCCTTGCCAGCATCGTCTTCGGCATCCTGATCTTCGACGCCGACCTGCCCGGGGGCGAGACCGTGACCGCCACCGCGGTGGTGACGATCCTGCTCAGCGTGCTCGCCCATGGCATCACCGCGAACCCGCTGATCCGCGCGCTGGCCGCCGGCCGGACGCCGCCGCCCTAGGGCTTCCGCGCCGCTCCGGCGCCGGCCTCGTTCTTGCCAACCCACTGCGAACCGCAGTATAAAAGCGCTTGCGACCGTTACCGCCTTCGATCCCCTGTCTCGCCTCCGGCCGTCAGTTCTATCGATCCGCTGACAGACGCCGACCTGCCGCAATCCCGCGGGCAGAGTGACCAGACAGGAGCTGCCTAGATGGCAACTGGCACCGTGAAATGGTTCAACACCACCAAGGGCTATGGCTTCATCGCCCCCGATGACGGCGGCAAGGACGTGTTCGTCCACATCTCGGCCGTCGAACGCTCGGGCCTGACCGGGCTGGCCGACAAGCAGAAGGTCAGGTTCGAAGTCCAGGCCGGCCGCGACGGCCGTGCCAGCGCCGTCAACCTCTCGCTCGCCTGAAGCGCAGTTCCCGCGCCACCACGGGGCATCCCGGGGGCCATCCGGCCCCCTTTTTCATCCCCGGCGCCAGATTCCGCCCCGACCGGACCGGGACCGCCCTCCCCGGCCCGGACGCTGCGCT
>JBGAOK010000166.1:0-3316 GCA_044221805.1 Meridianimarinicoccus sp.
CCGGGTCAGCGGCGCGCGGCCCGCCGCGCCCGCAGCAGCGGAAGCAGGCCCGCCGCGGCAGCCAGCAGGCCAAGTGGAACGGGCAACGGCACCGGCGCCGGGACAAGCTCGGATTGCGGCACACCGTTGATCAGCCATTCGCCGGGGCGGTCGCTTGCGTAGAATGCGTACTCGCATTCTTCGTCGGTGTCGAAATCGCAATTGTCCAGATGGCGACTCATATTGGCGCCCTCCGGCCAGAAACTTGCGCCGCTAGGATCGTTGTCGAAATTGACATACCAGTTTGTGACCAACCCATTTTCATCAAACCACAGGTCATACGTGGTGAAGGGTATGCCAATTGTAAAATAGACCAACCAAGGCAGGCTGAAGACGTCATAGTAGTCGTCTGGCGCAATCTCGAAGACCTGGGAGCCGTCCCAGTCCAGGACCAGAACGCCTTCAAAGCCATCGTAATCTGTCGGTTCACTGCTGATCCGAAGACGCTTGCCGCGGATGTCAAAAGGCATGACGTCAGTGTCGAAGGACAGAAGCGGATTGACGCCCTCGGCTCTCAGGGCAGTCAGATCGAGCGTCTCGCCGCAGGAAAAATCATACCCCGGAACAGGTTGATAGTCTTCGCATGCTCCGTCGTAGATCCGGAATCCCGTATGTACCAGCGGCCCGGGATCGTACTCATAGGTGAGCACCGCCGCGTGCGATGGGACGCCGATCATGCCTGCAAGGGTAACCGCAAGTGTCCGCCACCCAATAGCTGCGGCCGTTCTACAATCGCGCATCGAAATCTCCAGCCATTGAAATCCGTCGCGGGGAAGTCCGCACACGGTTAACATGCATTCTCTGGCTGACAGGGCGCATGTCAACGGGGAAGGGCGCGGGTTTCCCCGCACCCCACCAAATCGACGGTGGAAGTTGGGAGTTACTCCGCCGGAACCGCCTTTGCCTCGATCCCCAGCGGATGGGGCAGCTTGTCCAGCATCTCCTTCGGGCAGACCTGCACGAAGTTCGCCTTCTCGCTGTCCCAGTGCTGCAGGATCGACGCCGCCCGGCGGCTGCCGGTCTCGGCCAGATGCCGCCGGATCAGGCCCAGCAGCTCCTGCTCCCAATGGTCCACGGTGACCGGGCAGTAGACCAGCGTCTCCATGTTCAACCGGTCGGCGGCAACGCCCTCGGGGTCATAGAGATAGGCCATGCCGCCCGACATGCCGGCGCCGAAGTTCGCCCCGATCGAGCCGAGAATCACCGCCACGCCGCCGGTCATGTATTCGCAGCCGTTCGACCCGCAGCCCTCGATCACCACCCTGGCGCCCGAGTTCCGCACCCCGAAGCGTTCGCCGGCACGGCCGGCGGCGAACAGGTAGCCGTCGGTGGCGCCATAAAGCACGGTGTTGCCGATGATCGTGTTGGCCGACGCCTCCAGCGGGCTGACCTGCTGGGGATGGACCACGATGATCCCGCCCGACAGGCCCTTGCCCACATAGTCGTTGGCATCGCCCGCGACCTCGATCTTCAGGCCCGGCGCCGCAAAGGCGCCCAGCGACTGGCCGGCCGAGCCGGTCAGCTTCACCGTCAGGTGGTCGGGCTGCAGACCGTTGCGCATCCCGAAGCGGCGCACGATGTGGCTCGAGGTGCGGGTGCCGATGGTGCGCGACGTGTTCTGCACCGCATAGCTCAGCTGCATCTTCTCGCCATCCTCGAGGAAGCGCGCGGCATCCTTGACGATCTCGGCATCCAGCGTGTCCGGCACCAGGTTGCGCGGCTTGGCGCGGTCGTAATGGGCGTTCTTCGCGCCATCGACCGTGATCAGCAGCGGGTTCAGGTCCAGATCGTCCAGATGCGCCGACCCGCGGCTGACCTGGCTGAGCAGGTCCGCCCGGCCGATGATCTCGTCCAGCGAGCGGGCGCCCATGCTGGCGAGGATCTCGCGCACTTCCTGGGCGTAGAAGGTGATCAGGTTGACCACCTTGTCCGCCGTGCCGGTGAACTTGGCGCGCAGCCGTTCGTCCTGGGTGCAGACGCCCACCGGGCAGGTGTTCGACTGGCACTGGCGGACCATGATGCAGCCCATGGCGATCAGCGCGGCGGTGCCGACGCCGTATTCCTCGGCCCCCATCAGGGCGGCGATGACGATGTCGCGCCCGGTGCGCAGCCCGCCGTCGGTCCGAAGCGTCACCCGCTCGCGCAGCTTGTTCATCGACAGGACCTGATGCGCCTCGGTCAGGCCCATCTCCCACGGCAGGCCGGCATACTTGATCGAGGTCGCCGGCGACGCCCCGGTGCCGCCGTTGTGTCCCGAGATCAGGATGATGTCGGCCTTCGCCTTGGCCACGCCCGCGGCGATGGTGCCGACGCCCGACTGGGACACCAGCTTCACCGTCACCTTGGCGCGCGGGTTGATCTGCTTCAGGTCATAGATGAGCTGCGCCAGATCCTCGATCGAGTAGATGTCGTGGTGCGGCGGCGGCGAGATCAGGCCGACGCCCGGCGTCGAATGCCGCAGCCGCGCGATCAGCGCCGTCACCTTCATGCCCGGGATCTGCCCGCCTTCGCCGGGCTTGGCACCCTGGGCGATCTTGATCTCCAGTTCCTCGCAGTTGTTCAGGTATTCGGCGGTCACGCCGAACCGCCCCGAGGCCACCTGCTTGATCTTCGCCGACGGGTTGTCGCCGTTCGGTTCGGGCACGAAATGCGCCGGATCCTCGCCGCCCTCGCCGGAATCCGACTTGGCGCCGATCCGGTTCATCGCGACGTTCAGGGTCTTGTGCGCCTCCGGTCCCAGCGCGCCAAGGCTCATGCCCGGGGTCACGAAGCGCTTGCGGATCGAGGTGATGCTCTCCACCTCCTCCAGCGGCACCGGCTTGCCGATCGGCTTGATGTCCAGAAGGTCGCGCAGATGGATCGGCGGGGCCGAGCGCATCTTGGCCGAGTACTGCTTCCAGATCTCGAAGCTGGCCTTGTCGCAGGCGGCCTGCAGCATGTGCATCGCCTGGGCTTCCCAGGCGTGGGTCTCGCCGGACCGGCGCGCCTTGTAGAAGCCGCCGATCGGCAGCACGCTTTCGGGCTGGCGCCAGCCGCGGGCATGGACCTCCTCCAGCTTGCGCTGGATGCCGGTCACGCCGATGCCGCTGATCCGGCTGTGCATGCCGGGGAAGTACTCGGCGCACATCGCCCGGCTCAGCCCGACCGCCTCGAAGTTCAGCCCGCCCCGGTAGGACGAGATGACCGAGATGCCCATCTTCGCCATGATCTTCAGCAGGCCCGCGTCGATCGCCGCGCGATAGCGCGCCAGGGCCTTCGACAGCGGCCCGTCCAGCAG
>JBGAOK010000043.1:0-26229 GCA_044221805.1 Meridianimarinicoccus sp.
GATGGGGGCTGTCATCGGGCCGGCGCCTCGCATGTCCGGTACAGGTAGCGGCCGGCCTCGGCCATGCCGATCGAGCCATAGAGGGCGGTCGCCGGGACATTGTCGGCATGCACCGCCAGCGCCACGTGGCGGCAGCCCTGCGCCGCCGCCCATCGCCCGGCATGGCCGAACAGCCGTCGGGCCAGGCCCTGGCGGCGGAACTCGGCGCGGACATGGACGGCGTGGACCATCGCAACGGCGCCGGCGGCGGCGATGAAGGCGCTGGCCGCGGGCCGATCGCCCTGGCGCCCGAAAAGCGCCGTCCGGGGGCTTGCGACCCGCGCCATTACCGCCAGCCGGTCGGGGCCGATGCCGCCTTCGGCCCAGATCTCGGCCTGGATCGCCAGCGGCGGCCAGAGGTCGAAGGCCGACAGCCGCGGCACCTCGATCGCCGCCAGCACCTTGGCCGGCGCCGTCATCAGGATTGTCGGATCGGTCCCGGCATAGCCCGCTTCGGCCAGCGCGGCGTCAAGCGCCGTCTCCTCCGCGCGTACCCGGAAGCGCGGGGCCTGGCCCCAGTCGCGCATCTGCGCCTCGGCGCGGGTCAGGTCGTCCGGCGCAAAGCTGTCGGCTTCCAGCGTCGCCGCCATGGTCCGCCGCCCGCCGCCGGCACTGCGCCGCAGCAGGAACGGGCCGTCCCGCCGGGTTTCCTCGGCCGGCCAGGTGACCGCCAGCGCCGCGTCCAGCGCCGCCGGATCGGGCAGGTTCATGCCAGGTCTTCGGCGAAGCGCTGCGCCAGCCGGCTCATCGCCGCGTCGATCCGCGCTCCCTCGGTGCCGCGCACCACGATGCTGACGCTGTAGGCGCCGTTGCGGAATGAGGGATAGGATCCGAAGCTCAGGTCGCCGAATTCGGCCGCCAGCGCCGCCAGCGGCTGGGCGATGTCGCCTTCCCCGCGCTGCAGCGTCAGGGTCTGGCTCAGCACCGGCGCGCCGCCCTGCAGCCGCGGCAGCAGCGTCGCCACCATGGCCTGGAACACTTCCGGCACGCCGGCCATGACATGGACGTTTTCCAGCGAGAACCCCGGCGCCGCGCTGACCGGGTTGTCGATCAGGACCGCGCCCTCGGGGATCCGCGCCATGCGCAGCCGCGCCGCGTTCAGCTCGACCCCGCGGGTGGCGTAGTGGGCGGCAAGCAGTGCGCGGGCATCGTCGCGCACGTCGATCGGCCGCCCGAACGCCGCCGCCACCGCGTCGGCAGTGATGTCGTCATGGGTCGGGCCGATGCCGCCCGAGGTGAACAGGTGCGTGTGCCGCGCCGCCAGATCGCGCACCGCGGCGATGATGGCGTCGGCGTCGTCCGCCACGATCCGCGCTTCGCGCATGGGGATGCCGTGGCGGGTCAGCTCGCCGGCGAGGAAATGCAGGTTCGAATCGCGGGTCCGGCCGGAGAGGATCTCGTCGCCGATCACCAGCATCGCGGCGGTGGGGTCCTGGCCGTTCATTCCCATCGATCCCTCGCGCATCTGACCGCCTGTGCTTAGCCCAGCCCGGCACGGTTTCAAAGCCCCTGCGCGACGCCGGGCGGCAGCCCCCGCACCCGTCTTACGATTGCGAAATGCCGCACACCCCGGCCCGGTTTTCCGGTTTCCCGGCCACCGGCGGCGCCCTAGCCTTGATACGCCCTTAACCCACGTGCCCGATGTTTCCGACGAACCTCAGACAAGGCATCCACAGGTCACCGACATGAGCTTTCGCAGTTTGGTCTTCCGCCTTCACACTTGGCTTGGACTGCACCTGTCGCTGTTCATGGCTTTCCTGTTCCTGACCGGCACGGTCCTTGTCATCGCGCCCGAACTCGAAGTGTCCCCCCATCCCGGTGCGTTCAGCTTCCTGTCGGCCGATCAGCGCACCGCGACGATGGGGCAGATCTATGATTCGGTGACCTCGACCTACCCCGATGCCGGGGTGGTGGTGATTGAACGGCGCTTCGGGTCGATCTCGGCCGACCGGACCCATCTTTCCGCACCTTGGGGCGAGATGGTCAGCGTCTGGACCGATCCCGCCAGCGCGCGCGTCGACGCCGTGACCAGCGCGGGCAAGCTCAAGGGGGCGCTGAAATCGCTGCACGAACAGCTGCTGGTGCCGCTGCGCCCGGTCTACATCGCGGTCAGCGCGCTGTCCTTCGTGCTGCTGGGGATGATCGTCTCGGGCCTGATCAGCTACCGGCGGTTCTGGAAGGGCCTGTTCCGCTGGCCAAGCGCCACCGCCGGTCGTCGCGGCTGGCTGGGCGGGCTGCACCGGCTGCTGGCGCTGTGGTCGCTGCCGCTGATCCTGATCACGGCCCTGACCGGGATCTATTTCTTCCTTGGCGGCCTGGGGCTTGGCGGGCACCCTGCGCCCGGCGGCAAGACCCCGGCGCGCGAGACGGTGCTGCCGGCGGGGTTCGGCGGTGCGCTGATCGACCAGGGCGTCGCGGCGGCGCAGGCGCGGGTGCCGGGCTTCGACCCCAAGGTCTTCGTGCCGCCCCAGAAGAAGGACGAGCCGATGTCCTTCGGCGGGCCCTCGCCGCTGGCCGACAACCTGTTCGGGATGACTCAGGTTACCGTCGATCCGGTGACGCTTGAGGTGGTGAAGGTGATCGTGCCCTCGGACCATCGCGGCATGGCCCGGATCAAGCAGGCGGTGAACGCGCTGCATTACGGCACATGGTGGGGCGAGTATTCCAAGGTGATCTGGGTCCTGCTGGGATCGGCGGCAACGGCGCTGGCGATCAGTGGCGCCATGGTCTTCGCCGCCCGCACCGCACCCGGCCGGGCCGCGACCGACGCCGGAGCGGGTGGGCTGCGCCGCTTCTGGCGCGGCATGGGACTGTTCCGCTGGGGCTATGTCCTGGCACTGCTTGCGGCCGTCGGCGCCGGCTTCGCGATCTACGGCCCCTATGGTGGCAAGACCGCGCGGCTCTATCCGGCCGAGACCGGCGCGCGGCCGGTGCATCTGACCACCCGCACGCCGTTCCGCGCCGACCGGCCGGCGACGCTGCGGCTGGAGGCAAACGCAATGGCGGACCTTGCGTCGGCGCAGGTCCAGGTCAACGATGCGGCGCCCCGGCCCATCGAGCTGCACGGCCAGGGCAAGACCCGCCGCGGCAGCTTCACGGTGCAGCCGGGGCCGGAGCGGATGGTGCTGACCCTGACCCTGACCGGCGCCGATGGCACCGCGCAGGTCCTGCATTACCGCCTTGGCCGCACGATCCGCTGAGCCGTCGCCGGGGCCGGGCCTGCCCCCCGGCCGCGGCGGCTGAGCCGGGGCGGCGCCGATGCGCTTTGCCGCGCCGCTGGTTCCGGGCACGCTGATCCGGCGCTACAAGCGCTTCCTTGCCGATGTGCGGCTCGACGACGGGCGCGAGGTCACGGTGCATTGTCCGAACCCCGGCGCGATGCTGGGGCTGGCCGAGCCGGGGATGCGCGTCTGGCTGGAACCCGCCTCCGGCAAGGGCAGGGCGCTGCCCTTCGGCTGGCGGCTGGTCGAGCTGGGGCAGGGGCATCTGGCCGGCATCGACACCGCGGTGCCGAACCGGATCGTGGCCGAGGCGCTGGCAGCCGGCGCGATCCCCGCGCTGGCCGGCTATGGCGAGGTGCGCCCCGAGCAGCGCTATGGCGAACGGAGCCGGGTCGATTTCCTGCTGCGCGACCCGGGGCTTCCCAACCTTTACCTCGAGGTCAAGAACGTCCACCTGCGCCGCAGCGGCGACTGGGCCGAGTTTCCCGACTGCGTCACCGCCCGGGGTGCCCGGCATCTGGCCGACCTCGCGGCGATGGTGGCGGCCGGGCACCGGGCGGTGCTGCTTTACGTCGTGCAGCGCAGCGATTGCGGGCGGATGCGACTCGCCGCGGATCTGGACCCGTCCTATGCCGCGGCGGCGCAGTCCGCCCTTGCCGCCGGCGTGGAAATGCTGTGCTACGGGTGCCGGATTGCTCACGATTGCGTGGAACTGTCGGCTCCCCTCCCCTTTTCCGGGGGATCGTGATAGGACCGCCCACTGGTGTAAGTGGTCAAGCTGTATTAAATCTTGAACAATGCGAGCATGGTGGAGCGAGCCTTGGACGATCGAGCCCGTGGACGTCTGACCAAGGACGGGATCCGGATCCACAATCCGGAAGACTTTGCCGGCATGCGCACGGCGGGACAGGTCGCTGCGTCGATCCTGGATGATCTGGTGGGGATCGTGGTTCCCGGGATCACCACCGCCGACATCGACCAGACCATCAACGACCTGATCGCCGCCTCCGGCGCGACCTCGGCGACGATCGGCTACCGGGGCTACCAGCACGCCTCGTGCATCTCGGTGAACCATGTGGTCTGCCACGGCATCCCCGACGGGAAGAAGGTGCTGAAGGAAGGCGACATCCTGAACATCGACGTGACCGTGATCGTCGATGGCTGGTACGGCGACACCAGCCGGATGTACGTGGCCGGCAAGCTGTCGCGGAAGTCCGAGCGGCTGATCGAGGTCACCCACGACGCCCTGATGAAGGGGATCGAGGCGGCCCGGCCCGGCAACACCTTCGGCGACATCGGCTTCGCCATCCAGTCCTTCGTCGAGGCGAACCGCATGTCGGTGGTGCGCGACTTCTGCGGCCACGGGCTTGGCCGGGTGTTCCACGCTCCGCCCAACGTGCTGCACTACGGCCGCCCCGGCTCCGGCCCGGTGCTTGAGGAAGGCATGTTCTTCACCATCGAGCCGATGGTGAACTTGGGCCGCCCCGAAACCAAGGTGCTGGCCGACGACTGGACCGCGGTGACCCGCGACAAGTCGCTGTCGGCCCAGTTCGAACACGCGGTGGGCATCACGTCCCAGGGCGCCGAGATCTTCACCCTGTCGCCGAAGGGCCTGTTCCACCCGACCTATCCGGTCTGATCCGCGCCGTCTCCGGTTGCGGTCAGGATGGTGACATGGGTGTCGCCATAGCGCCGCGTCTCGGCCAGCGCGAAGCCCTTCGGCGCGGCCTGCGTCGTGGCCTCCTCCCAGACCACCAGCGCGCCGGGGGCGATCCAGCCGCCCGCCTGTGCCGCCAGCAGCGCCGCTGCGCCCAGCCCCCGGCCATAGGGCGGGTCCAGGAACACCAGACCGGCGGGCGCATCGGGACAGGGGCCGAGCCGCGCCGCCTCGCGCGGGATCAGCCGGCAGGCCTCTCCGGCGCGGGCCTTCAGGATGTTGTCGCGGACCAGCCCCTGCGCCACCCGGCCGCTGTCCACGAAGGTGACGAAGCCCGCGCCCCGCGACAGGGCCTCCAGCCCCAGCGCGCCGGTCCCGGCGAACAGGTCCAGCACCCGGACCCCCGGTTCGGGCTGGCCGTAGCCGCTCCACAGCACGTTGAACAGGCTTTCGCGCACCCGGTCGGCGGTGGGGCGCAGATGCGCCGCCGGATCGCCCTTGCCCAGGGCGGTCAGCCCGAGACCGCGCAGCCGGCCGCCGACGATCCGCATCAGCCGGCCGCCATCAGCGCCTTGAGGTCCGTCGCGGGGTCGGCGACCAGCGCCGGATCGGGGGAAATCCCGGCCTCGATCAGCCGCTTGGCGACCATGTAGGCGCGCGGGTCGTTCATCGCGTCCACCGAGATCAGCCGCCCGCTGCGGTAATACCAGTGCGAGATCGTGCCGGGCCGGCCGCCGGGGCGGACGACGATGCGGTCGTGACCGGCGTTCAGCCCGGCGATCTGCAGCTTGGCGTCGTACTGGTCGGACCAGAACCACGGCTGCGGCAGATAGGGCGTCGCGTCGCCCAGCATGTTGCCGGCGACGCATTCCGCCTGGTCGATGGCGTTCTGCACGCTTTCCAGCCGGATCCGCCCGCCGTCATGGGGGAACGAGGCGCAGTCGCCGGCCGCGAAGATCGCCGGGTCCGAGGTCTGCCCGCAGCCGTCGACCGCGATGCCGTTGTCGATGGCCAGCCCCGCCGCCGCGGCCAGCGCAGTGTCGGGGGCGACGCCGATCCCGGCGATCACCAGATCGACCGGCAGCCGGGTGCCGTCGGTCAGCACCGCCGCGCTGACCCGGCCCTCGCCCTCCAGCCGGGTCACGCCGGTGCCCTCGCGCAGATCGACGCCATGGCTTTCGTGCAGCGCCCGGAACCAGTGCGCGGTCTCGGCCGAGGCGACGCGGGCGAGGATCCGCGGCGCCAGTTCCACCAGCGTCACCTGAAGGCCGAGCTTGCGCGCCACCGCCGCCGCCTCGAGCCCGATATAGCCGCCGCCGATCACAAGGACCCGGGCGCCGGCCCCCAGTGCCGGGGCCATCGCATCCACATCCGCCAGCGTCCGCACGGTGAAGACGCCGCCCAGATCGCCCCCGGCCGCCGCCGGCAGCCGCCGCGGCACCGCCCCGGTGGTCAGGGCCAGCCGGTCAAAGGGCAGGCTGCTGCCGTCGGACAGATGCACAAGCCGTGCCGCGCGGTCGATCGCCACCGCGGCGAGCCCGGTGCGCAGGTCGATGCCCTGTTCGGCATAGAAGGCCGGCGGACGCAGCCACAGCCGTTCCTTCGCCATCTCGCCCAGCAGATAGGCCTTCGACAGCGGCGGGCGCTGATAGGGCGGCTCGGGTTCGGCCCCGATCAGGGTCAGCGGGCCCTGATGGCCCAGACCGCGCAGCTTCGCGCTCAGGGCCGCTCCGGCCTGTCCCGCCCCGATCACGACGATCCCGCTCACAGCGTTGCCTTTTCTGCCGTTTCCGCCATGTCTCCTACATCGGCGGAACGGCCGTGGCAAAGAGCGAAAGGGGACGACGGCATGAGCATAGCGGTCGGCGACAAGTGGCCCGAGGCCGAACTGGTGAAGATGGGCGAGACCGGTCCCGAGACGGTCGACCTGGGGCGCTTCCTGGCCGGGCGGAAGGTGGTGCTGTTCGCGCTGCCGGGCGCCTTCACCGGGGTCTGCAGCACGGCGCACCTGCCCAGCTTCATCCGCACCGCCGACGCCTTCCGCGCCAAGGGTGTGGACGAGATCGTGTGCCTGTCGGTCAACGATCCCTTCGTGCTGGGCGCCTGGGCCGAGGCGACCGGGGCTGACGATGCCGGCATCGTGCTGCTGGGCGATGCCTCGGGCGCGCTGACCGAAAGGCTGGGCATGGCCTTCACCTTCGCGCCGAAGGGGCTGCACGGGCGGTCGAACCGCTATGCGGTGGTGATCGAAGACGGCGTCGTCACCCGGGCGCAGATCGACCGGCCGGGGGAATGCGACATCTCGACGGGTGAGGCTTTGCTGGCCGAACTCTGACGCCCGCCGCGGCGGCCTAGAGCGCGTCGAGCCGGGTCGCCAGGGCCACGTCGCGGGCGGTCAGCCCGCCTGCGTCGTGCGAGGTCAGCGTCACCGCCACGGTGCGATAGACATTGGTCCATTCCGGGTGGTGGTCCATCTTCTCGGCGATCAGCGCCGCCCGGGTCATCCAGCCGAAGGCCTCGACGAAGTTGCGGAAGGTGAAGGTCTTGGCGATGGCGTCGCGGCCGTCCACCCGGGTCCAGCCATTGGCCAGGAGCGGGGCGAGCGGGCCGTCGTCGGCCAGCCGGTCGGAGGAGTGGGGCATTGGAGTCCTCGCTCGATGTGATCGGGATCAGTCGTCCGGGTCGGGGCCGCCGCGGCGGAACGGGCCGTAGCTGGTCAGGACCTCGATCTCGTGATCGACGGCCCGGGCCTCGGCCTCCAGATAGCGCCGGACCGCGGCGGCGAAGCCGGCATCGGCGATCCAGTGCAGTGAATGGCAGGGGCTGGGCAGGTAGCCGCGCGCCAGCTTGTGCTCGCCCTGCGCCCCGGCCTCGACCCGTGACAGGCCGGCCTCGATGGCATGGTCGATCGCCTGATAGTAGCAGCATTCGAAATGCAGGAACGGGTGCTCCTCGATCGCGCCCCAGTAGCGGCCAAACAGGGTGTCGCGCCCGAGGACGTTCAGCGCCCCGGCCACCGGGCGGCCGTTGCGCACCGCAAGGACCAGCAGGATGTCGTCGCGCAGGGTCTCGTGGGCCCGGTCGAAGAAGGCGCGGGTCAGGTAGGGCCGGCCCCATTTGCGCGCGCCGGTGTCCTGGTAGAAGGTCCAGAACGCGTCCCAGTGTTCGGGCCTGATCGCGTCGCCGGTCAGGCGCAGGATCTCGCCCCCGAAGCCGGCGGCCTCGGCCCGTTCCCGGCGGATGGTCTTGCGTTTGCGCGAGGACAGCTCGGCCAGGAAGGCGTCGAACGAGCCATAGCCCCGGTTGACCCAGTGGAACTGCTGGGTGGTCCGGTGCATCAGGCCCATGGCGGTGCCGGCCTCGGCTTCCTCGGCGGTGCAGAAGGTGATGTGGATCGACGACAGCCCGCCCGAGGTGGCAAGCTCGACGGCGGCCTCGACCAGCGCGCGGCGGCCGATCTCGTCATGGCCGGGCCTTGTCAGGAAGCGCCGCCCCGTCGCCGGGGTGAAGGGGACCGCGATCTGGAGCTTCGGATAATAGCGTCCGCCGGCGTTCTCGTAGGCCTGGGCCCAGTTGTGGTCGAAGATGTATTCGCCCTGGCTGTGGCTTTTCGCATAGAGCGGCGCCACCGCGATCACCTCGCCGCCCATCCGGGCCACCAGGTGGCGCGGTTCCCACCCGGTGCCGCGGCCGACCGACCGGCTGTCCTCGAGCGCCTTCAGGAAGCGGTGGGTGGTGAAGGGGTCGCGGGGTCGGCCGCCATCGGCCGATTCGGGGCAGGCGCAGGCATCCCAGTCGCCCGGATCTATGGCGTCCAGCGACCGGTGCGCGGTGATCTCGATCTGCACGTCCTTCATGGCCCGCCGTCCGTGGTGCGTCTTTCCCAAGAGTGGTGCCGCGGCGCGGCAGGTCAAGCCACCGCGGCACCGGGGCCGGCAACGGGGACGCCACCTGGGCCGGAACTGTCGCGGGCGCCGTCAGGTTTCGCGGAAGGCCTTCGCGAAGTAGTCGGTGAAGGGCTTCAGCAGATAGGCCAGCGGCGTGCGATCATGGGTGCGCAGGAAGGCCTCCACCGGCATGCCGGGCAGCAGCTTCGATCCCTCGGGCAGCAGCTCCATCTGGTCGGGGTCCAGCGCCAGTTCGACCCGGTAGTAGCTGACGCCGCGCGTCTCGTCGACGAAGGCGTCGGGCGAGATCTGCACGACGCGGCCTTCCAGATCCGGCGTCGTCCGGGTCGACAGCGAGGGGAATCGCAGGTGCACGGACTGTCCGGGATAGACCTCGTCGATATGGATCGGCTCGATCTGGCTGGCGATGATCAGCGGCCGGTCCTGCGGCACGATGAACAGCAGCGGGTCCGCCGAACGGATCACGGCGCGGGGGGCGAAGACCTTGAGGTCATAGACGATGCCCGAGACCGGCGCGGTGATCTCGAGCCGGTCCAGCCGCTGGTGCAGGGCCTGGTTCTTCTCGCGCAACTCGTATTCCCGGGACTGGATGTCGCGCAGCTGGGTGATCGCTTCCTCGCGCCACTTGTCCTGCAGGCCAAGCGCCTGGATCTCCAGTTCGGTGATCCGGGTCTCGCCCTCGGCGCGCGAGGCCTGCAACTCGCCGAGGTTGCCGCTGAGATCGGCCTCCTCGCGCTGCAGCGCCAGCAACCGCGACTTCTGGGCCAGCCCGCTGGCGAGCAGCGTGCGCTGGTCGGCCAGTTCCTCACGGATCAGCTCCAGCTGGAGGACAAGGGCCGCCTGCTGGGCGTCGATGCCTTCGATCTGGCTGCGGATCTGCGCGCGCTGCTTCACCAGCTGCTCGGTCTGGCGGTCGAGCGATTCTCGCCGCGCGTCGTAAAGCTTGCGCTGCCCCTCGACGATGTCGGCCACATCGTCCCTCTTGGCGGCGACGGCAAGAAGTTCGTCCAGGAAGACGATCTGGTCGGCCCCGTCCCGTTCGGCCTCGTAGCGGCCGCGCCGCGCCATCACCTCGTAGAGCGTGCTTTCGTTGATGGCGAGTTCCGAAGCCAGGTCGGTGCCGTCGAGCCGGATCACCACATCGCCGGCCTTCACCACGTCGCCTTCGTCGACGAGGATGGCTTCCACCGTGCCGCCGTCGATGTGCTGGATGACCTGTCGGTTCTGGTCGACCTCGATCCGGCCCTGGGCGACGATGGCCCCGGAAATCTGGGCAAAGACCGCCCAGCCACCGAAGCCGCCCACCAGCAGGATCAGCGCAAGGATGCCGATGATGATCGGGCCGCGGGCGGACAACGCCCGGTCGGGCGAGGGCGTGCGGAGATCGCTCATGCGATGCCTCCTGGGCGTTGGGCTGACTGGATTTCGCCGGAATTGCGGACCATCTTCGCCAGCACCTCGTCGCGCGGGCCGAAGGAGCGGGACACGCCGCCGTCCAGCACCAGCAGCAGGTCGCATTCGCGGATCGCGGCCGGGCGGTGCGCCATGATCAGCACCGCGCGCCCGTCTGCCTTCATGACGCGGATCGCGTCATTCAGCGCGATCGAGCCTTCGTTGTCGAGGTTCGAGTTCGGCTCGTCCAGCACCAGGATGACCGGATTGCCATAGAGCGCGCGGGCCAGGCCGATGCGCTGGATCTGGCCGCCGGACAGCCGGCCGCCGCTGGCGCTGAGCCTGGTGTCATAGCCCTTGGGCAGCTGCAGGATCATCTCGTGGGCGGCGGCCTGCCTTGCGGCGGCGACGATGTCCTCGGCCCTTGCATCGGGGTCGAGCCGCGCGATGTTCTCGGCGATGGTGCCGTCGAACAGGTTCACCTTCTGCGGCAGGTAGCCGATGTAGTGGCCCAGCCGGTCCGGATCGTACTGGTCGATGGTGGCGCCATCCAGCCGGATGAAGCCGCCCGCGGTCGGCCAGGCACCGGTCAGGGCGCGGGCGAGGGTCGACTTGCCGGCGCCCGACGGCCCGATCACCCCCAGCGCCTGCCCGGGATCCAGCCGGAACGAGAGCATGCGAAGGGTGGCGTGGTGTTCGCCGGGGGGGATCACCGTGGCGCTGGAGACTTCCAGAAGCGCGCGCGGCCGCGGCAGTTCGGTCAGCGGGCGCCGCACCGGCATCCGGCCCAGAAGTTCGGCCAGCCCCTTCCAGGCCTTCTGTGCCGACTGCACCATTGACCACTGGCCGACCGCCATCTCGATCGGGGCCAGCGCGCGCCCCATCAGGATCGAGGCCGCGATCATCCCGCCCGCGGTCATCTGGCCCTGCAACACCAGATAGGCGCCAAGCCCCAGCATCGCCGACTGCAGGAACTGCCGGAAGGTCTTGGTGGTCGCCGAGAAGGCCCCCTGCATGTCAGCAGCGCCGATGGAGCTGCCGAGCGCCATCCGGCGCAGGCGCTGCCAGCGCGAGAAGGCGGCGCTGCGCATCCCGAGGCTCTGGATCATGTCGGCCTCGGTCTTCAGTCGTTCCGACATCCGGTCGGCCTCGGCCGAGACCGACTGGGCGCGGATGACAATGTCCCGTGTGGTGGACTGGTTCAAGGCGGTCAGTCCGACCAGGATCGCCCCGCCGGCGATGGCCAGATAGCCGAGCCAGGGATGGAAGATGAAGATGCCCGCCAGGAACAGCGGTGCGAACGGCAGGTCGAACAAGGCGGAAACCACCGGCGAGGCGAGGAAGCGCTGTACGGTTTCCAGATCGCGAACCCCTGTCGTCGGGCTGTGGCCGTCGTTCCGCGCGGCGTCATCGATCGCCGCGGTGAACACCCGGCGGTCGAGCCGGGCCTGGAACCGTGCCCCGATCCGCGTCAGCACGCGGCCCCGGACATAATCGAGAATGCCCATCAGCAGGAAAAGATAGGCCATCAGCGCGGCAAGGGCGACCAGTGTCGCTTCGGACCGGCTGCCCAGCACCCGGTCATAGACCTGCAGCATGAACAGCGAGGGCGACAGCATCAGCATGTTCACGAAGAAGCTGAACACCGCCACGAAAACGAAGAGATTGCGGCTTTCCGAGCGCGCCTCGCGCAGCTCGGCCAGACCGCGGGCTTCTGGTCGGATCATTCTGTCCCTCCTTCGGTCCGCGCGGATGCACGCGCCCGAATGGTACGGCAAAAGCATGCCGCCGGCTTGCCGTTCGCTGCAGCGAGGTGGTGGCAACCCGGCGCGACACCTACTATGTCTCTCGGCAGCCTAACAAGAGGTTGTTGCGTCCGTGTCCAACCCACCGCCCGATTCTCGTGCCTCGATCGGCAGTTTGACGCTTGTTGCCGTCGCTTTGATGACCCTTCCACTGATGGGGTGTGCGACTTCGGGCCCGCCGGGCAGCGAGGTGAACGACCCCTACGAGAAGGTGAACCGGCAGGTCCACGAGTTCAACAAGACCTTTGACAAGGCGGTTTTCCGCCCGGTCTCGGTCGGCTATGGCAAGGCGGTGCCGGGCTATGTCCGGCAGAAGGTCAACAACGTCCAGTACAACCTTCAATTGCCGGCGGAAATCGTCAACAGCGCGCTGCAGGGCCGGGTCGAGAACTTCGGCCACAACACGTTCCGCTTCCTGCTGAACTCGACGCTCGGGGTGCTCGGCATCTTCGATCCGGCGACCTCGTTCGGGTTGGAGCGGCGCGACACCGATTTCGGCGAGACGCTGCATGTCTGGGGCGTGGACGAGGGCGCCTATGTAGAGGTGCCGTTCTTCGGACCCTATACGCAGCGGGATCTTGCCGGCGACATCGTCGATGTGGTGATGAACCCGCTGTCGGTGCTCGGCGCCGAAGTGCCGACCTATGTCCCGGCCGGCACCTATGTCCTCGAAGCAGGTGACTATCGCTATCGCTACAAGGCCACGGTGGACAGCGTGCTCTACGACAGCGCGGACAGCTATGCCCAGACCCGCGTGATCTATCTGGACAGCCGCCGCTATACCCTCGCCCGGGCGGCGCAGGGCCGCGGTGACCAGGATGTGACGGACCCGAACGACGGCGGGCTGGTTGACCCCTACGAGAATGCCTATGCCGACGCCGCCACGCCGATCGCCCAGGCCGAGGCCAGGTCGAACCGGCCGAGCGGCGCCCCCGCGACCATCGATCCTTACGAGGAGTTCAACGGTGAATGAACCGACCCTGAACCGGCGCCAGTTTGTGGGCGGCCTTGCTCTGGCGGTGCTGCTGCCGGTCCCCGCCCTTGCGGTGACCGACGCCACGGCCACCTCCCTGGTCAACGACCTGGTGGCGGCGATCCAGAAATCCGTGAACTCGGGCAAGACCGGAAAGCCGCTCTACACCGATTTCGAGCGCATCTTCGCGTCCTACGCCGATGTGCCGACGATCGCGCGGTTCGCCCTCGGGCCGGCGGCGCGCAGTGCCAGCAAGGCCGAGATGGCCTCCTATACCGAAGCCTTCGTGACCTATATCGCGAAGAAATACGGCCAGCGCTTCCAGGAATTCATCGGCGGCAGCGTCACCGTGAAGGGCACCTATCCCGACAAGAACGGCATCGTGGTGGTCCAGTCGGTGGCCAGCCTGAAGAACCAGTCGCCCTTCGCGGTCGATTTCCACGTCTCGGACAAGTCGGGTAGCGCCCGGGTGTTCAACCTGATCATCGAAGGGGTGAACATGCTGACCACCGAGCGGACTGAGGTCGGCGCGATGCTCGACCAGGTCGGGGGCAGTGTGGCCAAGCTGGCCGAGCGCATGAAGCAGGCCTGACGGCAGATCTGACGGCGGACCTGAACGGTGACGGGCGGCAGGATCTCATGCCGCCCGTTCCGTTTCGTGCCGGGCCAGGAGGACTTCAGCCGCCGCGGCCGAAGATCGACCGGAAGGCGTTGCCGATCGCATTGCCGGTGCGGCGGACCGCCTGGTCGACGCCATTGGCGGCCTGCTTCGTCCCGGCGTTCGAAGTGCCCGGCTGGCTTGCCGCCGGTGCGGAGGGCCGTGCGGCCGCAGCGGCCGGAGGTGCGCCCGGATCGGCACTGGCGGTCAGGGTCGAAGGCTCCGGCTCGGGCGGCTCATCCATCGGCAGCGGGGTAACCGGCAGGCCCTCGTGGACCCGGATCATGGTCTCGCGCCAGATCTCGGCGGGCAGGCCGCCGCCGGTGGTACCGCTCAGTTCGCGGTTGTCGTCATAGCCCAGCCAGACGCCGGTGACGTAGTCGCCCGTGAAACCGATGAACCAGGCATCCCGCGCAGCGCTGGTGGTGCCGGTCTTGCCCGCAGCCGGGCGGTCGCCCAGTTGCGCCCGCCGGCCGGTACCGCTCTGGATCACCTGGTGCATCATCCAGACCAGTTCCCGCGCGGCGTGTTCCGAGATCACCCGCTCGCCGATGCCGCCTTCCTGACCCAGAAGCGGCGTGTCATCGCCCATCAGGGTCAGCGACCGCACCCCATAGGGCGTCACGCTGGATCCGCCGTTCAGGATCCCGGCATAGGCCGCCGTCATCTGCAGCAGCGTCGTCTCCGAGGTTCCCAGCGCCATCGCCGGCCCCACGTCCAGCGGCGACCTGATGCCGAAATCGCTGGCGACCTTCCGGACGTTGTCGCGTCCGACCGCCTCGGACACCTTCACTGCCGGGATGTTCAGGCTTTCCGCCAGCGCCTTGGTCAGGGTCACCCGACCCGCGAACTCGCGGGTGTAGTTCTTCGGCGACCACGCACCCGAGCCCGGCACATGGATCGTCATCGGCGCGTCCACCACGGTGGCGTTGGGCGAATAGCCCAGATCCAGCGCGGCCGCATAGATGAACGGCTTGAACGCCGAGCCGGTCTGGCGCAGCGCCTGGGTGGCCCGGTTGAACTGGCCGGGCGTGCTGGTGTCGCGCCCGCCCACCATGGCGCGCACCGCGCCGTCGGCGCTCATCACCACGATCGCGGCCTGGACCTTGGATCCGTCCTTCAGCTTCTCGTCCAGGATCTTGCGCATGCCGGTCTCGGCGGCATGCTGGATCCGCTTGTCATAGGTGGTGCGGATCAGCACGTCCTCGGTGGTCTCGGACGACAGGAAGGACGGCGTGCTTTCCATGATCCAGTCGGCGAAATAGCCGCCGGCCCGCGCCGCCGCGGCATCGGACAGCTCGGCCGGGTTGGCACGGGCCACCGCGGCCTCGGTCGGCTCGAGATAGCCTTCCTCCTCCATCAGGCCGATGATGGTTTCGGCGCGCGCCCGCGACCGCGCCAGATCCGAGGTCGGCGCATAGCGCGTCGGCGCCACCAGCAGCCCGGCCAGCATCGCCGCCTCGGACGGGTTCACCTGCGCCGCGGACTTGCCGAAATAACGCTGGCTGGCCGCTTCGAAGCCGTAGGTGCCGGCGCCCAGATAGACCCGGTTCATGTAGATGGTGAGGATTTCGTCCTTGGTGTACTTGGCTTCCATGGCCAGCGCATAGACCGCCTCGCGCAGCTTGCGGCTCATCGAGCCCATGCGGCAGTCGGTCTCGTAATCGGCCTCGCTCTTCCATTCCGAGGGAACGTAGGGCCGGCCGAGGCAGAGCAGCTTGGCGGTCTGCTGGGTGATGCCGGAGCCGCCATGGCCTTCCAGCGCGCCGCGACCTTCGCGCAGGTTGATCGCCACGGCGCCGAGGATGCCGCGCGGGCTGACCCCGATATGGGTGTAGAAATGCCGGTCCTCGGTGGCGAGGATGGCATGTTTCAGATTGGGCGAGACCTTGGTCGAATCGATCACGCCGCCGAAGGTGTCGCCACGCCAGGCGAAAGGCTGGCCATCCCGGTCCATCAGCGTGACCGAGCCGCGGGCCCGTCCGTCGACCAGTGTCGCCGCCGGCGGCAGGCCCTGGTAGATCGCGGCGACCGCCAGCCCGACCACCAGCGCGCCGACCGCGCCGATGCGCCAGGCCACGCCCCAGGTCACCCGCATCACCAGCCGGATCA
Source organism: Meridianimarinicoccus sp. (assembly GCA_044221805.1). Taxonomy (GTDB): domain Bacteria; phylum Pseudomonadota; class Alphaproteobacteria; order Rhodobacterales; family Rhodobacteraceae; genus Meridianimarinicoccus. The sequence goes on from JBGAOK010000043.1 coordinate 15,766, forward strand.
GCCCGGCCAGCAGCGCCATGATACCGAATCCGCCGCCCCGGCGTCCGCCCCCGCCACTGCGCCGCCGTCGCGGCTTCGGCGGTCCCGGCTTCCGGGGGGGAGCTGCCCGCTGGCTTCCCATCGCCCGCGGCTTCGCGCCCGAATGCCGCTGGTCCGCCCGGAGCGGCCCGCTACCCCTGGTTGTTCTGCTCATCTGCCCGCTTCCACTGCCGGCTTCGCGCCGGGTCTCTGACTGGTCGGCAATGTATCTGCAATCCGCGACGATGTGGAGCCGCGAACCCCAATAAGCAAGATTCCATGCCGCTCAATTCTTGTGCTCAAAAGAACAAATGTGCAAAAAATGTGCATCATTCGCTGCGTCGAGCCGGTTTTCTGTGCCAACTTTCCTTGTGATCCTGCGCCGCAGCAAGACAGTGACCATCGAACATTTCCACGAAGGTTCAGCCTCCGCGACACAGGAAGGAAGCAGACGTGAAACTCATCATCGCAGCAATCAAGCCGTTCAAGCTGGAGGAGGTGCGCGAGGCGCTCACCACCATCGGCGTGCGCGGCATGATGGTTACCGAGATCAAGGGATTCGGGTCCCAGTCCGGGCACACCGAGATCTACCGCGGCGCCGAATACGCGGTGAACTTCGTGCCGAAGGTGAAGCTGGAAATCGTCGTGACCGACTCGATGGCCGACCAGGTGGTCGACACCATCCGCAGCACCGCCAAGACCGACAAGATCGGCGACGGCAAGATCTTCGTTCTGGACGTCGACCAGGCCCTGCGGGTCCGGACCGGCGAAACCAACGAAGATGCCCTGTAACGCGGTGGACCAGTTGAGCGAGGGGACGAGGAAAAACATGTCTAAACTTGTGAAATATCTCAGCGCGGCCGGGATTCCTGCTGCATTCGCGGCATTGCCCGCCATGGCACAGGACGCGCAGGCGGTGGCCGCGGATACGGCGATCGCCGTTGCCGAAGAGGCAGTGGCGGTCATGGACAAGGGCGACGTCGCCTGGATGATGGTGTCGACGTTGCTGGTTCTGTTCATGATTCTGCCGGGCCTTGCGTTGTTCTATGGTGGCCTCGTGCGCACCAAGAACATGCTCTCGGTGCTGATGCAGTGCACCCTGATTACCGCGATGGTGATGGTGGTCTGGGTTCTCTACGGCTATTCGATGTCCTTCGGTGGCGGCACCAACCCCTACTGGGGCGGCTTCGGCAAGGTGTTCCTGTCGGGCGTCACGCTTGACAGCATGTCGGCGACCTTCACCCCGGGCGTGGTCATTCCCGAATACGTGTTCATCTGCTTCCAGATGACCTTCGCCGCCATCACCCCGGCGCTGATCATCGGCGCCTTCGCCGAGCGGATCAAGTTCTCGGCGGTGATGCTGTTCGTCCTGCTCTGGGTCACGGTCGTCTACTTCCCGATCGCGCACATGGTCTGGGACGCCTCGGGCCTGCTGTTCAACATGGGCGCGCTGGACTTCGCCGGCGGCACCGTGGTCCACATCAACGCTGGTGTTGCGGCGCTGGTGGGCTGTCTGGTGATCGGCAAGCGCATCGGCTTCGGCCGCGAGAACATGGCGCCCCACTCGATGACGCTGACCATGGTCGGCGCCTCGATCCTGTGGGTCGGCTGGTTCGGCTTCAACGCCGGCTCCAACCTGGAAGCCAATGGCGGCGCGGCGCTGGCGATGATCAACACCTTCACCGCCACCGCCGGTGCGATCCTCGCCTGGTCGATCATCGAGGGCATGGCCCGCGGCAAGGCCTCGATGCTGGGCGCGGCCTCGGGCCTGGTGGCCGGTCTCGTCGCTGTGACCCCGGCCGCCGGCACCGTCGGGCCGGTCGGCGCCATCGTGCTGGGCGCGATTGCCGCCTCGGTCTGCTACTTCTTCGTCGATGTGGTGAAGAACTCGTTCGGCTATGACGATAGCCTCGATGTGTTCGGCGTCCATGGTGTCGGCGGCATCGTCGGCGCGATCGGCACCGGCATCTTCTCGGCGGCAAGCCTCGGCGGCGTGAAGGGCGACGACTACTCGATCATCGGCCAGACCATCATCCAGGCCGAAGCGGTCGCCATCACCATCGTCTGGAGCGGCGTGGCCTCGTTCATCCTTTACAAGCTTGTGGACCTGACCATCGGCCTGCGCGTGACCAAGGAGAGCGAGCAGCAGGGTCTCGACCTCACCTCGCACGGCGAAAGCGCTTACCACACGTGAGATCGACGGACCTTCGGGTTCCAGCGGCGCCGGGCAACCGGCGCCGTTTTCGTTTTACACCACCGACTGTTGCGGACCGCTGGCGGCCACGCCTGCAGAAGGCTACAAACGAGGGAAGTAACGCCGCATCGGCAGGGGAGGGTCTTCGTGAAGCTCGTCATCGCAGCGATCAAGCCGTTCAAGCTGGAAGAAGTGCGCGAAGCCCTGACCGCCATCGGCGTGCGCGGCATGATGGTGTCCGAGATCAAGGGCTTCGGAACCCAGTCCGGGCATACCGAGATCTACCGCGGCGCCGAATACGTGGTGAACTTCGTGCCGAAGGTGAAGCTCGAGATCGTGGTGTCCGACACGATGGTCGACCATGTGGTCGACACGATCCGCAGGTCGGCCCGCACCGAGAAGATCGGCGACGGCAAGATCTTCGTGCTGGATGTCAGTCAGGCGATGCGGGTCCGGACCGGCGAAACCAACGAGGACGCGCTCTGATCCGCGGGCGGATGCGCGCTGCCGGGCCGGCCGCGGCCGCGATTCTGCCAGCGGGGGCTGCCGGTCTCTGGACGCTGTCGGTGCCGGCCCTTGCGTACGCGGCCGGCCCGGTCGCGGCCGCGGAGACCGCCGAGGGACCGGCCCTGACCATCGTCGCGGGCGTTCTGGTCCTTGTCATGATCGCGGGACTGGTCCTGCGTGCGGCCGGAAGCGCGCCGCACGCTGGGGGCCGGGATGGCGGCCGGATCCTTGCCTGCGCTGCCGCCGCAATGCTGGCCTTCGGGCTGTTCGGTTACGGACTGATGACGCCGCAGGACTGGATCATCAGCGCTCCGGTGGCGGGCAGCGGAGGAGCGCCGGACGGGATCCTCGGCGCGCCGTCGCCCGGCGGCTACGGTACGCCGGCCGGTTCCGCCCTGTTCTTTCACCTAGGGCTTGTCGGCTTTGGGGCGGCAGCGGTCGCCATGGCCGCACGGGTGCGCGAGTTGCCGGGTCTGCTCTTCGCGGCCGGGCTGGGCGGGCTGATCCTGCCCGTCGCCGGCTCCTGGACCTGGGGCGGCGGGGTCCTCGCGGCCGCGGGCTTCCGCGATCTGGCCGGCGCCACGCTGGTCTGTTCCGTTGCCGGCTGGTGCGCGCTGACCGGACTGGTGGTGCGGGGACGGACCAGCGCCAGGGCCCCCCGCCATGAACGGGCCGGCGGGCAGGCGCTGGTCCTTGCCGGAACGGCGGCGCTTTGGGCGGGCTGGTCCGGCAGCCTTGCCGGCGCGGTCTCGATCAACGGAGATCCCGACGGGCTGACTGCGGCGCTTGCCAACGGCACGCTGGCCGGCGCGGCCGGGATTCTTGCGGGGCATCTGGCCGGACTTCTGGGTGGCATCGCCACCGGCGGGCGCGGGATCGGACTGTCGGGACCGGCCGGGTTGCTCGCCGGACTCATGGCGATCTCGGCCGATCCGGTCTTCCCGGCCCCGGCCGAGGCTGCCCTGATCGGCGCCGTGGCAGTGCCGGTGGCGGCGCTGGCCGGGGCATTGCTGCGGCGGATCGGGGTCGTCGATCCGTCGGGCCTTGTGGGGGTGCTGCTGGGCGCCGGCATCTGCGGCACGCTTGCAGCCGCCGGCACCGATCCGGCCGCGACCCTTGCCGGGCAGATCCGCGGCATCGCGGTCACCGGCGGTTTCGCCGCGCTGGCCTCGACCGCGCTCTGGGTCATTCTGGATGGTCTGCTTGGGCTGTCCGAGGCCAGCCCGGACGCGTCCGCTCCGGGATCGGCGCCGGTCGCGCTGCCCGGCGCCGACTGAGCCGCATCCCTTATCCGGCCGCGTCGATCCGTTCGATCAGCCCGGCGATCACCGCCGCCACCTGGTCGGGCCGTTCGATTCCGGGCAGGTGGCCGGCGTCCTCGATCATCGTCAGCCGGGCGCCGGGAATCAGCCGCGCCAGTTCCTCGACCACCTCGGGCGGGGTCGAGCCGTCGAAACGCCCGCCGATCACCTCGACCGGCAGGCTCAGGTCGCGGGCCAGCGCGGTGAAATCGGTGTCCCGGATCGCCCCGCAAAGACCCAGATAGCCCGCGACCGGGCAGCGCGTCAGCATGGTGCGCCAGCCCGCCAGATCGGCCGGTCGGTCGCTGCGGAACCCGGGCGAGAACCAGTTGCCGATCACGGTATCGGCAATGATGCCGGTCCCGCCCGCCGCCACCGTGGCGATGCGGGCGTTCCAGCCTTCGCCGGTGCCGATCCGTGCCGCGGTGTTGCACAGCACCAGCCCGCCGACCTGTTCGGGCCTTGCGCCGGCCACCCCCAGAGCCACCAGCCCCCCGGCCGAGGCGCCGCAGATCACCGGCCGGTCCAGCCCGAAATGGTCGATCAGCGCCAGCGCGTCGGCCACATAGGGCGCCATGCCGGGTTCTCCCGCCGGCGCCGACAGGCCGTGACCGCGCGCGTCATGGCGCAGCGCCGGCACGCCAGGCAGATGCGCCAGCACCGCGTCCCAGATCCGCTGATCCATGCCGAGCACGTTCAGGAACATCACCGGCCGCCCGCGCCCGGGTTGCCAAGCGACATGAAGGTGACCGTCGCCACTGTCCACGAACTGCATCGGCCAGCCTCCCGGTCCCCGGTTCCGCAGGGCGCCGGCCGCCCTGCCGTGCGCTCAGCCGGTGGCGACGTTCAGATCGCCGTACATGCCCCATTCCGCCCACGAGCCGTCATAGAGCGCGTGGTCGGCCTTGCCGATCCGCTCCAGCGCCAGGCTCAGGATCGCCGCGCTGATGCCCGATCCGCAGCTGGTGATCGCCGGCTTCGACAGGTCCACGCCCGCGGCCTCGAAGGCGGCGCGCAACGAAGCCTTGTCCTTCATGGTGCAGTCGAGGTTCAGGAGCTGCCCGTACGGCAGGTTCTTCGACCCCGGGATATGCCCCGGCCGCACCCCCGGGCGCGGCTCGGGCTCGGTCCCGGCGAAGCGGCCGGGCGAGCGGGCATCGATGATCTCGTGATCGCCCAGCTTCGACGCCGAGGCGACCTGGGTGACGTCCTTCACCAGATAGTTCTGGCGCTGCACCGTCATGTGCCGGTCGCGCACCATCGGCGGCAGGTCCTCGATCTCGCGGTTCTCGGCCTTCCATTTCGGGAAGCCGCCGTCCAGAACCGCCACATCGGTCTTGCCCATCAGCCGGAACAGCCACCACACCCGTGGCGCCGAGAAGATGCCCGACCCGTCGTAGACCACCACCTGATGGCCGTCGCCGATCCCCATCTTGCGCAGCCGCGAGATGAATTTTTCCACCGGCGGCGCCATGTGGGGCAGGTCCGACCGGCTGTCGGAAACTTCGTCGATGTCGAAGAAGCGCGCCGAGGGGATGTGCCCCGCATCGTATTCCTTCTTCGCGTTGCGGTCGCTGCCGGGCGGGTACCACGAGGCGTCAAGGATGCGCAGGTCGGGGTCGCGCATGTGCTGGGCGAGCCACTCCGTCGAAACCAATGTCTTCGGGTCGTCTTCGGTCATCGAGGGCTCCTCCCGGCTCTAGCAACAATATTGCTAGTCGGCTCGGGCGCATCGTGCAAGGCCGGTACGTCGCCGACCCTTCAACTCCCGGTCAGGTCGCCCCGAAGGGCGACCTGCGCCGGTCACTTGGCCATGGCGTTGCGGATCACCGAGACGATGGCCAGCACGATCCCGCCGCCCACGCCACCGCCGGCGACCTGGCTGATGATCGCGCCAAGGTCCATGCCGCCGGCTGCGGCCGCCGCGTCCGGTGCGCCCGCCCCGCCCAGAACCGCGGCCAGGATCTGCCCGCCGATTCCGCCGCCGACGATCCCTGCGATCGAGTTGATCAAGGTGCCCTGGTCAATGTTCTTCACGAGAGCGCCACTGAGGTTGCCGCCAAGCGCCCCGGCGATCAGGCTGATGATCAGTTCCATCTGTCGTCCCCTGTTGTTGCGGAGCCCATGCCCCGACCAGAGAACGCTAGAGGGTTAACCTGTCACTGTCACGACAGTCCCGGGACTTGCGCCCGGTTGCAGGACCCGGCGCGGGTCAGCCGCGTTCCTTCAGCAAGCGGGCCTTCTGGCGGTCCCAGTCGCGCTTGGCCTCGACTTCGCGCTTGTCGGCCAGCTTGCGGCCCTTGCCGATGCCGATCTTCATCTTGGCGATGCCCTTGTGGTTGAAGTACAGCACCAGCGGCACCAGGGTCATGCCCTCGCGCTGGGTGGCGTTCCACATCCGGGCGATCTCGCGCTTGCTGGCCAGCAGCTTGCGCCGGCGGCGCTCCTCGTGGCCCCAGGTGACCGCGGGCTTGTAGGGCGCGATGTAGCCGTTCACCAGCCACAGCTCGCCCCCCTTCACCTCGGCATAGCTGTCGGCGATGTTCGACCCGCCCGCGCGCAGCGACTTGACCTCGGATCCGGCAAGCATGATGCCGCATTCGAGATCGTCGCTGATCTCGTACTCGCGGCGCGCCCGCCGGTTCTCGGCGATGATCTTGTAGTTTCGGTCTTCCGGTGTCTTGGCCATGATCGGCCCACATAGTCCTTCGCCGCGGCGGGGTCCAGAAGCCTCGCGCCCTAGAGGAACGTCCAGCGCGCGAAGCTGGCGGCCTGTCCGGCCGGCCTGCCGTCGGGATGCGCGAGGGTCCAGATCACCGCATCCTCGATCCGGAAGCGCCGCCCGGTGGCCGAGATGCGCACCCCTTCGTATCCTTCGACGACTCCCTCGGCCGCGGTGCGGGCCAGGAAGCGCGCCCGCTCCTCCCGGTGCATCGGTTCGGCGGTCAGCCGGGACGGCATCGCGGTCAGCGCCGCCCAGTCGGTCTGCCACAGGTCCAGCGCGGTCCGGTTGCCATAGGTCAGCACCGGGTCGGCGCTGCCGTCATGGGACAGGACCACGACCGGCGCCTCCCACAGCCGCTGCGCGGTTGCGACCGGATCGGCGGCCGGGGTGATCAGGTCGCGGCCGAGCAGCCGGCGGAAGCTGTCGAGGATCAGCGCCGCCTGCCCGGACAGATACCCGTTCGCCGGGCGGGGGCTGCCGGTCATGGCCGTCGCGACCGCGCGCGCCGCGCGCCCGGCCCAACGGGATGAGCCCCCCGCGCCAGCGGGGGCGCGAAGACGGGCGGGAGAGCCCCGTCGCCCGGCTGCGGGCTCCGGTTCAGTTCAGCAACCCGGCGTGCCGCATCGCGGCGTCGATCCGGTCGCGCACCGGCGCGGTCACCGGGACCAGCGGCAGGCGCACCTCGTCGGCGATCAGGCCCAGCCGCGACATCGCGTATTTGGCCCCGGCGACGCCCGGTTCCAGGAAGATCGCCACATGCAGCGGCATCAGCCGGTCCTGGTAGTCCAGCGCCGTCCGGTAGTCGCCGGCCAGCAGCGCCGTCTGGAATTCGGCGCAGAGCCGCGGCGCCACATTCGCGGTGACCGAGATGCAGCCGGTCCCGCCATGGGCGTTGAACCCCAGCGCCGTCGCATCCTCGCCCGACAGCTGGATGAAGTCCGGCCCGCACGCAGCGCGCTGCTGGCTGACCCGGGCGATGTCGCCGGTCGCGTCCTTCACGCCGATGATCCGCGGCAGCTTCGCCAGTTCGGCCATGGTCTCGGGCTTCATGTCCACCACCGACCGGCCGGGGATGTTGTAGATGATGATCGGCAGGCGCGAGGCGTCGTGCATCGCGGTGAAATGGGCGATCATCCCGGCCGGGGTCGGCTTGTTGTAATAGGGCGTCACCACCAGCGCCGCATCGGCGCCGACCCTTTCGGCATGACGGATCAGCCGGATGCCCTCGGCGGTGTTGTTCGACCCGGCGCCGGCGATCACCGGGACGCGCCCGGCGGCGGCCTTCACCACTTCCTCCACGACCATCTCGTGTTCGGCATGGCTCAGCGTCGGGCTTTCCCCGGTGGTGCCGACCGGGACCAACCCGTGGCTGCCCTGGTCCACGTGCCAGTCGACCAGCATCTTGAGCGCGTCGAGATCCACAACGCCGTCCTTGAACGGGGTTACCAGGGCGGGAATCGACCCTTTGATCATCGCGGCACTCCATCTTCCGGGGTTCGCGGTCCCATACAGGGCGGCGACCCGGTTGCCAAGATCGCGGGCCGGATCGCGCCGCAGGCAGGTGCAGAGCCGCGCCGGCTCGGCTAAGCTGGCGCCAAGACCCGGGCCGGGCGCGCGCGGGATTCTCGCAAGCGCCGCGACCGGGCGGGGCGGCACAGGGCGGGTTGGACGGGACGGGTGATGCGGGTCTGGGGAAAGCTGGCGGTCGTGGCTGCGCTCTGCGCAGGGGAACCTGCCGCGGCCGATCTGGCGGCCGCGCTCGAGGCGGTGCGTGCCCGTGACTGGGACAGCGCCGCCGCCGAGGTCCGCGGCGAGCCCGCAGCGGTCGCCGCCATCGTGACCTGGCACCGCCTGCGCGCCGGCGACGGCAGCTTCGACGACTACATGGCCTTCCTGCGCGACCACGGCGACTGGCCCGGGATGGCGGCGGTGAAGGTCCGCGGCGAGGCGACGATTCCCGCCGATGCCGCGCCCGAGACGGTCTTCGCCTTCTTCGGCGCCGACCAGCCGCAGACCGGCGACGGGGTGCTGCGCCTGAGCGCGGCGCTGGAGGCCACCGGTCGCGGCGACGAGGCGCGGGCGCTGGCGATCCGCGCCTGGGAGTCGCTGGCGCTGGGACCGCTGGCAGAGAGCACCCTTCTGGCCAACTATGGCGACGCGCTGGCCGACCACCAGATCGCCCGGATGGACGCGATGCTGTGGACCGGCGCCGCCGCCGCGGTGGAGCGCCAGCGGGCGCGGGTGCCCGAAGGCTGGCAGCGGCTTGCGGACGCGCGGCTGGCGCTCAGGCTCGACGCGCCGGGGGTCGACACCAGGATCGAGGCGGTGCCGGCGTCGCTGGCCGGGAATGCGGGACTGGCCTTCGAGCGGATGGAATGGCGCGCCCGGCGCGACCGCACCGACGAGGTGGTCGCGCTGTTCCTCGACCGCTCCAGCAGTGCCGGGAAGCTCGGCCGCCCCGAGGCCTGGGCGAAGCGGCGCGCCGACCTCGCCCGGGAACGGCTGCGCGCGGGCGAGGCGAAGACAGCCTATCAACTGGCCGCGCGCCATTTCCTGACCGGCGGCGCCGATTATGCCGACCTTGAATGGCTGGCGGGCTTCATCGCGCTCCGGCGGCTGGACGATCCGAAGACGGCGCTGACCCATTTCCGCAACATGCGCGCGGCGGTCGCCTCGCCGATCAGCCTCGGCCGGGCGGGCTATTGGGAGGGCCGGGCGCTGGAGGAGCTGGACCGCCCGGCGGATGCGGCGGTCGCCTATGCCTTCGCTGCGCGCTATCAGACCAGCTTCTACGGCCAGCTGGCCGCCGAACGGGCCGGCCTGCCGATGGATCCGCTGCTGTCGGGGACCGAGACCTTCCGGGTGCCGCGCCACCCGGACTTTGCCGAGTCGACCGTCTACGCGGCGGGGCTGGCCCTGGGCGCGGCCGGCGACCGGCTGCTGGCGGCGCGCTTCCTGGCGCATCTGGCGGAACGGCTGGACCGCCAGCAGATCGGCCAGTTGCTCAGCGTGACCGAGGCGGAACTGGACGATCCCTATGTCCAGCTGCAGATCGCCAAGCGCGCGGCCGAGCGCGGGCTGATGCTGCAGAAGGCCTATTTCCCGGTGATCCCGCTGCCCGAGGTGGACGCCCCCGACGTGGCGCCCGAGCTGGCCCTGGCGATCGCCCGGCGCGAGAGCGAGTTCAACGCCGACGTGATCAGCTCTGCCGGGGCGCGCGGGCTGATGCAGGTGATGCCGGCCACCGCCCAGCACATGGCCGCGCGCGAGGACCTGCCCTTCGTGCTGGCCGACCTGACCGCGGATCCGGCCTATAATGCGCGGCTGGGCATCGCCTATCTGCAGGACCTGCGCGACCGCTTCGGCGCGGCCAGCGTCTTCGTGGTGGCGGGCTACAATGCCGGGCCGGGACGGCCGCTCAAATGGGCCGAGGCGAACGGCGATCCGCGCAAGGGGGCGATCGATCCGGTGGACTGGATCGAGATGATCCCCTTCGACGAGACCCGGAACTATGTGATGCGGGTGACCGAGGCCCTGGCGCCCTATCGCGCCCGCCTGAAGGGCGCGCCGGTGCCGCTGACGCTGCAGGCCGAGATCGCGGCCAACTGACCCGCCGGGCGGGTTCCGGGACCGCGGGGGGCTCCCGCCTGTCTTCGCGGCCGCAGGCGGCCACTCATCCCGTTGGGCCGGGCCGCGCGCGGTGCGCGCGGTGGGTGCTC